>JAITIK010000012.1 GCA_031279555.1 Treponema sp. | reverse complement strand
GATCCGCTTGCAAGTCTTTTTCTTCTTCCATGTGTTTTTTGATTGGCGCTTTACCCTACCCTTGTTTTTCTTAATTTTGGCTTCACCGCTTGCTTTGTTTATTGATTTGACAGATTTATTTCCCGGTTTTCCCACACGCCTCCAGCGTCAATTCCTCGAATTTCCTATAAATATTTTTCTTTTCGCCGCTTGAATCACGCGCGGCGCGGCATAGCCTTCTCAAGTCTCACCGGCATAGCCGGTGGTTTACGTAAAATAAATAAAAAATCCCGGAGATTAAAATCAGATTTTGCGCTCTGGACTCGGGAAGCGGCAAATCAGAAGAGCAGAAACAGTATGAATTGCCATGCAAGCGGCTTTCTCATTGGGGAAATGAAATTCCCCCGGCAGAGATGCAACAAAAGGCGGCGCTTTCAACGGCGCTCCGGCAGGCAAGCGCAAGACAGGAGCGGCGGCAGGATGCGATTGGAGGCGTATCATGATTTTGCGGCGATCTTAAAGGCAAACCCAAACGGGGTTTTAGCGACGGCGGACGGAAACAAAATAAAAACAAGGGGGTTCAATACCTGTTTTCGGACGGAAAACAAGGTGTATTTTGCACCAACAGCGAAAAGCCGGTATATGCCCAATTACAGGCTAATCCCAACGCATCATTTTGCGCCCATCCGCACAATTTCTCTCCGGTTTTGCCGGTAAACGGCAAGACGGTTTTTGTTGAAGATGCGATGTTGAAAGCGCGGGGCTTGATGAAAACCCCGGTATAAAAGGGATTTACAAAACCCCGGACAACCCGATTTTCAAAGTTTTATACATTGACGTTATTGACGTTGAGGAAGTGGAGACCTTTAGTTTTGCCGAATGGCCAAAAACGCATCCGGTGTAAACAGATCGCATCCGCTTTGGCAAGCGGCCTATTTTCATTGTTTTGAGAGCGTCTTTTATTGGAAAGCGCGGGTGAACTACCCCGCGCTTCAGGACGAGGTAGTTCATTATATCTTCACCAATCATTCCATTGCATCCTTTTGTATGCGAATTCACCGTATTCCTTATTTTTTTCAAGCCCTTTGAGATGATTTTTCAGAAGACTTTGGGCGGCGCTACATAAAAATCGCTCGGACGAAGCGATTTCTAGGAAAAGGCGCGCCGGCAATTTTATCCTTACACTTTTCCGCGTTGGCACTTCCCTCTGTTGGCTGCCGCTGATGCCATACCCCCTCTTCCTTTTTCGCCGTCCTCCTCGCCTCCGGCGCTCCGCCTCCCGGCGCATAGCCGCGTCCACGCGCGTCGCGCGCCTTCGCCGCGCCGCCTCGTCTCCCCCTTTCTCCCGCTTCTTTATACCCGGACAGGTGTTTTCAGGCCATTCCTTCGCTTCTTCCTCATCCCGTCCGTATGCGCGTCGCGCCGGCTGTCGCGGCGTATGCCGCCACCGCCTCAAATATTCCCCAACACTACGTACCGGCATGTCAACGCAGTATTTCCGCCGTATCGCCCGTTTCACCGCATCCCGTCTCCAGAGCGCACAATCAAGCCTCAACCGGCAGGGATATTTATCGGTTATCTCTCTTTGTATTCCTTACTTCCCGCGCTTTCGCACGCGCGCATCCATATCCCAACAGCCCGCCGCTTTTCTTTACAGCGATACTTTTTTCTTTGTTTTTACTATTCTTCCATTTGTTCCACAATGGATATATCGTTTGGCCTGAACAACCGAACCGGCGGCAGCCGCCATTTCAGCGCAGCCGCCGCCATTTCCCTTCTTCCGGATGATAATTCTCCGTCTTCCTTCCAATATTTCTGCTATAACGCTGAAATATACCAGCGGCTTGGCAACACGGTATTATTTTATGAAAGCGATTTATCGCAGGCGTATGAAATTGCCGGAATAACAAAAAAGCGGTTTTTATGTTAAAACGGATGAATTGATAAAGAATCCGCGAAATTTTTCTGTGCAAGGGGCGTCGAAAAAACAAAAGATAAAAAAGATTGAGCCTGTTCCAAAACGCCAACGTGCGTTCGGGTTGGTTTTGGAACAGGCTTCCGAAAAACCGGGAAAATACCAATAATATCAATATTATTACCATTTTAGCCCCGGTTTTTCTATTACATGTTCCAGAACTGAAGTTTTGGAACAGCCTCGATTATTAAAATAATATTACGGGCAATAATATTTAGAAAATCATGGAGAAAAAATTAAGGAAATAACAACATCCAGCCCCAGGTGGCAGAAAAAACGACGTATAGCAGGTTTGTTTACACTTCGGGGACAAAGCCCCTTTCGGCCTCCGCGACGGCCGGATCATTCCGCGCCTCAGCGTAGTGGGGAACGTACGCCAACTTCGTTGGTGAACATTCCCGCTCCGGCAAACCGTACCATCTTTAGGTTTAGATAAGGAGGAGCCTACGACTCAGAAACCAAAGGTTCCATCACCGGCGGACGCGGCGATAACAGCGGATATGCTTCCTGTTTGCGATAAACTCGACAAAGCGGGCTATTTTGCGCTTGAGGCTCGGAGCGGCGTCCTCAATGCGAGGGCGGCGGTTTTTTAGAGATGTTCCGTCCTCTTTTTGCGAGGCGCATGACCGGCGGCTTACAGCAGTTCTTCCAGTTCTTGCACCAGTTTGTTGAACATGTCGCACGCGGCTTGCACCGACTCCGGCTTCGCCATGTCAACGCCCGCGATTTTAAGGCTTTCGATGGGGAAGCGAGAGCCGCCGGATTTCAAGAACGTGAAATAGTCCTCCCGCTCTTTTTCCCCGCCGGAAACGACCCGCTCCGCAAGGGCGAGAGACGCGGAAATGCCGGTGGCGTATTTGTACACATAAAATGCGTTGTAAAAATGCGGTATGCGCAAGCCTTCAAGATCGCTGGTTTCCTCAAGAGTCATGTCATGGCCAAAATACTTTTCCAAAAGGACGCGGTACTCACGCCGCAACGTGTCAACCGTAAGCGGGTTGCCCGACTCTTCCAACTCGTGGGTACGCTTCTCGAATTCGGCGAACATGGTCTGCCGGTACAACGTGGCCAACAGATCGTCAATGCGCTTGTTCACGATATAGGCTTTCAGCGCTTTATCCTGCGCCGTATTTTTCAGATGCCGGAAGAGAAGGTCTTCGTTAAAGGTACTCGCCACCTCGGCCTCGAAAATGGTGTAGGCGTAGTGCATAAAGGGATTCGACTTCGCCGAATACCATGAGTGCATGGAGTGTCCCCCTTCATGGGCAAGCGTGAACACGTCGCGGATAGAGTCTTCCTTGTAGTTGATGAGAATGTAGGGGGCGCCGGTGTAGCTTCCTGCGGAAAAAGCGCCGGATCGCTTGCCTTTGTTTTCGTACCGGTCAGCCCAGCGTCCTAAAAGACCGTTGCGGAGCGTCGCCACATATTCCTCGCCCAAGGGGGCGAGCGCATTGGACACCATGTCCACAGCCTCATTCCATGAGGTTTTCTTGCGCGGGGCGTCAACAATCGGCGCGTATACGTCGTAATGGCGCAGTTCCGGTACACGCAGGCGCTTTTTCCGCAACGTGTAGTACCGGCGTAAGGCTTCAAGATTCGCGTTGACTGTGGAGACAAGATTGTCGTACACCTCGCCGCTCACATTGTCAGGGAAAAGCGCGGCGTCTCGCGCCGACGAATAGCCCCGGATGCGGGCGCGGATCACGTTCTGCTTGACTCGTCCGCTGTAGAGGACGGCGAGCGTGTTCTTGTGCGCGTCGAACTGCTGGTAAAACGCCGCATACGCCCGCTTCCGCACATCACGATCCGGGTTTTCCATAAACACAGACCATGTCGACTGGGAAAGGGGCATGTCTCCTTCCGCAGTCGCAATGACGCCAAAATCAAGGTCGGCGTTCGTAAGCGTAGAAAAGGCGTCCTGAGCCACGCCTTCCCCCTCACTGTGGAGCGCGAGCAGGCGTTCTTCTTTTTCGCTCAACACATGGAGTTTGAAACGCAGCAGTTTTTGCACATAGACGCGGTACTCCGCCATGCGGGGATGGCGCAAAAACGCCTGCATGACCTCATCAGGAATGGCCTGTATTTCCGGCGCATCCCATGCGGACGCCGCAGCCGCGCGGGCGGCTGCCATCATAAACTTGCCGGTCATGGTACGGGCCGCGCCATTTCCCTCGTCCTCGGTTTGCCGCAATTCGCTGTAATACCCGAGCCGCTCCTCAAGAACGCCGAACGCTTGGGCAAAATCAAGCCAATCCGCGAGTTTCTCAGCGCTTTGTCCCAACGTGCCCTGAAACGCGGGAATTTTCGCCGCCATCTGTTCAAATTCCGCAAGCGCGGCGTTCCATGCGCCATCGCTGGCGAATAATGTTGACAAGTCCCATGTGTCTTGGACATTGACTTCCGCACGAGTGGGTGTTTTTATTGACATAGATCGCTCCTCAATTAGTGTGGGGCGGGAAAATCAAGCGAGAACGCGCTCCGCGAGGCGCCAAGCCTTCGGCTGAGCGCCAGTCTCTCAACCCCCAAAGAAATTACGCGCCAACTATAGCATATTTTAGAAAGAAAGAATACGGGAACCTCTAAAAACTTTGAGGCTTTTTACCCTAAAAATAAGGCGTGTGATTGTGCGGAAGAGGATTTGACTATTTTTACTATGTAAACACAAAACAGATCGTTATATATTACCTTCAAGCCCAAACGGAGCGGGTAAGCAATGAAAGGAAAGAATTGTCATGTCAGGCTCAGGGAAACGGAAAAGAAGCGGTTGTTGGAGATAACGAAAAAAGGAAACCATCCGGCCTGTCAGATTATTCGGGTGAATATCCTGTTGCGATAGAATGAAGGCAATGAGACCAAAACAATAGCGGAACAAGAAGAAATGGCCAAACGATGCGACTGTCGGGTCGCCTTGGTGTACCGGGTGGCAAGCGCTATGAACATGAAGGGATCGACCGGGCGCTGAACCGAAAAGCACGGCAAACGCCGCCAGTTCCGCCGGTAGCAACAGGGGGCAGAGGCAAGCCCATGGCCCTGTGCCGCAGGGGGATCCGCCTGAAGGCTACAGCCGGCGGACATCGCGGCTTTTTGGGAGCAGGGCGGTAGAAGCGGGCATTGTTGAACATATATCGGCCCCGCAGGTTGGAAAGATAATGAACCGCCCCGCGCTGAAGGGCGGGGCGTCTTAAGATTGTCGTTTGAAACATTAGAATAATTCCAATCGCATCTTGTCCATCTGTTTGCGCTCTTTCTCCATTCCCTGCGATTTTACGCGATTTGACGCCGCCTCTTCGCTCCCATACGCGCTCGCAAAACATCCGCGCTCCAGACCCCCTCCCCGCAACCGTCCCTTCGCTTCCGTATGCCCCCAACGCTTCCCTTGGCGCGGCGCCCCTCGCCGCCGCCGCCGTTTTTGTCGGGCCGTGCGGCGGCGCCGGCTGGGCGGGAAAACGCGCGCGATCTCCTTCCGCCCCATCTCAAGAAGTTTCATCCCATATCTCGCGCGCGTTTCTCCGCAGGTTTCTTGTATTGTTTCATCCGCCGCTCCGCTTGCCGCCGCCCGCCCGCGCTTCGCAGGACATGCTATAAGACATAATAATACCGAGGCGTTACGCGATTTATGTATGAATTCGCTCACGCATCTAGCCCGTCCTATTTCGCTTATAAACCGAGCCGCCCTAAAGGGCGAGGTATTAATCCTTTAATGATTAAAAAACCCCTTATAAGCCATATTTGAAGAAAAGCTGACGCATACATCCCAAGCAAAATGCGGCGTTTGCGGCCCATATGGAGGACGCTCTTGAAGTATATCTGCGGCCGTATGATGAAAAACGACCGGCGCAACTGCCGGGGGAGAAGCGGGAATCGGTTCCGACGAATGAGCGTCATGAAAAGCGGGAAGACAACGGGTATGCCCGCAAGGGAACCTGTCGTGTTTTCATGACTGTCGAGCCTTTGGGAGGAAAGCGGTATGTTTCAGCATCAGATCGGCGGACGCGGCAGGAGTGGGCGAGGGAAGCGAAGCCCCTTGTCACCGACCGGCATCCCCAGACGGAGAAAGCGGAAAATTATGACAAAAAATTAAAAATACGTTGACAGAATTAAAATAATACAATAGATTAAAATCAATGGAACCGCTCATAGGTATTGTCCCCCTCTGGGATGATGAAAAAGCTAGCCTCTGGATGTTGCCCGGATATATGAAGGGTATAGAAGCGGCTGGCGCTCTGTCGGTAATGTTGCCTCTTATTACGGAGAGGAATGCCCTTAAACGCTTGGCGGCAGAATTCGATGGGTTTCTCTTTACTGGTGGCCACGATGTCTCTCCCGGTATCTATGGAGCGGAGAAAACCGAGTATTGTGGTTCCGTCTGCAAAGAACGTGACGCTATGGAATCAATACTCTTTGATGAAGCGCTTGCTTTGGACAAAAGCGCATTGGGAATATGTCGTGGCATACAGCTTTTCAACGCCCTTCTTGGAGGGACATTGTATCAGGATATCCCTTCGGAATTGTCCGGCGCGCTTGTTCATGTGCAGGTCCCTCCCTATGATGTATCCGCTCATGCTGTGGACGTGGAGGATAAAACTCCTCTGTATGAACTTGTCAAAAAATCAGTCATAAACGTGAACAGTTATCATCACCAAGGAATTAAAACGGTTTCACCCCGGCTTGTACCAATGGCCCGTTCTGGCGACGGTCTCATTGAGGCCGTATATATGCCGGAACATCGTTTTGTTTGGGCCGTTCAATGGCATCCCGAATTTTCTCTGTCCGATGAAACGAGCAAGGGTATATTTAGCGCTTTTGTCAAATCCTGCCAGAGTGATTAGTTATTAGAGAAAATGATCCAAATTTTTATGCATTATCGCAACGCATATATTTATTAAATACGGGCCACTGCGCATAACGCGCCGCTTCGGGGCTAAAGCCCCTCGGCCTCCGCAACGGCTAGCTCAATCACTACGAACCCCAGCTACGCGAGGGAACATTCACCTGCCGTTGTTCCGGCATGTGGCACGAACCCCGCCGCTTACGTTCAGAGGATTCTGTATAGTGCCGCTCCAGAGTTGCCAACAGCCGGAACGTTATGCGC
>JAITIK010000189.1 GCA_031279555.1 Treponema sp. | reverse complement strand
TTTTTTGCGGTTTTCACCCGGCGTTGAAGTAATACGCGCCCGGATGGGCGATGTACATGCCGCAGACCGATGCTTCCGGCGTCATCATGGCGGAAGGGGTCAGCGTTATGCCGATGGCTTTTTCCACCTGTAGAACCGCGAAGGCGGCGCGGTTGTCCGCGAGGATCGGGGCTGCGGGATAGCCAAACGCGGGGCGGATGCCCTGATACTTGCCGGCGATTGCGTCTTCCGGGGCAAGCCTCTCGTCCGGCGCATAGCCCCACAAGTCCTTGCGGACACGACAGTGCAACTCTTCGGCGAAAGCTTCGGCGAGCGCGTTGGCAAGACTCGCTATGAGGAGCGAACCGCCGTCGTCACGACGCAGGGCAAACGCCGCCTGCGCCTCTTTCACGCCAAATCCCGCGCTGAGCGCAAAAAGTCCGAGCCAGCCCTCCCCTTTTTCATCGTTCCTTTCACCAAGAACGATGAAGTCAGCCAGACTGGGATTGGGAACGCCCGCTTTCTGGCGATCACGGTTGCGGGGAAAATGGAAACGCGCCGGCGTAGGCGCGGAAATGATCACGTCCTCATTCTCCACCGCAACCGGAAAGAAACCGACAACGGCTTTGAGCGTCAGGAGGCGTTCTTCCGCGACACGGCGCAACAGGCTTTTCGCGTCAAGAAGCAGGTTTTCCTTCTCCTTGCGCGGACTTTTTGACATGTCCCAAGAGGAAATGAAAGCCTTCCAGTTGATGTAAGGAATGACACGTTCTATGGGATACGCCGTAAAGACGCGAACGCCTTCCTGTCTGGGTTTTGGAACAAAAGCGGACGCGGAAACCCGGTTTTTCCGGGCTTCTTCCAACGGGATAAACGCCCTCTGTTTCCGCTCTGTTTTTCGCTTTTCCTCTTCAATGGCTTGCTCATACGACTTCTTCAGCTTTTCCAAGAACGCGGGGCGCTCGGCTTCCGAGAGCATGGAGCGCGCCGCAGTGGCGGCGTGGCTGGCGTCGCTTGAATAGACAACCGGGCCGGAATATTCGGGCGCGATGCGGAGGGCGGTGTGCGCCCGGCTCGCCGCGGCGCCGCCGATGAAAAGCGGTATGGTGAATCCCCGCGCCGCCATTGACTTGGCGACAGTTGTCATTTCGTCCAAAGACGCGGTGATAAGCCCGGAAAGCCCGATAATGTCAACCTGTTCCTTGACGGCCGCCTCCAGTATGTTTTCACAGGGAACCATAACTCCGAGATCGATGATTTCATAGCCGTTGCAGGCGAGTACCACGCCGACTATGTTTTTGCCGATGTCATGGACATCGCCCTTGACCGTCGCAAGAAGGATTTTCGTTTTTTTCTCTTGTTTGTCAGGAAGCGCGGAGGCATCACGCGTCTCCCGCGCGAAAAAGGGATCCAACGCGGCGACCGCTTTTTTCATCACCCGGGCGCTGCGAATGACCTGCGGCAAAAAGAGTCCGCCTTCGCTGAAAAGAACGCCTACGTTCCGCATGGCTTCCATGAGAGGGCCTTCCACGATTTCAAGCGCGGCTTTCTCGCCGGACATCCCGTTTTCCTGTTTCTTGCCGATCAAAGCGAGCGCATCGGCATCAATGTGCGTGTCAATGCCGCGAACCAGCGCGTAGACGATGCGATCTTCTTCGGATCGCGCGGTTTCCCGCCATGAGTCGCCGGAGGATAAGGGCGCGCGTGGTTTCCCCGCAGTTGCGCGTGAGAGGGCGAGCGAAAGCAAGCGTTCCGAAGCCGCCGGGACGCCTGCCGCCGGATCGCGGCAGAGGATGACGTCTTCGGCGGCGGTTCGCAAGTCAGGGTCAAGTCCGGCGCAGGGAACAAGCGAAGCCGGATTCACGATTGCCATGGTAAGCCCCGCTTCAGCGGCGTGGCGCAGGAATACGGCGTGCAAAGCGTTGCGCACCGCGTCGTTGCCGCGGAAACTGAAGCTGAGATTTGAAATCCCGCCGGATATTTGTACGCCCGGACAATGCGACTTTATCCATGCGCAGGCGCGGATAAAGTCAAGCGCATAGGCGTCATGTTCAGATATGCCGGTCGCAATGGAAAGCGCATTCGGATCAAAAACAATGTCCTCCGCCGGAAACCCGTCTTGAGTGAGAAGCGCGTACGAGCGTTCCGCGACAGCCGTCTTCCGTTCGTACTCAGCCGCCTGCCCATCCTCATCGAACAACATCACCACAACCGCGGCGCCGTAACGCCGCGCAAGACGCGCCTTGCGAAGAAAAGCGGCGGCGCCTTCTTTAAGGCTTATGGAGTTGACCAGCGCCTTTCCCTGAATACACTTGAGACCTTCTTCAATGACATCCCAGTTGGAACTGTCAACCATCACAGGAACCGCCGCTACGCACGGATCGGAGAGCGCGAAATTCAGAAATCGCCTCATAGCGGCTTTCGCGTCAAGCAAAGCGTCGTCCATGCACACGTCAATGATCCGCGCGCCTGCGGCTATGGACTCGCGGGCCATATTCGCGGCTTCCGCAAAGTTCGCCTCTTTTATCAACCGGAGGAATTTACGGCTGCCCGCGACATTTGTACGTTCGCCAATAGGGACGATGGCGTATTCTCCTTGCAACGGCTCGACGGCTTCCACGCGCAACGCCTCAAGCCCGGACAGCGCTGTACACGGCTTGGGTTTAGGAGCGACTCGCGGCGCGTAGGCTTTCGCTCTTTCGGCGATGGCGGCGATGTGGGCGGGCGTGGAACCGCAGCAGCCGCCCGCAATGTTGAGCAGCCCTTCCCTCATATAAACGTCGAGGGCGTCCGCCATGATTTCCGGCGTGTCGTCGTAGCCGCCCGAAAGGTTCGGGATGCCTGCGTTGGGATGAACGCTCACGAGGCAAGGCGCGGATGCGGCGATTTGCCTGACATAGGGCAGCAAGGCGTCCGCGCCAAAGGAACAGTTAAGCCCAATCGACCACGGCTCGGCATGGGCGACGGACACGCAGAATGCGGCTATGGTTTGACCGGACAGTATTCTGCCCGAGGGTCCGGAAATGGTCGCCGACACCATAACCGGTATGTTTACGCGACGCTCTTCCCGCAGGCGCATGATCGCCGCAAGCGCGGACTTAGCGTTCAGCGCATCGAATACAGTTTCAACAAGCAGCGCGTCCGCGCCGCCGTCCAACAGCCCGCGCGCCTGATCGTAATAGGCCGCTTCAAGCGCGTCCCATGTTACGGAACGCGCGCCGGGATCGTTGGCGTCAGGCGAAATCGCCGCGCTTTTCGAGGTTGGCCCCACGCTTCCCGCGACAAAACGGGGTTTCTCTACGGAGGCGCGCCTATCCGCCGCTTCTCTGGCAATTGAAGCCGCCGCCCGGTTTATCTCATAGGCGAGCTCCGCCACGCCGTAATCCGCGAGGGACAGGGCGTTGGCCGAAAAGCTGCACGTCTTGGTGATGTCCGCGCCCGCTTGCAAGTATTGATCGTGGATCGCCGCGATGACGCCGGGCTTGGTGAGGCACAGGAGATCGTTGCATCCTTTCAGATCGGTCGCATGGGCAACGAAACGCTCCCCCCGGAAATCCGCTTCGGTTAGTCCAAAGGATTGAATGAGGGAACCCATGGCGCCGTCAAGGATGAGAATGCGCCGTGAGGCTTGTTCGTTTAGCATCTCATTAGTGGTCAAACTGCCGTCCTGAACAAAGGATACCGGGACGCGGACGTCTTGTCAATGCCATAATCAATCGGCTGAGAGCGGTGGTAAGAACAGATGGAACAAAAAGAGAAGTAGACCGAGCTTTTCCCAAAACGCGAACGTGTGTTCAGGTTGGTTTTGAGAAAAGCTTTCGAAAAAGCGGTCTAAAGGCATCTTTCCCAAAACTGCCGATCTACGCGCATGGAGAAAACAATAGCATTGAGGCGTACGAACCGGTTGCGTTTACAAATAGTTTTGGGGAAACATACGACTGTATCCGGCAAGCGATGTAGCGATAGGCTCGAATTTCACTTGCAATGGAGCGCGGATGTTGACAAGTCCGGATGAGACTCATAGGGAATTCTGTAGTCACAAAAAACATAGAAAAATATTGAAAGAAGAAAATAGCATCATAACCTGAAATCCAGCGAAAATAGTAAAAAAGAACATAAAGCGGTTTATTTACAGCCAGTCTGCGGTTGACATAGCCAAGTCGTTTGCGGAGAAAATCGGGCTTACCGGCGTCACACTCATCAAATTCGATTCTGACACCCGCGCCGTCGCGGCGTTGTCCCTCAAAACCGTCGCCGGCAAGCCCGTCAAATTTGTGGGTGCGGGTGAAAAACCGGAGGGCTTTGAGCCGTTCCACCCGGAACGCATGGCAAGCCGCATCCTCGGCATGGGCGGCATTGTAAGCCTTGCCGAAAAAGCCCGGAACGTCATTGATCAAAAAGAAGCTTTTGAACTGCAAAAAAATATGAAAAAGGAGACGTTCACGCTTGAGTACTCGCCCACTCAACTGCAATCGGTCAAAAAACTTGAAAAAGCGGCCTGTTCAACCCCCTCCAGTTCAAATGCCCCGCCTTTCTTATCGCCGCCCGTTTCATTCAGATGACAGCGGGCAAGCCGGCTCGCATGCAAATTTTTCTCTTTGCCATCTTCGCCGCCCTATTCCCACTCTGTTTGTAATACTGTATACTTTTCCTATGAACAAAGTACGTATCGGCGTCGCGGGCGCCGGCAATATCAGCGATATATATTTGCGCAATATAACGGGGGTCTTCAGCGGAAAGGTTGCGGCCGCCGCCATCGCCAACCGGACGCGGGAAAAGGCTGAGAAAGCTGCGGAACGCTGGCATATTCAGCGCGTACTCACCCTTGAGGAACTTGTCAACGCGGAAGATGTCGACCTGATTCTCAATCTGACCGCGCCGGATCAGCACTACAAACTCGCAATGGCCGCAGTCAAAGCGGGCAAGCATGTGTACAACGAAAAACCGCTCTGCATAACAAGGGAAGAAGCCGCGACGCTCTTGAAAAGCGCCGCGGAAAACAAGGCGCGGGTCGGGTGCGCCCCAGATACGTTTCTCGGCGCGGGCATGCAGACGTGCCGCAAATTGCTTGACGACGGCTGGATCGGGCGTCCCTTAGCGGGCGCCGCGTTTGTACTGAATCACGGCATGGAAGCGTGGCACCCGTCTCCTGAGGCGTTTTATAAAGCGGGCGGCGGCCCTCTTTTTGATGTGGGGCCCTATTATCTTACGGCGCTCGTAAACCTGTTGGGGCCAATAGCGCGCGTATCCGGTTCCGCGCGGAAGAGTTTTGAGACTCGCGTCGTTACAAGCGAGCCGCTTGCTGGAACGGTTATTGCCGTAGAAACGCCCACCCATGTCGCCGCTACGCTCGATTTTGCGAATAACGCTGTTGTAACGCTTGCCGCCAGTTTTGACGTATGGTCACATTCCTTGCCGTACATTGAGTTGTACGGCACAGAAGGTACGCTCCGCCTCCCCGATCCCAATACATTTCGCGGCGCGGCGCTGATTCGGCGTTTCCGCGCGGAAACGTGGTCTGAAATCCCCCTTGTCATGCATCATGTGGATGATTGCAAAGACGCCGACGACTGGCGTGGCAGCGCAAATCTGCGGGGACTCGGAGTCGTTGATATGGCCGAAGCCATCGCAAATGGCTCGCCCCACCGCGCTTCAGGAGAGATGGCGTACCATGTGCTTGATGTTATGCATGGAATTTACGAAGCGGCGGCTTCCGGCGTGTATTACACCGTAAAAAGCTCATGTGAACGCCCTGAAGCGTTTCAGGGCGTTTGATTCAAGAGCGGCGGCCTCACTGTCTTGGCGATCCATTCGCCGAAAAGCGTAAAGATTGTTATAGTAGAGCCAGTTTCAAAATGCGAACCGCGTTTGACGAACTTCGTTCGGGTTGGTTTTGAAACAGGCTTTAGGAGGAAAATGCTAACTTTTTATTAAACGCTTATAACTTGTTCAATTTTCTCCAAGTGTAAGGAGGGGTTCCAAAACTTCAGTTTTGGAACCCCTCCTTTGTTTATTGATTCCGAATGTATTTTCTCTTAACGTAAAAACAAACACTGTTTTATGAAAAAGCCATGTGTAGAAAATTTACTCGTATGAGTAAATTTTTCACATTAAGTGTGTTATTTAGTGTCTGTCCACAAAGTCGGTTACTTTGTGGACAGACCTTGCATTTGCTCCCGTTTTGTACCAAAACGGTGCGCAAAATGCCTGTTTTAAGGTAGTCTGTCTATAATGTGTCTACATTATAGACAGACACTATTTATAGGCAAAAAGAGCGTTCGTTGGCTTGGCATAGAACTTGCTATATATAACACAACTATCTCTTTTAAGGAGTTTGATATGAAAAGAAATGAATGGTTCTTTTGGGGCTTTTCAGTGTTGATCGCGGCAATGGTATGGACCGGCTGCGACAATCCGG
>JAITIK010000018.1 GCA_031279555.1 Treponema sp. | reverse complement strand
TTTTCGCCGCTTTGGATGGAGCCGGCAATGTCCCCCTTCCCCCTCTTCTCAAGCGAATACGTCCAGAAATGACGCCCAAATCCTCCCGGCCTGCTCTTCATCTCCCCAAACAATCCCTCTGTCTTAAAACGATCCGCATATAATGAGATTATTGTTGGGCGGTCAAGGTCTCCGCTTGAGGGCATGAGCATAAAATGGGCGTTTCCTATAACAGCCAGGACAAGCCCCACCCGCCGCCGTGTCGGCCGCTGTATGAGATCCACGCGCAAATAATGATCCTCCCTCTTCTTCCCATACAGTGTCAGATGTGTCTTTATAAACTCTTCCCTCTTCCCCCTGAACAATGTTTTAAGCATCGCCTTCTTCCCGTATACGCGTCTCCCCCCCTTCCGTTTCCCGCTCCCCTCCTCCACTTCCCGGCAGGCAACGGCGCGCCGTTTGGCCCTCGTGATAATCCAAAGAAGCTCCGGCCGCTTTCGCCCATGCATCCGGCGGCGGTCAGGAGGGCCGTTTTACTGAAAAAAGGCGTCAAGAAGCAAAACACCCGGCTTTCCCGCCATTTCCCCCTGTCTGGCCATCTGAACCGCCAGGATCTCTCCTCCTGTCTTTGCCTTGCTCTCCTGTATCCCCGCCATTACCGGCATGCTCCGGTCAAAGCCCGGTATTATCATGCTGATAAATCCGAAAAGACGCCCTTCTATGAACGCCCCCTTCCCTGATCTCCGTGATTCCTGATGCGGTCTCTCTATGGCCGGCATCCCGCGCCCTTCTTTTGTTTTTGGCGGGGGCGCCTGCACAAATACGGCGATGGGTTTCTGATATGAGCTGTCAATATCGAAGGCGTTGGAACGGAAAAACTTTAACAGCGTCGTGTAGCGTTCGGGTTTCATTCCCAGCGCCGGTATGGCCGAGATCACCCCCGATTGTCGGGTCTGATGATAAACCCGATGATTATAGCATAGAAATTAACCCAGGCTGCCTCACTGTTGAGACAAGGGAAAAATTGTTCTAAGATGTCGTTGATGAACTGGAACAGGGAAAGACATCCTCTTGCCGCCCGATGTTGTGTGGCAATTTCATCGTAACGCAAGCCGTAAGGTTTTTCTACCAGTTCATCTTTTTATCTCAAGAACTTGCGACTCACAACTTTGTTATATTCTCCGTAATTATAATCGACAAAGTTAAATTCCAGAGTCGCTTTATCCTTTGCAATAGCGTAGATGATTGAATCGAGTATGATATACGCCCCTGCATTAGACAGTTCCATAATAATCGCCGCGTAAATCTCCGCGACATGTGTCTTTTGCATATCAACCCTTTTTGACATAACAATGGCGTCTCTTTAAGTTGTGTCTGTTATATAATAATAATGATTTTCCAGCAAACCATTGTCCTGCCAATTATTCGGCGCTTCTATTTTGAAATTGCCTATTTCAAGCTTCTGAATTTTTCCGGGCTTGATGGCTTTCATGGGTCTGTCTTTAAATTCAGGATATTTTGTGAAATTTAACACCGCGTTAAGCTTGTCTTCATAAATAAAACCGAATTCAACGCGCATGAGTGAGGTCGTCTCTTTGCCGACAGTTTCTTTTAAGAGATCTGTTATGGAAATGTAGAAATCGACATACCTTTATTCTGAACGCCGCCGTTCAAACTTGATCTTGTCGAGACATATGCGGTGGGCAGCTTTTTGTTTTGTCCCATGGCCGTGTAAGTGAACAGCCTGTCCAAGTACGCTTTGAGCTTGTCACGCTGTTTCGCGCCTCCGTCACGGGCTGTTTCGATTATCTCAATGTTCGCGATAAAATCTTTTATTATTCTTGCCGCGACAAGAGTCTCTTTTGTTTCAGCGTAACTGTACAACCTGACAAAATAATTTCCTTCGCCTGCGTTTACAAGGCTCAACAATTCATTGAATGTTGTTTGAGCGGAAATAGACGCCGTCATTTCCAAACAGAATACGATGAAGATAGACGTTTTATTTTTCATTTCTTGCCTCCAAATGCATTTCTATTGGTTATGAGGGTTCATCTTATTTCATGCCTCTGGCTTACGCCCCATGACGCCATTGTTTTTAGAAATAAATTCTGCATTTCTTCCGTGACTATAAAACAGCCGTCGGAAATCTGATACGTTGAACTGTGGATAAAGCACGCCCCGCCCGGGTCTCCATCGAGTCCATTTTTGTTAATAAAGTCTCCGTCAAGGGTTGCCGCATTGTGTATCAACACCAGATATTCATTGTTCATTCGGACCATTCACAGTGAGAAATTGCTTATAACGGTATTTCCTTGAAGGACGGTACCGTTTGCCATTGTGTAGTTTGTTTTTTGGTCGCGTGATATGCTTTGCTTTACCTTCAGTTCCGCGAGCTTGCCCTCCGGCAGCCGCTGGCTGCAGGCTGGGCAGTCTTCGGCGATTTCCGTGGCGTCCCGCTTACAGAGTTCGACGCGGTTTTTCGCCGTCAAAATCTGGCGATCAACTTCGGCCTTGCGGTCGGTCAGCGGCTGGCACAGCCGGCCGCGCTTGGTTTCTCCATCTCTTGCCGTTGCCGCTCTATGCCGTGCCGCTGGTCACACAGAGCCTCGCGTTCCGCTTCCACGCCCCTGACATTCTCGTCATAGGCCATCTTGACCTTCGCGTAGTCCCGCTGCTTTTTGAGGCAGGCCTCGGTCTGCGCCTGGTTTTTCGCGTTCTCCGCATCAATCACTTTTTGCCGGGTTTCGTAGCCGGCCACGTCTTTTTCGTAGCGTGACTTGTTTTCGGCGACATCGGTCAGGGTGTCGATGTCCAGGGCTAGACTTTTGATTTTCACGCCGGTCGTATCAACGGCAGTCTTCGCCTCGTTCTTTTATCACCGGCGTATCTGTTCGGCGTTCCACGCGGTTTGGAGGCGCTCAACAGCGGCTTTCGTCGCCTCGCTCCGCCCTGCAACATCGGCAAGCTCGACATTCTTAATTTTTAGCGCGGCATCCGTGTCTTTGAGAGTCTTTTCTTCCTCCAGCTTTTTATCTATGGCCGATTGAAGAACCTGTATTTTGATTTCCGCGTTATGGGTTTTCGCGGCTTCGACTTTCACTTTTTCGGCGGCGGCCAGCCCTGCGGTTCGCCGGAAGATGAAATACTTGCAGGCGCCGCTTTTGTTCTGGCCGTCAATCTGAATGAGGAACTTCCGCATCGAGCCGTCAACGCGGTTCCGGTAGACGATTTCCCGGAGGCTGTCCTTGAGAAAGAAGTGGTCTTGCAATTTCCCCATCCGGGTGAGCAACTGCGGATAGAGGTGGCAGTTTTTGATGAGCGTTGTCTTGTCCTTGCCGTTTGCGCCGGTGAGGGCGATCAGTTCGTTGGCGAAGCTATCAAAGTTGACGGCCGCCGCCTTTTTCTTGATCCCTTCATGACGCCGATCTCCACCTTGAGCCGCAAGGGTACGAGTTCCCACTCGCCCTTGGACTTCGCCGCGCCCTGGATGATTTCCGCGTCCAAGGTATCAATCTTTTTTACATGGCTTTCCGCGACCTCGACATTGGAGTTTTCCGCCTAGGTCTCAAATTTTTTCACAGGGCTGTTTACCGCCGTGATTTCGGCGGCGCGGACGGTTTCAATGGAGATGTCCCTGACTGTTACGCGACTTCCCTCCGTAGCGCCGTTATCAATGAGGCGCTGTAATTGTTTCTCTGGGTTTACCAGAGAACGCATTTCTTTGGGGCAGGCGATTTCCAGCCATACTTTGAAACTTTTCAATTCTTTAGGAAACAAAAACTCTTGTCCAAGCTGATCGCCGGTTATTTCGATCTTCATATTTTGCGGATGCGGAAAATCGACCGTGTCCATTGACACCAGGCGCTCGTCCTCCATCGCGGGTTCCACATCCACAATTTTGAAGCTGGCCTGGTGGGTTTCGCCGAAGTTCTTAGGGTAGATGAAGCATACGGCGTTTTATTGGACGAAGTGAGCTGTGAACTGCAAGCCGAATTATGACAGTCTTGTTTGATGAACCGGCGTAGAATGCTTAGGCCCTCGGCAATTCCTAACGCAAAAAGTATAATGCGTTAGGAGGAAGGATGAGTTGCCAAAGGATGACCCTTGTAGAACGGATGGATATTTTAAATTGCTGTATGTAGAACGGCTTAA
>JAITIK010000111.1 GCA_031279555.1 Treponema sp. | reverse complement strand
TACCATAATTTTTTTATAGTCTATTATGGCATATCGTATTGTGTCAAGAGCAATTCTCCTTCTCTCAGATTGCGATAAATTACCCGCGCCACGGATGGCGTGGAGCGACAATAAATTTAAGGCAAAAACTTTGCTTTACAAATTGTTTATACTATATATCTTTAAATAATTTTTCAATATGTTTTACAGAAAATTTAGGGGACGTTTCGCATAACGCCATGTATCTGGCGATACTGGTATATGTGCAAGTGGGCGCTCAAGCCACCGCTCGCCCCGCTAGACATTCTGCTCCGCAATCCCTATACTCTTTTTATGGATAAATTACGCATTTTGATCCCAAAAGGACGGATTTTTGACAATGTATCCGTCCTGTTCAGCGATGCGGGCTTCCCTATCTCCCTTGCGGACAGGACGTACCGTCCGGTCATTGGAGCGGAGTGGCTTGACGCGAAGATAATGAAGCCGCAAAACGTGGGGGCGCTGCTTGAACTGGGTAGCCATGACGCGGGTTTCACTGGTATAGACTGGCTGCGGGAAACCGGCGCCGATGTTGAGGAAATCATGGATTTGGGATTCGATTGCGTTCGTATTGTGGCGGCGGTTCCGGCGGAATTTGATCTCTCCGAGATTAAACGAAAAAAAATCACCGTCGCCACCGAATATGTCCGCCTCGCGCAAGAATGGCTCGTAAAAGAAAGCTATGATTTTCGCATACTCCGCACCTATGGCGCCACGGAAGTGTTTCCGCCCGATGACGCGGATATGATCGTTGACAACACCTCGTCCGGGCAGACCCTGCGGGACAACGGCTTGCGGATCATCGACATGTTGCTTGAATCGTCGACCCGCTTTGTCGCGTCAAAAGCCGCGCTTGCGGATGCGGAAAAACGCCGGCGCATTGAAGAACTCGCCATGCTTTTCAAGGCTGTTCTTGACGGGCGGGAGCGGGTGATGCTTGAAATGAATGTAGCTGAATCGCTCTTTGACGCGCTCATCGACTCGCTGCCCAGCATGAGAAGCCCCACTGTCGCGCCGCTTTATGGAGACAACGCTGGTTTTGCGGTCAAGATAGCAATCAAAAAGAACGAGGTTCCTGATATTATTCCGCGCTTGAAAAAATTCGGCGCCACCGATATTGTTGAATACGACTTGCGGAAGGCCGTGCCATGAACAGAACAGCCGAAATTCACCGGACAACCAAAGAGACGGACATCCGCCTCACCCTTAATCTTGACGGCGCTGGAGCCGCCGCGCTGGAGTACCCCATCGGGTTTATGAAGCACATGCTCAACACTTTTGCGAAACACGGGCTTTTCGACATGACAATACAGGCGTCAGGCGATCTTGACGTGGATCAGCACCACCTGATTGAGGACACCGGCATCGCGCTGGGGCAGTGTTTCGCGCAGGCGCTGGGCGACAAACGGGGCGTCAAACGGTGTGGAAGCTGCCTTTTCCCTATGGACGAGACGCTGGCGCGCGCGGCTGTCGACATTTCCGGCAGAGCTTTTCTGTCATTCAACGCGGGTCTTTCCGGCGCGCCGCTCGTTTCCGGCGCGTTCTCCTTTCAAACCGATACTGTCGAAGATTTTTGGCAGGGTTTTGCCACAGCTGCGGGAGCCGCGCTTCACCTCGACATTCTGCGGGGGCGAAGCGATCATCACAAAATCGAAGCCTTGTTCAAAGCGTCCGCCCGCGCCTTGCGTAACGCGGTGGAGATTGACGGGCGGGCGCGGGACGCGATTCCCTCAACTAAGGGCGTCCTCGATAGGCTTGACAAGCCGCTGGTGATGGCATGATTGGCGTGATTGACTATGGCGCCGGCAATCTCGGATCGGTGATGAACGCCTTGCGGCGGCTCAACGCTCCAGCCCGTTTCGTGCGGGGACCCGAAGACATGCGCGGCTTTGAGAAAATCATTTTTCCCGGGGACGGGCATTTCGCCACGGCAATGGCTTCCCTTGAAAAATCGGGTTACGCCTCCGCCCTTAAGGAATGGATGCAAGCGGACAAGCCGTTTTTGGGAATCTGCATAGGGCTGCAACTTTTATTTGACGCCTCCGAAGAAGCTCCGCCGGTTGATGGCAAGGCGACGGCGGGCTTGTCCATTGTTTCCGGAACGGTACGGCGGTTTCCGGGTAGAAAGACGCCGCAAATCGGCTGGAACAACACGAAAGCCCGCCCCTCGTCGCGGCTCTTCAAAGGATTGCCGGAAAATTCCTTTTTTTACTACATACATTCCTTTTACGCTGATCCTGACGATGATGCGGTTGTCGCCGCGGAAGCGGATTACTATCTTACGTATTGCAGCGCGGTGGAACGGGGCGCCTTGTGCGCCGTACAGTTTCACCCTGAGAAATCGGGTGCGACCGGCCTTAAACTGCTGGAAAATTGGACCCTCTAAAGAGGGGTTCCTCAGCGAGGCTCTCAGGGCGTCCTTCACGGGGATCCCCGAAAGTGAACGCGGCCGTTTAAAAAACGCGGCGTTCTGGATCGCGTGAGAACCATTCTAGAGGCGTTTGACATCGCTTCAAAGGTATAGCTCAAGGGCAGCGCGGATTTGCCAGAGAAGAGAATAAAAAACGCTTGGCATCGTTTTAAATTTGTGGTTGTATATGGCGGCGCAGGTGTGGGGCGTCATGCAAAATAGGAATTGAGCGGAAGGCTGTACATCAGAGAAAAAAGTGAAAAAGCGCGAGGAAACCGATACTCCGACGGAAGGCTTCAAAAGGGTTTAAGAGCGTTCAAATATAGTTGCTATAAAGGCCGCCGCGAAGGGCTTGAAACATCTGAAAATTACAATCGAAAAAGTGGTACATATTCAAATAATTCTTTATACAATGAATAATTGTTCATTTAACTCGTACAAAGGTGGTACTATGCTCGAATTTTACCACAACGCGCGGCGCATGAGGATATGAACATAATGGTTATATGGCAGAGTCGGTAGAAGCGTTTTGCGGATGGACATTGGCGATAGAAAATATATAACTCCGAAAAAGTTTTGGAAAATGTGGATTTATAAAATATAAAGAAAACCTCTAAAAACGCGAGCCTGCGTTTCGACAGTTTCCAGAGGTTCCCTAAAAAAGGAGAAACCGCCTGGTGGAAGTTAAATAAACGAATATGCGAAGGCGCCCCCTATGAATTTTCCTAAGCCGGACGGTTTTCGCTGGCTCAGCCCGTATCAGATATTGCCGTTGCCGGTCAACCGCACGACCCGGAATCTTAACCTTTCTCGGCGGCAAAACGCGGCGCGCTGAGAAACGTCCGGTTTCGTTAAGGCGCAAACGGCGGTGCCAATTGAGCCAATTCCAAAACGCGCATTCGGGTTGGTTTTGGAACCGCCTCAATTAAAAAAATCGCTCGTAAGGCGAAAAATCGTACTGATAAACCGCGCCGCTTTCACCGGTATGTTTGGGATCATCCAGAAGAATATCATCAACCCGCCAGCCCGCTTGGGTATATTCGATCTCCGCCGGCGTGATATTCTCATCCGGCGGTTCGGCAGGTTCCGGGTCGCCGGATTCCACGCTTTCCGCCGCCGCTTCATCATCTTGCGCGGCGTCTTCCTTTTGCATGGGTACCGGTACGGCGTCTTGAAACCTAACATAAATCTCCCCGACAACCCATCGCTCCCTGCCGATAAAACGGAATATGAACGAAGTGTTGCCATCCGTCTCCTTCCTCCCGCCGCCAAGACGGAATTTCTGCGGGGAAACCGCATCAACGGACGCCTTTGTACGCTGCCATACATCGCCGCTTATGCCTTCGGCTTTTTGTTGTTGACCGAGTAAACTGCCGATCACCTTCTTTGCATAGCCGTACGCCTCTTCCGACGCTTCGCCGATCCCCAACTCTCCGATGATCATGTCCTCTGGATAACGGGCGGCCTCGCCCTTCTGGGGTCTAGAAAGGCTGTCGGGAAGCAAGCCGCCGTTTTCCTCGGCGGATATCGTCAAGAATACAAAGAGGATGATTGCCAGTGCGCAATAGAAAGGGATTGTTCGCATACCACAATTATAAACAGCCTGACGAGAAATGTGAAGCCCTCCAATCCGGACATAGGCCGCGTTTGGCTCAACTGAAGCTGTTCCAAAACTTCAGCTTTGAAACAGCTTCTTACCCGAGCTTGTCTCAAAACCAACCGGGTTTTGAGACAAGCTCAACTAATAAACCAGATCGAAAACCAGTGGCAACATGCGCCTATGAGAACAAAGACATGCCATATAACATGCGCCCCCCGGCGGTGTTTCTGTCCATACCAGATCGTTCCCAAAGTATACGCAACGCCGCCGGCGAAAAGGAAAATGAGGCTGACAAGCGGAATCTCGCGGATAAGACGAAACGCGCTGAACACAATAGCCCAGCCCATGAGAATATAGACAAACACTTCCGCCTTTTTCAAGAATTTGCTGTTTACGGCGAAAAGCGTGATGCCGCATAACGCCAAAGCCCATTCCACACCAAAAAAAGTCCAGCCAAGCGGGCCTTTAAGCGGCAAGAGGCAGAACGGCGTATAGGTTCCGGCTATGAGAAGGTAGATCGCCGAATGATCCAAGACCCGGAGCGCCCGCTTCGCGCGTTCATGGGCAATGGCGTGGTAGAGCGTAGAGGCAAGAAACATGCAGATCATTGTGGCCGTAAACAAGACGTACGCTGTGGCCGCAGTCGCGCCGCCGCCCGCCCCATTAAGGCGGCCGTTAGCCCTAAGAACCAACAGGATCAGACCCGCTATGGAGAATCCCGCGCCCAAACCATGCAAAATGGCGTTTGCGATCTCCTCACCCGGCGTTTGAAATGGCAACGGATGAGGAATCGAGTGGGTTATATATGATGTATGCGGTTTGCGTCGTTTCATGGTAATTAAGACCGCATTTTTTTTCATAGGTTGCACACATCACGCCTGTAAAGCGGTTTATGCGCCCATTTTTCGAAATATTCAAAATAAGGTTGATTAAACCGGCGGAAATTGGTATCATAGTGTCTAGTAGTTTTGCATTATATTGTTGGCGGCAAGGAGCGTTTATGAACAATATGAAAAAAGTCGCTTTGATTTTTTTGATCGCTTTGTTTATTCCCGGTATGGGATCAGCCCAAACGGTATCGCCGGATGTGGCGAATGCGTTTAGACGGGCGGGGATTCCCGTCCGAAAACCTGTCCCCATCCGTGATTTTACAGTGCGGATGCTTGACGGTTCCGCGCAAAAAGCGAGCGGATTGAAGGGAAACGTGGTTTTTCTTAATTTTTGGGCGACATGGTGCGGACCGTGCCGGACAGAGATGCCTTCAATGGAAAACCTCTATCAACGGTTTAAGGATCGTTCGTTTGTCATGCTTGCGATAGACTTGCAGGAAGAGCGCGAAGATGTGTCCTCTTTCATGCGTCAAATGGGATTAACCTTTCCTATGGGCATAGACGACGGACCTATCAGCCGCATGTATGGAATCAGCGCAATTCCCACCACGTTTATTATTGACAAGAACGGGTATATCATCGCCGCAATTGCCGGCGGCAGAAACTGGAACACCCAGGAAGTGTTTTTCGCCATTGACTCGCTTTTAAACGACTGACAGCAGGATATGACCAACGTCATTTCTTTATCTATGACATTTTGCGCGGGATTGCTTTCATTTTTATCTCCGTGCCTGCTTCCCGTCATACCTTTCTACTTTAGCTTTATCGGAGGAATAAGCGCCTCAAAATACGATCAAAACGGGTATAACCGCCGCCTTATCCCTAGCGCCGTATGCTTTGTTTTGGGATTCGCCACGGTTTTTATTGTTATGAGCATCCTTTTAGCAAGAATGATGTTGTTTTTTAGAGGCATTGTAGACGCGGCCGCAGGGATTATTATAATTCTGATGGGATTGCATACGCTTTTTGGCATTTTCAAGGTTCTGAATTACGAAAAACGCTTCCACGCAGCGGAGCGTCCGGTGAATCTCGCCGGTTGTTATCTCGTTGGAATGGCGTTCGGCGCGGGCTGGACGCCGTGCATTGGCCCCATATTGGCAAGCATCCTCTTGTTTGCGGGCGCCGATGGCGAAATTCTAAAAGCGATGCGGTATCTTGCCGTATACTCGCTTGGGCTTGGGATTCCGTTTGTAGTATGCGCGGCGTTTTTTCAAAGCTTCATCGCAAAGCTGGCGAAACTAAAGGGAATTCTGCCGTTGATACCGAAAATAAGCGGCGTTCTTCTCATCATATTAGGCGTTTTTATGGTTACTGGCCGTTTTCAACGGCTCAACAGCGCGGCGCAGCGGTATAGCGGACAGTTTTGTGAGTGGGCCGTTTCTGGAGATATAATGGTCAGGATTATTCCGGCCATCCTCTTCTTCGCGGCGGCCTCCGTTGTATTGGCTTTTTGGTTTGTAAAAAAGAAAAGCGCGCTTGGCGTAACAGGCGGCGTGTTCCTGCTGTCAGCCGCGTTGCAACTCGCCGGACTGCTGGACAGCGCCGGACTTTTAGCCGCATGGATACTCTATCAGCAAAGCCTGTAACAACCGGTTTCCGCCGGGATCCGCGTTGGAATACGCGATGAACCAAGAATCCACGTATTTTTGCGGATTACGCATATTTTTTATACGAAAAGATATTTTTGTTTTCAAAAATATTTCAGGATTTACTGTATGGCATCCTGCGATATTAGCCATTGCCGAATAGAGAAAACGCTCACGCTCTTTTTGGATATTCGCATCAAGTTGATTTGCGGCCATACTGATTTATTCCTTCAAAAAGCCGTATTCGTAAATTTTCGGCTCTATCTTTTTCGCAAGCGTTTTTTGTTTTTCCCGCAATGTTTTTATCAAGGCGTTGTAGGCTTCATCTTCGGACGTTGCGTTCATTGCGCCGGAGGTTTCTTTGCGGCCTTGAAAGAATTCGCGGATTTCGTAAAAGGAAGCGTTGACGGACGCTGTTTTGTTGGTTTTGATTTTCGCGTGGTAATATTTCCAAAGTTCCCGGCCCGCGTCAAGAACGGCGGCGGCCTCGGCGCTGAAGGTTTTATCTTTTAAAAATGCGCTCATGAAGGCGGATTCAAACTTTTCTTTTGCGCCCACTTCTTTTTCAGCGAAAGGAATCCAGTGGTTTGTTCCGCGTTGTGATTGAATGCTGTTATGGTCAAACAGCGAGAATATTAGGCAATTATTTTGAAATTCCGTATCTGTTTTATATCCTTCATTAGGATATAAAAATTGGTCGCGATCATTTAGCCAAGAGAGTTCAAAAACATGACGGACTGTTAAATATATTGAACACTCCATAAGATTTTGTTTGTTTATCCAAATACCACGCGGATTAGGCGAAAGTTTTTTGCTATTGCAAATATAAACGATATTGTTATGCTGAAAATCATTGCCGTTTACGCCATCCATATATCCTATCGCTTCCTTGTCTTCTATCTTATATTCGCCAATCCATTTGTTTATAAATTGATTTTTCGTGAACGCGTAAAATGTTTTATTCCCAATATGCTGATTATTCGCGTCAAATATATCTGTGGCAATGGTTTTGAAAACTTCTTTTTTATCCGTGTCCCAAATTTTGAAGCCTATGGGAAATTGCCCTGTAACATTGTCAAAGGTGTTTCCGGGAACAATAAAACATTTTTCAAGCCTAGCTTTGAAAAACTCACGGAATTTGTCAAAAGCGGAGCCGTTTAATGCCTTCAATTTTGAAAATTCTCCTATTTTGCAGCCGGATATTTCATTATATATACGGGCTAGAAATAGCGCGAATACTTCCCGTCCCGCTGTCCCTAAAGCGATTGCGTATTTATCATGCGCCTTTGATTGATTAACCCCCGCCTTTCGCCCTTTTGTTTCTGTCGCGCCAAGACTCGAAACTTCCGCATACGGCGGATTGATGTAAACAATCAATCGCTTGCGTTTTTCCGGGTCGTTAATTATTTTGCTTAATCCTTCCGGCAATGTATCAAAACTGTCATTCAAAAAATCGAACTGGAACACATGGCCGGAAAGCAAATTGAGATTTTCGTCAATGTCGATAAGGCTTTGTATGGTCTCAATGTTTCCCTGTTCAACATCGCTTGCCCATATATTGCATTCATTCGTCAGCCCCGCGAGCAAATTGCCGGTTCCCGCGGCGCAGTCCCAGATATAATATTCGTCCTGCCAGTTTTCGCCGAAAACGGCGGCTAAATAGTCTTTGGATTTATCCGCCCACATTTTCGGCGTAAAGAAACCGCCTTTTACTTCGCGGATGTTTTGCGGAACGAGCAAATCACGGCGGTCTATGATGAATTGCCGATGCACCGGGGCCGGGGGCCGCTCATATTTATTCCAAAAACGGCTGTATGCCGCGCCGTTGCCGGCAAAGCCGATGTCGGACATAAAAAGCCGCCCCGCGATATGTTCCTGAAACTTGTAATTGTCGTTTTTCAAAATAATTTTCAGTTTTTCGGTTATCGTATTCCCGCCTGAAGACATCATATCGGCGCGGTAAAAATCGCAGTCAAGGATTCCCTTTTTCTTGAAATCCATCCATTCGTCCTTTGGCATGTTAATGAAGGGTTTCGCCTCTTTTACCCACTTGATAAAAATCTGCACAAAATTATCTTTGGTAATCGGGCTTTTTATTGAAGCGTTTCCGTCCGCCGTAACATGGGTCTTGATAAATTCTTTTATATCGCGGTCGTCCGTTCCAAAATTGAAAACAACGATTTTCGCGCCGATAAGGTTTTTTACTTTTTCGCGGGCTTTTTTGAAATCGTCCGTATCGTGGCCGCTCGGCGTTTGGTTCCAATTAAAATCGGTTTCCGTAAAAATGGGCGATATGTCATGGAAGGGAACAAAACTAATCCGCCCTTCGTCAAACACGCAGAGCCAGGGCGGGGCTAAACGCTCGGCTTTTTCGTAGGTCTTTTTGCAGGTCAAAATGAGTTGGGTATACATATTGAAAACGTCATGGATTTTCTTTTTCGCCTCGCCCCACACCCAATGGCGGGAAGCGCCGGGGCCGTCGCTGAACAAATCGGCTCTGGTTTTTTTATCAGTATAAACAATGTCTATGTCGTCTATCTTCGGCTCGTAGCCGAATTTGGAGAAAAAATCGTCGTGGACAAGCCCTTTTAAGGTTTCCTCTTTTTGTATTCCGGTGTAGTCAGGCATAGGAAGCAGTATAGCATGACGGGAAAGGAAGGGCAATGGCGTAATATAGCCGGCTGTAGAGATTTTACGGACGGCTATAAGGCTTCCATAACCGGCTGTAGAGATTTTATTGACGGCTGTAAGACTTCCATAACCGGCTGTAATGGTTTTACGGACGGCTATAAAGGTTTTATAGTCGGCTGTAGATATTTTATTGACGGCTGTAAGTCTTCCATAACCGGCTGTAAGGGTTTTACGGACGGCTGTAAGGGTTTTATAGACGCCTATAAAGACGCTATAGACGGCTATAGAGGTTTTATGGTAGGTTATAAAGGCTTGGCAGACGGCTGCCAAACAAGGAGGAACGATGCCGGGCAGTGATTGGCTTCCTACGCGGGAGCAGGATTTGGCGGATTTGTGCCAAAAATGGAAGAGGGGGTTGTCGGACGCGGCGAATGTCGCCGCTTTCGGCTGGAATCAAGCGGAGGTTACGGCGGTTTTGGGCGCGGTTGACGGTTTTTTGACGGCGCGGACGGCCTACGAGGAGAACGACTCCAGTAAAAATCGTCTGAAAAAGGATGAGGCGAAGGATGCGGCCAAAAGCGCCATGCGGGATTTTGCCAACACCTCCTTGCGGTTCAACAAGCGGATGTCGAACGAGGACAGGGCGTTTTACGGAGTGCGTTCTACGGACAGGACGCACACGGCTGACACGGAGCCCCAGACTTTTCCGGAGGCGGAGCCGGACACGTCGGTTATCCGGCAGGTAACGATCCGCTTTTGGGATAGCGCGACAAAGAAACGGGGGAAGCCCCACGGGGTTCACGGCGCGGAAATCCGCTGGGCGTTGCTCGACCACGCCCCGGCCTTGGTGAACGAACTTTTGAAATCGGACTTTGACACGGCAAGCCCGTTCACACTGAAATTTGACGAGACTGACCGGGGGAGGCGGCTGTATTTCTGCCTCCGCTGGGAATCGAACACGAATTTGAAGGGGCCGTATGGGGAAATTTATTCGGCGGTCATTCCGTAAGAATGGCGGATATTCCGTGATGCGGGGCCAAGCGTTGCGCGCCAAATCCCGCAATATGTGTGTAAAAGAAATGAAGCCGGAAGAAGGCGGTTTCCAA
>JAITIK010000053.1 GCA_031279555.1 Treponema sp. | reverse complement strand
CTCAATATCGCGGTAAATGGTCGCCGTGCCGACTTCGTATTCCTTTGCCAAATAATTGACATTGGGGTATTTCCCCGATGCAATCTGCTGGTCAATAAAGTAAATCCGGGCAAGCGCCGCTCTGGGCAGGCTTTTTCTCGTATCCATAGTTCATAGTATATCATATTGGTTAGTCATGTAATGATGGAGCAGAGAAAAAAACAGTGAATTTGGCCTCCGCCGGGTTACGAGACCTCCCTGTCCTTTATGTGTTCCAAAATCCCCTTTTTGACCGTTTCTTTGACTGTCCGTTCGACCGCATCCCCGACAGCCTGTTCAATATTTTTGAGAATCGCTTTATGAAGTTGCTGTAGGGTTCCCGCCGGAGAGGGGCATTGGAAACAGTTCCAAGTCGTCGATTTCCAGAGCCGCCGCAATCCGTTCCAGCATTTCCGGAGGGAGGCGCTTTCTTTTTAGCTCGATCATGGCAATATAAGGCGGATGTATTGGTTGTTTCCGCCAGTTCGTTCTGACTGAAACCCCATCTCCATCGGAATTCTTTCACATTGAACCCCAATAATTGGCGTAAACTCATCATTGACTGCACTGCGCTTACCTCTAAAGCGATAATATTTGGCCTTTGAATATAAAATACGGGGCAACTTCTCCTAACATGCCCGCTTGCGCACAGGCCAGCTTACGGCGGCTCGATCTATGAATCGGGACATTATCCACATCAACTGAAAGGATATTGAAAGGGACTTTTTGGGATGGTTCTTTGACCGCCCCTAGCGAGAACGTGGATGCTTCGATTTCAAAAGACATGTTTGCCTAAACAACTTCATGTCGCTGTCGCGTCCCGCCCCGCCTCTTCCCAACAGGATCGCGCCTTTCATTACTCTCGCTTCGGCCCCTTGCCTAAACCGTCAAAAACCGCTATGATTTTCTCAACTTTCATATTGAGGTTTGTCATGGAGATAGATCAAGAATTTATTGCTAATCTAAAAATTGATGAAAACGCGCTGACAAGGCGCATAGCCGAATCCCTGACGATTAATCAGGGGCAGGTCATAGCCGTTGTGGAACTTTTGAACGAAGGGTCGACCGTACCGTTTATCGCCCGTTACCGCAAAGAAAAGCACGGCGCCCTTGACGAGGTGCAGGTGCGGGACATAGAACATGGGTATCATTCGGGAAAAAACCTTGAAGAACGGCGCATTGAGATCATCAGGCTCATTTTTGAGCAGGGAAAACTCACTGAACCCCTCTACGACAACATCGTCAAAGCCGCGACCCTTGCGGAATTGGAAGACATATACGCGCCTTACAAGAAGAAAAAGAAGACCCGCGGCATGGCGGCCATTGAGAAGGGGCTTGAACCCCTTGCGGACGCGATGCTTGAGCTTGAGACAGAGCCGCTTGTCGCCAAGGCCGCGGAATTTGTGCGCGAAGACGTCGAACATCCCGAACTCAGCGTGGCGTCCGTTGACGACGCCTTGCAAGGCGCTATGGACATTATCGCGGAACGGGTGTCCCAGGAACCGGAAAATCGCGCCCTAGTCAAGGAGTTTTATAGGGCGGACGGCGTGATCTCCGTAAAAGGCGTAGGAGGCGAGGAGGCGAAAAAGACTTCCACCTATCAAATGTATTGGGATTACACCGAGAAACTTTCCCAGATAAAGCCCCACCGGATTCTGGCCATAAACCGGGGGGAACGGGAAAAGGCGCTTGAAACGCAAATTGATGTTGACGAGAACGCCGCAGTTGAAATGCTGCAAAAGAAGCGCGCCATTCACAATGAGTACCATAAAACGTCTATAGAAGATGGACTTAAACGGCTCCTGTCTCCAGCCGTGATTCGGGAAATCCGGGGCGATCAAGGAGACGCCGCCGACGGACATGGCATTTCCGTGTTCAGCGCGAACCTCAAGAACTTGCTCATGCAGCAGCCTATCAAGGGCGCTCGCGTACTGGGCGTTGATCCGGGCATACGCACCGGCACAAAATGCGCGTGTCTTGACGACACCGGCAAATTTCTCCATTACTTTACGTTTATGAACAACCAGACCGAGAGAGCGAAGGAGTTGATCCTGAAAAATTTAAAGGATTACCATATTCAACTTGTGGCGGTGGGAGGCGGAACCGGCACGAAAGATGCGCAGGAGTTGGTTGCGCAGGTTATTTCCGAGCATAACCTTGACGTCCTGTACACGGTGGTCGACGAAGACGGCGCTTCCGTATACTCGGCGAGCGACATTGCCCGCGAGGAATTTCCAGACCTTGATCTGACCATCCGGGGAGCCGTCTCCATAGGCAGGCGATTGCAGGACCCGCTCGCCGAACTCGTGAAGATCGACCCAAAATCTATTGGAGTCGGGCTGTACCAGCACGACGTCAACCAGAAAAAGCTTTCGAACACTCTTGACGAGGTGGTTTCCAGCGTGGTGAACAACGTAGGCGTCAATCTGAATACCGCAAGCGCCTCCCTCCTCAAGTACGTATCCGGCATAAACTCAAGTCTTGCCAAGAAAATCGTGAAATATCGTGATGAAAAAGGCAAAATCTCAAGCCGTGAGGAGTTGAACGGCATTCAGGGCATGGGTCCGAAAACGTTTGAGCAGTGCGCCGGCTTTCTCAAAATACCGGAGAGCGTGGATCCGCTTGACAATACGTGGGTTCACCCTGAAAACTACACCATTGCCCGCGAGATTCGGAAGACCATTACCACAACCGGTTCCGTCGGTTCGGAAACGGTGAAGTCGTTGAAAGAAAAATTCGGCGTTGGAGACGCCACTATCAACGACATTGTTGACGAGCTTAAAAAGCCCGGGCGCGATCCGCGTGAAGAATATCCCAAACCCATCATGCGCAAGGGCGTGGTTGGGTTTGAAGATCTCAGCGAAGGCATGATGGTTACCGGCAAAATCAAAAACGTGGTTGATTTCGGGGCGTTTGTCGATGTCGGCGTAAAGGAGACCGCGCTCGTTCACATTTCCGAATTGAGCGACCATTTTGTCCAGGATCCAATGGATACGGTGAAAGTCGGTGAGGTATACGAGTTCCGCATCATCGAATTGGACGCGGACAGGCGGCGCATCAGCCTTTCTCGCCGCAACGCGCAGTCCGCTCAAGGACGCGCCGCGCCGGGACGCGTCCTTGAGAAAGCCTCCGCTTCCGCCCACGGCGGCGCTGTAAATGGCGGCAACGCCGTGGGCGGCAAGAAACGGGTCGTTGTAGTGAAAAAGACAGGCGGCGCCGGGGATCTGGCGAAATCAGGGCAGGCGCGTTCTCCCCGCTTCGACCCGAATGACGACGGCTCCATGTACAATCCGTTCGCCGAAGCGTTCAGGAAGATGGAGAAAAAGCGCGTAAAGTAAGCGTCCAACCCTTATGATTCCGATGTCCATAAAAGAAAAAAGTCTTGTCATCTACAAGAACAAACCCGCCATAGCAACGGAAATCGCTGAAAAAATAAGCATATCCGTTGTGGGCGGGGATAAATTCAAAGTGCGCGAAAAAGACATAGAACTCATCCATCCGGGACCCTGCGCGTTATCCGATCTCGCTGAATTGCCGAAAGGCGATGTGCGCGGCGCATGGGAACTCTTGGAAGGAGAAAAAACAGCGTTCAATGAACTGGCGGAACTTATATATGGCGAATATACGCCTAAAACCGCCTTCGCTTTGTACGCCGAACTGCTTGACGGCGTTTACTTTTCAGGAAATGCGGTGGAGATCAAAACTCGCGCGCCTGAGGAAGTTGAGTCGGAAGAAAAAAAACGCGGCGAGAAACAAAAGGGGCAGATTGAACGGGATGCGTTTCTTGAACGTTTCAGAACGAAAACCCTCGTATTCCCTGGCGACAAAAAATTCCTGCAAGATGTTGAAGCCCTTGCCTATGGACAAACCAGCAAAAGCCGCACCTTAAAAGATATGGGCAAGCCGGAAACGCCAGAAGAAGCCCATAAACTCCTCCTCGATTCAGGGGCGTGGACTATTTTTGTAAATCCGCATCCCCAGCGGTACGGTTGCGCTCTTGCCTCCGCAAAAACGCCGGTTCCCCCGCCTCCGGATGAAGAGCGCGTTGATCTCACCCGCCTCTCAAGTTTCGCCATCGACAACGCATGGTCAACCGATCCGGACGATGCCATAGCTATAGAAAGAAACATCCTCTTTGTACATATCGCGGATCCCGCCGCGTCAATCATGCCGGACGGTCCCGCGGACAAGGAAGCGCGCGGGCGGGGCGCCACTCTCTACCTTCCAGAAGGCGCAAGCCGCATGATCGGCGAAGAAGGCGTTTCTCTTTTTGCTCTGGGCTATCGCAACGGCGCTGACACGGCTGGGATTTCGCCTGCGCTCACCTTCAAGATGACGCTGAACAGCGATTTTTCTGTCGTGGAGACCGACATTTTTCCTTCATGGGTGAAAGTCACCCGCCTGACATACGAAAAAGCCGATGAGAAAGCCGATTCGCCGGAATTTGCGCCGTTTTTCGCCTTTGCGGAAGCAAATTGCAAGCGAAGGCAGCAGAGCGGCGCGGTCTCCATAGACCTTCCTGAAGTGCACATCTCGGTTTGCGAAAAGAAAATCTCCATAGAGCCAGTCAAACTCTCGCGCGCGGCGTCTATGGTGCAGGAATGTATGTTGATTGCAGGCGAATCTGCGGCGCGGTGGTCTCTACAGCGCAAAATCCCCTTTCCTTTTGTGAGTCAAGGCATGAGCGATCTTCCGAAAAACCCGTTGCCGGGACTTGCCGGCGCCTACCAGCTCCGCCGTTGTATGCGTCCCCGCGTCCTTTCCACAAAGTCCGCGGATCATTTCGGGCTTGGACTTGCCGTGTATACGCAGGTTACCAGTCCGTTGCGCCGCTACACCGATCTTTTGGCGCACCAGCAAATCCGTCTGTTTTTGCATGGAGAGAAGCCCCTCTCCGAAGAAGAAGTTCTGATTAGACTTGCGGCCTCAGAGGCTGCCGCGCTTGCCGTGGTTCACGCGGAACGGGCTTCCCGCGTCCATTGGACAGCGGCGTATCTTTTTGATAAGAAAAAGTCGGTCTGGGAAGGAGTGATGGTGGAGAAGAAAGGCGACAAATCGGTCGTCTTAATCCCCGATTTAGGCGTAGAAACGCAGGCGCTCATACGTTCAGAGCTTGAACCAAACGAAAAAATACGGTTGGTTTTTTCATCCGTCAAGATGCCGGAGGGAGAAATTTTATTTAATCAATGAAAAATCCCATTTTCCCCTCTTGACGTTCTTTGAATTATATATAAGAATAGTGGTATGAGTGATTATCTTGACCCTAATAATGAGGAACTTCTCAAGGATTTCTTTAGTGAAGCTCAAATGCAGGTTGATACACTAGAGCAAAACATTCTAATCATCGAAAATGAAGGCGCCAATAAAGATGCGGTTGACGAAATTTTCCGCGCCGCTCATACGTTGAAGGGCGGTTCCGCAACCGTTGAATTCATGGAGCTTTCGCACTTTACCCATATGGTTGAAGATGTGCTGGACGCCATTCGCTCAGATCATCTTCAGGTCAGGGAAGAAGTTGTCGATACGCTCCTTACGGCTATTGATGTTATCAAGGCGATGCTCGCGCAACGGATGAATGGCTCTGTGTATCGGGAAAACACTTCAGCTATAGAAGGAAAGCTTGAGGCTCTGATACCCAAGAGTAAAACAGGAGAGGCGGCGCCGAAGCCAATTGCGGCGCCTTTTCCGGCTCGCGCTGTCGCCGCGCGCGTACCGGTTGCGACTTCTGCGGTTGTAGGGTTGAAACCTTTCACGCTTACAGAAGATGATCTTAACGAAATCAAGGAATCTGCGGAAGGGAATCTTCCGATTTTCCGTGTATCCGTTAGATTTGACGAAAGAAGCGTGATGAACACCGTAGGCGGAATTCAAATATACGCGGTGCTCAAAAGTTATGGAACCATTCTTAAAACTGTTCCTGATTTTGAAGCTCTTTATGAAGATAATTTCTTTCAGGTTGTTGATTACTATGTCTCAACCAATAAAAAACCTGAAGATTTGAGACGTTACGTCATCCTTCCCGATGTAACGCTCGACGCCAAAGTTACCAATATCAACGATATTGCCGTATTGTCGGAGCCGCTGGATTTCGCGCCCCAACCTGCGGCGTCCGTTCCTATTCCCGCGCAGGCGGCGCCTCAGCCGGCGGCCGCCGCTTCCGTAGCGGTGGAATCCCAGCCCCAAGGGGGGGACGCCCTTTCCGCGGCGTCCGCCCAGTCGTCAGCCGCGTCTGCGGATGCGAAGAAAGCCGGCAAAGAAGCGGGTTCGATACTTCGGGTGGACTCCAAGCGTATCGACGATCTGCTCAACCTCGTTTCCGAAACAGTCATCACTAAGGCTACGTTCAACCAGATCAACAATCAGTTTAATGAACTCCTCACGGAACTGCACGTTTTGGAAAGTACGTACCGCGACAAGATTAAGAGCCTCTTCGATAGGCTGCCCGGTTATCTCGAAAGCATACAAGATGGCGGAAAAACGGTTAAAGATATTCGCAAAGAAATCAACGAAGAATACGGCGACACCTTCACATTGTTTGACAGCTTTGAAGCTTCGGTCAAGACTAACATCGCCAAATTTCGCTCGACATCTCAAAATCTCGGACGCATCACCGGTGAATTGCAGGAAGGCGTCATGCGTATCCGCATGGTTCCCATCAGCCAGATATTCAGCCGGTTCCCGCGTCTTGTACGCGACCTTTCCAAATCTCTCAACAAAAAGATAAACTTGGTTATTGAGGGCGAAGAGACCGAGCTTGACAAGTCCGTGGTTGAGGATCTCCTCGACCCGATCATGCACTCGGTGCGCAATTCTATAGATCACGGCATTGAAGCGCCTGCGGAACGCATAGCGGCGGGCAAACCTGAAGAAGGCATGGTGCTTCTCAAGGCGACCAACGAAGGCAACATGATTGTCATTGAAATTGCCGATGATGGAAAAGGCATTGACGTTGAGGGGGTTAAGGCGAAAGCTATTGAGAGAGGGCTTATCAATCCGAACAAGATGCTGACCGACGTGGAAGCCTTTAATTTGATTTTTGAACCAGGATTCTCTACGGCGAAATCCATCACCTCCATATCAGGACGCGGCGTAGGTCTTGATGTGGTGCGCCGCTCCATTGAAAAACTCAACGGCAGCGTGACTGTCAGTTCCGACCGCGGCAAAGGCACCAAGTTCATCATCAAACTGCCGCTTACGTTGGCTATTATTCAAGGGTTGTTGGTGCGCGTCGGCACGGAAATTTATTCCATTCCCATTGCCAGCGTTATCGAAAGCCTGCGTATAAAACCGGAAGACGTCAAGATGATCGACAACTACGAGGTGTTCAATATCCGTAACGATGTAGTGTCATTGCTCCGTTTGAATCGGCTCTTCGGCATTAAAACCGAGGAAAAACAAGAGTACAACTTCATCGTCATTGTTGGCACTGCGGAAAAGAAAATGGGTTTTATGGTGGACAGCCTCATTGGTGAGGAAGACGTAGTCATCAAGCCATTGCGCGATCAATTTACCAATTCACCCGGCATTGCGGGCGCATCTATTTTGGGAGACGGTTCCGTTTCGCTCATCATTGATGTCAGCCAACTTCTGGAGCTTGGATTGCGCAAGGAATTGGAACAGCGGCAGATACGCGAAGCGTCAATGAGGTAAGGGAAAGAGGATGTTATGGCAACAGAAATCAAAGATTTAGCGGAAGTAAACGCCAACCTACAGATTCAAAAAGAGCGGGCTGAAACGGTGGATTTTAAGATCATAACCTTTTCTCTTGGTGGAAAAGATTATGGGGTTGACATTATGAATGTCAAGGAAATCGCAAAGGCTGATAAATTTACTTATGTACCGAACGCGGCATCCTTTGTCAAAGGCGTGTACAATCTTCGGGGCGATATTATTCCGATTATAGATTTGCGTTCGTTTTTCCACTTGCCGCAGGAGAAGAAAGCGGATGGACTCGAAAACATGCTCATTCTTCGCATTGGAGACAGGGTATATGGGACGGTTGTTGACAAAATTGATAGGGTGATTGGTATCAATTCATCTTCCGTGCAACCGCCTCATCCCATATTCGGGGATATTAATATCAAGTATATCAGCGGCGTTGTGGAGAAAGGCGGGAACCTCTATGTTATTCTTGATGTCATTCGAATCTTCAGCCAGCATGAAGATGACAAGCAAAAAGGACGGATGCCCATACAGGAAAATACAACCGAGAATTTTGTGCCTTTGCCCTCCGCCGCAACGCAGCGGCCTGAACAAAAGGGGGCGGCTGCGGACACCGCGTTTGAGTTTATTAAAGAAAGCCTTGCGGCCTTGAAACATTTTTACGCAAGTGGTATAAATGACGCATGGGTGCATAAAAGGTTCATTGATTGGAGCGCGACTCATCAGGAAGCGAATATCCAACTTAAAAACGGTTCTGATGCGGAAGAATTTCTGGCGGAGTTTCCATCTCCCTGTACCGGAAAGTTTTGGGATGATGAATACGTCGGCATAGTTCAGAAACTGTTGCCCAATATGCCGTCAAACAATATTCAGGTGTGGAATCCCGGATGCGGCAAGGGGTATGAAACGTATTCATTCGCTTGCTTGCTTAAAATCCGGTATCCTGATGCGCGCATCAAGATTTGGGCGAGTGACAATGATATTTTAGCGATATCGAACGCCCCAAATATGAGTTTTGACTTAAACGAAACGCCGGAATACTGCCGTTCATTTATGTTAAATGGAAAGAGCGGATATGTTTTCAAGCCGGTAATCAAGGATTCAATTGTGTTTGAATACCATGATATTTTGAATGAGTCGCAGTTGCCGGATTTGGATATTGTATTGATACGGGATCTTTTATCGTACCTGCCTGTAGCGGAGCAAAGCAAGCTGATTTCCTTTTTTGGTGAAAAGCTCAAAAAGACCGGCGTGGTCATGATAGGTAAAAATGAGGTTATAGCCGATACTAATTGGCGTTCTATTGGTGAATCTCCTCTTTCCGTGTTTATGTATAACGGATAGGGAGCGACGCGCAGGAATCTTTATGAGCGCGTTGCGTTAATGTTTGATAAATGTAAGCGTCGGCGCCGACGGGGAGCGGTTGCCGTTTGTAAATAGGAGTTTGTATGAGAGTTGAATATATTAACCCTTTTGTCGAAGCAGCTTTTAATGTTCTTAAAGAGGTTCTCAACTTGATGGGAGGAGAGGTTGTGGGTGTTAAACGCGGCGATCTATACTTGAAATCATCGAATATGTCTATTATGGGTGTTGCGGCTTTGGTAGGCTTGGCAGGCGATGTGGAAGGACGCGTGTTGTTTGACATGTCTAAAAAGACGGCTTTATTTGTCGCAAGCAATATGAATGGCGAAGAGTTCGTCGCTATTGATGAGATGGTTAAAGCTACTATTACCGAGCTTGCAAATATGATCACCGCACAGGCTGTTACCAAGCTACATGATTTGGGATTCAAGTTCGATCTTACCCCGCCCGCCCTCTTTACCGGTGAAAACATGGAAATCTCGAACAACCTTGATGTTGAAGCGTTGATTGTTCCCATGGAATTCGGTACGGATGGAAAAACAAAGGGAAAGATCGAGATTAACGTTGTCATCCGAGAGCGATCATAATTTAATGTCAACCTTTTGAGGTTGACATTAAATTAAAAATGTAGTATTATTTTTATCATTTATGGTCGGGCGGTTAGCTCAGTTGGTTAGAGCGTCGGTATGACACGCCGAAGGTCACAAGTTCGATTCTTGTATCGCCCATAGAGTTGTATTTCATTATATGCATCCGCTCCAAAATTCAGTTGATTTTGGAGCGGACTTACGGTTTGCCTGCGGCTGTTGGGCTAAAACGGGTAATATCACTTCCATATCACATCCTGTTTCGAGTAAGGCGCGGCGTCTGCGATTTATATCCCGTCTTCCATTGAAAAAAAAACTCTGTTGCGTTATGGTTATAATATGGCTTTGACATCACGGTCTTTGTTGAAACACGGTTCAACTCTCTCTCTTTTGACGTTCCTTTCAAGAATTTTAGGGTTGTTGCGGGAGATGACCAAGGCGAGTCTGCTTGGAACATCCGCCCTATCAGACGCTTTTTCGGTGGCTTTCATGGTGCCGAATCTTTTCCGCCGTCTTTTTGCGGAAGGCTCCATATCGGTCGCGTTCATCCCCACATTCAAGGAATATCTGCTGCAAAAAAGCAAGCCGGAGGTACAGGAATTTCTCTGTTGTATCCTTACGTTTTTGAGTTTTTTCGTCTCTCTGGCGGTTGCGGTGGGAATTTTGGCCGCGCCCCTTATCATAAAACTCTTTGGGCTTGAAGAATTTAATGAAACCGTACTGCTCACCCGCGTCATGTTTCCTTTTTTGGCGTTTGTTTCCATAGCGGCCCTGTTTCAAGGCATTTTGAACAGCGTCAACTGTTTTACACCCTCTGGTTTTGCGCCCATCTTGCTCAATATCGCCGTCATCGTGTGCGCGTATGCGCTCAAAGATGTCGCTGGCAATCCGGCGCGGGCAATGGCTGTGGGAATTCTTCTGGGCGGTTTTTTGGAATCCGCAATGCAAGTCCCCTTTGTCATCAAACGTGGGTTCGCCTTCTTTTTTACGGGGCTGAAAAAGGCTGTCAATCATCCGGGAACAAAGACCGTCCTGAAGCTCGTGGGACCAACTATTATAGGCATGGCGGCGTACCAACTCAACGACTTGGTGTCCACAGCCCTTGCCGGCAACGCGGGGGAAGGCGTGGTGTCAAGCCTCCAATACTCGTTGCGCTTGCAGGAGTTGATCCTCGGCGTATTCGCCGTGTCCATCAGCACGGTACTGTTGCCCGACCTCTCGGAACACGCGAAATCAGGAAACTGGGACTGTTACAACGACCGGCTGAAGTCCGCCATGCACATCATCGCGTTCATCACCATTCCCATCACGTTTTTCGCCTTGGCGCAAGGCGAAAGCCTCATACGCCTTCTCTTTCAAGGCAGGAGTTTCACCGAAACGTCGGTGGCGCTAACCAAAACGGCGTTCGCGTTTCACATACCTGCGCTTCTCTTCATCGCCTTAAACCGCATTCTTGCGCCCGCGTTTTACGCCCAGAGCGACTCAAAATCCCCGACCATTGCGGGAATTATTTCCTTTGCGGTCAATATGGCGTTTGCGGCCGCGCTTGTCCGCCCCATGCGCGGAGCCGGCGTCGCGCTTGCCCTCACCATAGCGAGCGCGATCAACACTCTTCTGCTTCTCGTATTTCTAAAGAATAATCCTCTTGTCAATATTAAGCGGACGGTTTGGACGACATTTCTCTATGTTTTCAAGATGTGCTGTTTCTCAGCCGCGCTTATAATGCCGCTTCTGTTTCTCAATCCCCTGCTCCTCGATCTATTCGCCCGGTACAACCGCTTTATCCACTACGGCGTTCCCCTTGTCATCACCGCAACGCTGTATTTTTCCGCAGGCTTGGCGCTTCTTGTCATTACGAAGGACGAACAAGTATACGCCCTGTTGCGGATGATCGGGCGGAGAACGGCGCGTTTGGATACGCCGAACCCGTAACCTAGGAGCGACAGGGCGGGAAAGAGATTACAACAGCGCGTCCAAATCAATTTCCGCGGCGATACACGGGACGATGACGCCGAAGTTTTCAAGTACAGCCGGGTGAATCTCTCCGAACACGCCGATGGTTTCGTCGCGGTACACGACCGATGCGGCGCGTCCGGAAATAAAGCGGCTGTCCGCTGATTCGTTCACCGTGTATTCACGGGAAAGATAGTAGAAAAGCGTCTGAATTTGCGCGGCTATGGCGTTGAAATTCGCATCTTTGCTCGCGCTCAACATGCCGAGGTACTGCCGTGTGGCGGTACCGTAGTTTTCCGAAGGGTCTTTGAACGCCACCTTGCCGGTCTCAAAAATGTGATGAGGGTACACGGCGTTGCCCGACACGGACTCGCTCATCAAAAGGGACGCGAGAACCGAATCGCGTACGTACTCGTAGTTTTCCGTCATGGGATTGGCGATTTGAATAATGCGGCTGCCGTCGCCCAACGCCTTGTCCACAAAATCTTTTCTGGAGCCGAGGTAATTGTAGATCATCTCCTGATACCCCAGCCCCACGAGCATTTCCTTGACCTTTCTGCTGAAAATCGTTATGGGAGCAAGCCGCCCCACTGTGAATTCCTTGGGGCGTTCAGGCTTGAATGAGTCAAGCCCCCGTCCTATCATCACGTCTTCGGCGACATCCGCGGCGTGGAGGAAGTCGTTGCGGTATTCGGGAGGATAGAGCCGTACGCCGTCCACATTGGCGGCGCCAGCCGCGCAAGCTTTGCCGCGCTCAACATCACAAGCCTTTTCAGCCTTGCAACCCATACGCTCAAGCGCCGCGATGCACTCGTCCATATTCAGTTTTTCACCCAAAAATTTTTCTATACGCTCAAGGGAGCAGAACACCGGCTGCTGAAAGTAGTAGGGCGTAGTCATCGTACGACCGAAAGGCGTGTCATAGCCGTATTCGACAGTTACCGGTTCAATGGTATAGCCCTGATCCGCCATGTCGCACGCCATGATGGAAGCCGCCAAAATTACGGACGGCTGATCCGTGCCGGTCAGTTCCACAAACAGATCCATATCGCCCACCTGAACCGCGCCAATGTCAGCCGAATTGATGATGGGCGGATACGAGAGAATCCCGCCCTTCGCGTCAACGAGCAACGGGTGGATAGGCTCATGCTCCTGAATAAAGGCGTATTCCTTGCCTTTGGGGTGCTGTTTGAGGATTTCCCTCAAAGTAAGCGGCGAGTCCCATTGAAGCGGCGTAAAGGACGCCGAATCGGGATCGACGCCTTTATAAGTGATGGGCCACGTGATAATGGCTATGCGATACAACCCCATCGAAATGGCGCGGCGCTTGCGCCCGAAATTCCACGCCAGCTTCTCTTGAGTCTGGATCATGTCCCTGAGCGAAGCGTCGGTGACGGCTTTGCCTGTTGCGACGAATCCCGCAAGGTAGGGACGTACGTTCTTGACGGATTTTTCGACTTTCACCATCCATTTTGACTTCTTGGCATTGCCAGGCGTTGAGAAAAACGGATATTCGGGGCGTTTTCCCCTTCCGTAATAGATGCGGATCTGACGGGCGCAACCGGCGGTCCCCCAGAGATCGGGTCTGTTCGTATCGTTTAATTCTATTTTAAGCGTACGCTCAACCGCGTCTAGGCTTTTGTCGCTGTCTTCATCCAATTCCGCTTTCGCGCATGTGAGGGCTTCCTCGAATTCAGCGCGGTTGTTCCATCTGCGTCCTGCCAGAGAGCAGAAGAGTTCTTCATTCACTTCGATTTTTGGCATGGAGTTGTTTCCTTAGTATTCCTTTGATCAGATTTAGTACCAAATATTATAAAAAAGGCTGAATTTTATCAAGATGGAGATAGGAAGCTTAAAGGCTGGGATTGGAAAGATTGGGGGCGAAGTGGCGCTTTTTTTGCGGCCAACTCCCACTTTTTAAATTTCGGCAAAAAACAGTGAAAAACGCTTGCTTTATCTGAATTTTATGATAGAATATATAATGGAGTTATATTATGCCTGTCCCTGAAGAGAATGAAAATGAATTGATCGCTCAAATTTTAGCGTATCTTGATGAAACTCATTTGAAAGAAAGCGAACATATAAAACATGAGCTTGCGTGGCTTGAGACATTGGAAAAGGTCATGTTGCATCACCCCGAAATAGAGGGGGGGTGGAAAAAAAACAAATCGTTTGACATGCTCAACAAGATACTTATGTCCACTACGCTTCACATACCGCCCAGAGTGATGAATCTCCGTAATTACTTAGTCACCAAACTGCATGTTTTTTCGACTCTTTTTGCGATAGTAAAGGATATTTCCGCGTTTAGCGTTCCGCTTCGGGCCAGCATGCTGACCATTACGTCTTTTTTTACAATGGAAAAAGTGTGTTCCTCCTGTCTGCGGGACAATTTTATTTCCAAAGAGGTGAAAAACCGCTTGGCTGACGAACTTGTTTTTCTATGGGACAATGGTCCGAATATAAAAAAAGCCTTCTTTTTCGGTTATTTGGAACAACTTTGGGTGGCAAGAGATAAAACGTCGCCTACCTATGGCACTATGGATGGCAACAGCGAAATAATCCGCTTGTCAATGGAAATGCCGAAAGAATGGGACGACTTCTTGAAAGAGCAGGGAGATGATAAAGAAACGATAAACGCTTTGCTGGAATTTGTATTTGGGCTTTCTTATGAGGATATTGTCAGAGAACGCGAGCGTTTGTCTCGCGCCAAGATGCAGTCTGTAAACGAGATTGAGTTAAAAAAAGTCTTTGGAGCGATAGAATTCGCATACACCAGCATAAAAAACGCCGATCCGGGCAGGTTTTATGATTTTTTCATTGAGCGGTATGAGAAGACGCTGTTCCGCAGGAGCATCTTCATAGAAGAAGCCAGTGAAGCTCCTAAAAGGACCATAGAGGAAATCTATCTGGAATACCTCGCTTCAAAAGTTTAGCGCGTTTTTATTCCTGCCGATAATTATAAAATATGGATAATGCCCTTGTCGCGCTTTTTGGCGGAAATCTGCAAAAGACGGCTTCCCAACCCCTCTTCTCTGGAAAAAGCGCCTTTGATCTGGCGGTAGAAAAAAGCGATGCTTTCCCGCATGTTGTCAAAATGATCCTTTTGGCAAACGAGAGTTGGGGTGGCGGTTTATCCATTGAAAAAAATAAAAAGAACGAAAAGCTCGCGGTGATCGTACAAGATCATTGGACAAAAAAGATGCTTTTGGAGATGCTTGACCAGGCGTGCGCGGGTTTTGAAATGGTCTACTTCGTGTGGGCGGACACTCCTTTTCTTGATGTGGAGCTTGCCGGCGCTCTTGCAAGACGCCATGCGCGGTACCGCGCGGATTACACCTTTGCGGACGGCTACCCGCTGGGGCTTGCGCCTGAACTGCTCTCGCCGGAATGTATACGCAGACTTGCGGGCATCAATAGTGATGACGGCGCGGTTGAACGGGACGCAATTTTTTCAGTATTGCAAAAAGACATCAACGCTTTTGACATTGAAACGGAGATAGCGCCGTTCGATCTACGCTCACGGCGTTTGACGTTCGCCGCTGATTCTAAACGCAATCTTCTGTTGTTGCAACGACTTTTTGACGCGGGTTTTTCCGGCGCTTTAGATTCAGAGAAATTCGTTGCTGAAAAGCCGGAAATTTTCAGGACGCTTCCCGCCTTTTTTCCGATTCAAGTCGCTCTTCCCTGTCCTCAATCGTGCAAATTCTGCCCGTATCCGCAATACGGAATGCGCGGGACGCCGGAACGCATGGACACACAGGATTTTATGCCCCTTGACGTCTTTGAGCGCCTTTTAGACAAGATAATTGATTTCTCCGGCGACGCGGTCATCGATCTTTCACTATGGGGGGAATTGAGCCTTCATCCTCAAAAGATGGATTTGATGTACGCGGCGCTTGAAAGACCGGCGCTGTCCCTCATCATTGAGACATCGGGCGTAGGGTGGAATAAGGCTGAATTGGAAAAGCTGGCGGCGTACATATCGGAAAACGCCGCGCATACCGCAAAAAGCGGCGTACGGGCGAACCGGTTGCCGCCGCTTTCGTGGATCGTGTCGCTTGACGCCTATGACGCGGAGCGGTACAGGGAAGTCCGCGGCGCGGGTTGCGTCGAAGCGGTTGAAACCGCCAAAGCGCTTGCGAAACTGTTCCCTGGGAATGTATACGCACAGGCGGTGCGCGTAAGCGGCGCCGAAGATGACATCGAGCGGTTTTACCGTTTCTGGAAAGCCGAAGGTTTGCAGGTGATCATTCAGAAATATGATAACTTTTGCGGCGCGTTGCCTTTTTTGCGGGTGTCCGATCTGTCGCCTGTAGAAAGGCAACCATGCTGGCACCTTATGCGGGACATGCCCATTTTGCTTGATGGCGCCGCGCCGTTGTGCAGAGAGACAATTTGCGCCAGCGCGGGAGGCGGCGCAGATTGCGACGCTGGTTCAACGCTCGGAAACGCCTTTTCCGAGGATATGGAAACAATTTGGCGGCGAGGGAACGGCGTGTATATGGAACACGCCGCTTGCAATTATACAGGCGTATGTACAGGTTGCGATGAATATTACACCTACAATATATGACGACGCCTGTTCCTCTTACACGGCGGTGGGAGGCATGGAGCGCGGAGGGTCCACTGGGCTTTCCGCAGTGTTGCTCAACCGAAGCGGGCATTACCCGCGCCGTACGCTTTTTCAGGAACTTGAAAAGATCGGGTTTGATTTTATCATTTCTATGGAAGGTCCCCATGAACGCTACGACATAGAAGAACTGTCGGGTTCTTTTCCGCACATCCGTTTTATTTTGTTGAAAGACGAGATTTCAATCGGAGAACAGATAAATGTCGCCGCCCTGGAAATTTCAAGCCCGCTCTTTTTCGTTTTATGGAACGATCTCCGTATCCTCCACTCAGGCGGGGCGTTCCGTATGACCGAGCGCCTGCTTCTGAGTACGGAAGAGCTTGCTCTGAGTCAGCAACCCAGTCAATACAAACGGCTTTGCACGGTGCCGCTTATCCAAAATTCCCGTTTTGAGACGCTGCCCACGCTTATAGCGCCGGCTTTGTATGGCAATTCGGTGAAAACCCTGTCCTTCACGCCTGTTACGGAAGGGAAACCGTCGCTGTACCCATTTGATTGGGTCGGCATTTATGACAGGGAGCGTTTTCTTCGGATCGGCGGCTTTGACGCGGCGCTCACCCGCACCTATTGGCAGCTTATGGATTTCGGGTTTCGCGCCCGCCTGTGGGGGGAGGAGATAGCCTCAACCCAGCTCATCAGGATTTCGTATGATGGCGACATTCCGCCGGAAGACAGCACTACAGAGCAATGTTACCGTAGATTCTACCTTAAGAACATAGCGCCTGTTTTTAGGGGAGACAGCGCGTATCTCCCGTTCCGCCGCTTCCCCGGGTTTTTTAAACGCTCCAAAGGACGTCTCTTTGCGCTGTGGAAGGAATTCATGTCCGCCCGTCAGTGGGTGAAGGCGAATAGCTTCCGGTTTAGAAACGACGCCCGTTCCATCACCGAATTATGGGACGACTTCAGCGAATTGAGCGAACCAACAGGAGAATAGAGTCCTGGCGGACGGCGCATAAAGAAGTCTTTGCGGGATTAATTTTCTAAATTTTTAAAGCATGGCTTGACAAGCGGCTATGAAACCTATATACTTTCATTAAAAATATCCGAGTGGGAGTTTTAATAAAAAAGTGAGTGATCGCTTGACATCCGGCTATAGTAGAATCTCCAATAAAAACGCGGATAAAGAGAATGTGTCGCTTTATCCGATTGCCTGCGGATCGACAAGAGCCCCCCCCCCCCCCCGTCTTAAGTTATATACTGTAAATAATCATTATAAACCGCCTGTATCCTTACTAAAAGCCGTTCTCTTTATGTATTCTTTGGACATGAGTTATTCTCAAAGAAAAACGCCGGAATCCCAATACGGGACAACCGGCTTTTTTTATAGATGTTCCCGCGTAGCGGATGTCTCAAGCCGTCCTAAAAGGAGTCTTTTATGGCGCCCATCAACGTAACCTTCCGCTTTCGCACTCGCGCTCCTTTACGCGTTCTCGCGGAGCGTATCGTTGTGGAAGTGGAAGGCGTGGCTAACGCGCAGGGCTACATTGACGAGTTTGTGGACGTAAGCGCGGAAGCGGTGAATGAGACGCTTACACCCGGCTGACTGTTCAGCATAGCCCAAGATAAAGGTGGCGGAGAACTCGGTGTCAAAGCTGATAAGGGTGACGTCCGCGTTGGACGCCGGAGCGAACAAGGTTGAGATCAAGACGCAATACAGCGGAGTGAGCAATACGCCGCTGAAGAATCTGCGTGTCATCGAAAGCCCCTTTGTTCTGTCTACGCCTGTGGCGCGCGCGTGATCCGGCAAGGAAAAGTAAAAAATTGCGCGAGACTTCATCAAGGTTGGAAGTGAAAGCGCAGGGGGCGTAGAGGATGCGCCTCTAACAAAAGGGAACTTGCCCGTATGGGCGGTTAGATATACGGTTGGTGTACGCACAGAAATCGCGTATAAAAAGGTTATGCGCCATAAGATTTGAAATTTACGGGGGCGGCGGCATCCGTGCCGCCGCTACGGAACACCCTTAAATAACGGTTTTATGAATTTCAACGTATAACTAAAACTTTGTTGCCAAAGTAAGGAGAAAAAAATGGCAAACAAAAAAATTTGGTTGGGAATGCTGGCGGCGGCGCTGGTATTTGAACTGGCCGGGTGTACCACATTTCAAGCATCGGGACTTCAATCGGGACTGGTTCTCAACGGTCAAAAGTATGAAAAAGTCGGAGATTTCTCCGAAAAAGAGTGGACAAATAAATTCCTCGGCTGGGGAACCAATGGAGGAACGTTGTTCAACCTTTCATCAAACGCAACCGATCCGGAAGTAAGAGAGGCGATTGAAAAAAACATCAAAAAATTTGGCGGCGACGGAGCGATAGATGTAAAAATCAAATACGGCTCGAATCCGATACAGTGGTTTCTTACCGCGATAACCGGAGGGATATGGATGCCGGGAACAGTTACCGTTACCGGTACGGTAGTAAAAGCGGTAGATTAAATACGTGAGGAACACCGGAGGGCTGTCCAAAAACAAGAGCGGCCCCCTTTAGTTTCAGTAATACAATAAGGAATGGTTTTATGGAAATCAGGCGGGAAAATTTGACGATTGGCGACTATACGAAAATGATCGATGGCGATCCCAATAACTATAAGCTCTATATTTATCGCGGCCTGCTCTATGAGTCCAATGGTGATTTTGATAAAGCGAAAGATGATTTCACAAAGGCAATACAACTCAATCCGTTTTCTTTTGAAGCGTACAGTAATCGTGGAGGCGTTTATAGACACGAAAAGAATTATGATTTAGCCATCAGCGATGCCTCTATGTGTGTAAAGATTAATCCATGTGCAGTTCAAGGATATATTAACCGGGGAAACGTCTATGATGACATGCAGGATTATAAATTGGCGATAGAAGATTTCAGCCGCGCTATCAAGATTGATCCTACAGATTATGAAGTCTATTTGTTTCGGCGCAAGGCGTATATCGCATTGGGTGAAGAAAGATTGGCTGAAATAGATTTAAAAAAAGCCTTTGAAATTGATCCATTTACAACTGAACAATGGCTTAGCTGAAGTTACAAAAGCAATAGAGAGCGGCGGTTCGTCAGCGAACGTTATTATTGCCTATAGCAATCGCGGACTGGCGCACGCCGCTAAAGCTGAATACGCATTAGCAATAGAGGATTATAAAGCGGCGCTTGCGCTCAATCCCGAATATGTTAAAGCGTATAGCAATCTTGGAATTGCATATTACCATGGTAAAGAATATGACGCCGCGATTGAGAATCTGGCGCAGGCTATTGAACGCCTTTCAAAAATCACAGTTCTTGATCCTGATGAAATCAAAACATTCTTAAATTCACTGTATTATCGCGGACTTTCATATAGGGCGGCCCGTAAATACTATTCTTCAAAATTGGGAGATGCATCCATGTGGATATAATGTAACGGCGCAATAGGAATGTATGTTTCGCCGCCCATTGGCCGGCGCGAAATCCTACAGGTTTTTATAGCGCCGCTCAAATGTCACATACAGCCGGAACGGTACATATAATGCCGCCCTATGAAGTTTTTTCATGGGAGTCAAGTAAGGGATTATGGGGACAACATAACAAAACGTTGTACGGATATTTTTCATCAAAGTTGGATGTGAAAACGCGGGAGGCGTAGAGGATGCGCCCCCTTCAACAAGAAATTGGAAGGCGAGGGGCTTTGCGGCGTGGAGAATGGTTTTACCGTGCTTGGTCAACCGTGTACACGATGGCATACTGACAGGCGCGCCGTCAGAGTGACACGCCTTGTAAACGGCATGGAAATCACTGAAGAAGGGCGGGGAACATATTCCGTTGATTGCGCTGTTTTCAAAAGAATGACGCGCCGGAATGTCCCGCAAGGGGACTATCGCCTCTATATGCGCCGATATACTTGCCTTATCCCCGAAATTTTCTTATTATATAAGATAGGAGGCACGATGAACATTTTGCTTGATGACGAAGACGAGGAGCGGGAAAAAAAAGAGGCGAAATCCCAGGAATTTGATCCGCTTGTGTCAAAGCTGCTAAAAACAAGGACAATACTTCTGTCCGGAGAGATAAACAAAGACCTTGCTGAAAAGACGATCAGGCAGCTTTTGCTTTTGGAAAATATGGGCGATGACCCTATCCGCATATTCATCGATTCGCCCGGCGGAGACGCGGACGCGGGGTACGCGATTTTTGATATGATCCGGTTTGTGAAACCTGACGTGTGGACTGTTGGCATGGGGCTTGTCGCAAGCGCGGCGGCGATTATTCAGCTTGCAAGCCCGAAGGAACGCCGTATCGGACTGCCGAACAGCCATTATCTCATTCATCAGCCGCTTTCCGGCATCCAGGGCGTTGCGACCGACATTGAGATACATGCGCGGGAACTGGAAAAGCTGCGGGCGAAGATCAACAGGCTCATAGCCGGTGAAACGGGCGTCGCCGTAGAGAAAGTGGAAAAAGACACGGATCGTGATTTTTGGATGAACGCGGAAGAAGCGATTGAATATGGGCTTATTTCAAGAATTATTACGAAAAGGAGTGAGTTATAGTCATTTTAATCCTTTGGGATACTTGACAAGCGAGGCTCTTTTTTTAAAATAAGGTTATGTTAATTGTACTGAAAGATATTTGTAAAACATATCCCATGGGAGCGGTGACGGTAAACGCGCTTAAAGGAATCAGCCTTAATATAGAAAAAGGCGCGTTTATCGCTGTCGCCGGCGCATCTGGTTCGGGGAAAACGACGCTTATGAATATCATCGGGCTTATAGACAAGCCTACAAGCGGCGCTTTGCTGATAAACGATAAGGAAACCGGCGCTTTGGGCAGGGAAGAAATTGTCAGGATGAGGCAGAAAACGATTGGCTTCATATTTCAGTCGTTCAACCTGTTGCCAGTGCTTGATGTTTTTGAAAATGTTGAACTGCCTATGATCATCCGCAAGGACTCCAGTTCAAAAGCGGAGCGCCGGAAGCGGGTTGAATCGCTGGTGGAAGAGGTCGGGCTTGCCGACCGTATGCGCCACATGCCCGCCGAGCTTTCAGGCGGCGAGCAGCAACGGGTCGCTATAGCCCGCGCCTTGGTCAACCGTCCGCACATCATCATCGCGGATGAACCGACGGCTAACCTTGACTCGGAAAATGGACGGCGTGTGCTTGAACTCTTGCAGAAAGTTCAGAAAGACGAGGGGACGACGCTCATCATTTCCACGCACGATCCGGACATCTGGAAAATAGCGCAGACGATTGTTCATCTCCGCGACGGCGTTATAGCATCGGAGGAGCGGCCTTGACATGGCAATTGATCCTGCGGAACATTCTCCGTAACAGGAAAAGCAACGGCATCATCATTCTTCTGATAGGCAGCATCACCTTTCTTTTCTTTGTTGGCAACAGCCTCATCGGAAGGACGGTTCAAAGCATGAGGGATACGTTCATAAACGGCGTTACGGGCGATGTTGTGATAGAAAAGTCAGGCGATGTCACCATGAACCTTTTCGGCGCGAATATGGCGATTGTAAATGAATATTTTTCTATACCAGTACTTCCCGCCTATGACGCGCTTGTTGAAATCATCGCCGCGGAGCCTAATGTCGCGGGCATGACCAGCCAAGTGTCCGGGCAGGCGCTTCTCGATTTTGAAAGCTACCGCAGCCCCGCGTTGTTGTGCGGCGTTGATCCTGACACCTACTTCCCCCTTTTCCCGTCTATAGAGATTGTTGAAGGGCGGTTTCTGCTGAACGGCGAGTTCGGCGCTATGATATCGAAAGAAAAAGCTGCGGACATTGAGCGGGACACCGGAAAATACCCGGGCGTGGGGGAGAAAATCCTGCTTACGTCAGCCGGAGTCGCAGGGTTTAAGATTCGGGAAGTGCCGGTGACCGGCATCTATCAATACAAAAACGCCGGACAATTTATGAATGAAATCGTTATAACGGACGTTCAGACCGCGCGTACGCTTACCTCAATTCAGGTCGCGTCTACAGACGCCGAAGCCGGAGAAGAAGTCGCGCCGCTTATGGCGTCCGGCATTGACGATCTTTTTGGAGGGGATTCGGTTGATTTTCTGGAAGCAGACGAGGAGATGTCTCCGGATGCGGTTTCTTCGTTTTTAAGCGAGGCTAGAGAAAAGGCGCCGTCGCAGACTGTGGGTGGAGAGTGGAATTTCATCATTGTACGCTTAAAGAAAGGGCTTTTTTCATTTCCCGCTTCCTTTATAAACGATTTGAACAAAAAACTCTCCTCTTACGGAGTGACGGCGGTAAATTGGCAGATTGCGGCGGGCGAGTCGGCTGTCATGCTGATCATTTTGCAAACCCTCTTCAACAGCGGCATAAGCCTGGTCAGCATCGTGGGCATGATTGCCGTCATCAACATTCTGTTGATTTCGGTTTTCAAGCGCAAGCGCGAAATAGGAACGCTCAGATCAATAGGAGCCGCGGACCGGTTCATCCGGGTTCTTTTTTGGGGAGAAAATCTTGCGCTGTCCTGTCTATCGGGACTTGCCGGCGTACTTGCCGGAATCCTTTTCTTTCAATATATCAACGCTATGCGTATAACGATTTCGAACGATCTTCTGGCATCTTTGCTGGGAGGAGGCGTTTTGAATATAGAATTTTTTCCGCAGAGCGCCGTTGCGGCTTTGGCGCTCGCCGTGGGATTGGGATTTGGGGCTTCAATCTACCCGGTTGAAGAAGCGGCGCGTATGGAACCTGCCGTTGCGCTCAGAGATTTGAGGGCGTAAGATGAAAGTGATAAAACTGGTTTCGCTTGCCATCCGGTACCTTTCCCGGTACAAACGCAGGTATTTCTTTCTATTTCTTGCCCTCGCCATCGGTTTTGCGGTTATCACCGCGATTATGGCGGTAAAAGAGGGCATGACCGCGATGCTGTACCAGACGGCTCAGTCCCATTACGCGGGCGATCTGATTGCGCTGGGCTGGGATCATGACGGCGTTGGAAGTACGCTTCGTCTTGGACAAAGGGAAATAGATGCGATCCTCGCCGTCGCGGAGCAAAATAATCTCAACCCGGATCGCATCGTGATGCGCACCAACTTTATGAGCGAAGCAGCCCTCTATTACAACGGGAATATGGCGAGGCTCAAATACGTGAACGGCGTTGATTGGGATGTGGAAGCGGAACTGTTCAACAGCTTCAATTATGAAGCGAAGCCTAAAAAACCCTTGGAAGGCGATGAAGAGATTTTGATTTCTTCCCCTGTCGCCCATTATTTGGGCATTCGGCAAGGCGACAGCCTTATTCTTGAGGTTAGAAACTACCTGGGGCAGAGAAACACGGGCAATTTCATTGTCGCCGGCATTATTGAGGACAAAACCATTTTTGGCTACTTTAAAAGTTACATTTCACGAGCCGCGTTGAACGAACTGGTGGGGTTTAACGCGGGGGAATGTTCAAACGTTGGTTTTTTCTTTGATGATAAGAGAACCGATATTGACTGGAATAAGACGCTGCTTCAATGGGGGCTTGCGGAGAGCGGGGTGAATACCGCCGCCATGTTGCAAAACCGCTCTGATTTTGAAACGGAGCAACTTGCCGGGTGGAGCGGTATTAGGGTTTTTATACTAACCCTTGAAATTTACCTCTCCGAGGTTGATGATTTGTTGAAAGCGATGGATGTCCTTTCGTATCTGTTGTTTGTCATGATGCTCATTATTGTGTTTGTCAGCGCCTTGGTGACCTATAAGCTGATTCTGTACGAACGTTCGCAGGAATTGGGTGCCATGCGCGTGCTTGGTTTCCAAGAGGGGGACATAACGTGGATGCTGGTTATAGAAGCCGCATGTTTGGCGTTGATTTCCGTTGCTGTGGGCTTTTTGTTCTCCATCGTTTTAGTGAACATTCTTTCCATGTTGCCGTTCTCGAACATCGCGGGCTTTGAAATGTTTATGAAAGATGGAAAACTTTTCGCGCTGTACCGCTTTGAAACCTTCTTGCTCAATACGCTGGCTGTCTTTGCGGCGTTGTTGCCCGCGCTCGGCATTCCGGCTTTTATCGCTTCACGCGGTTCTCTGCCCAAAATGCTCAGCGGAAACGGCGACTAAAGCGCGTTTTAAAACGGCGTTTGGGAAAAAGCGGGTTGAAATCCGGTTTTTCCCACAGGCAATCCCAAAGATCAGCGCCGTAAACTGAAGTTTTGAGAAAATTTCTACGAAAAAAGGAGAAAAAATTGAAAAAGTATTATAATGTGGTATATTATAATACCATGAAAGGTGGTATATTAGCGAGGATTGTTTTTTCTTCACTTTTCGCGGTTTTGATGATAAGTTCGCTGAACGCTCTCACGGATACGGAATTGCTGAAACGGGCGGATGATCTGGTCAGTTATCTTGACTCCGATTTTTCCGCGGAATATACCATTGTTGAAGACAAGCCGGGGCAGGAGCGGACGACAACCGTAGCGGCGATATTTAGGCGGGATTCTCAAGAGACGTATGTGATTGTGATTCTCCAACCGAGTATAAGCCGTGGACAGGGCTACCTCAAACAGGGCGGCACACTGTGGTTTTACGATCCGGAGAGCAAGCGTTTTAATACGACGAGCAGCAGCGACCGGTTTCAAAACACCAACGCCAGCAATTCCGATTTCACGCGCTCAACCTTGTCTCAGGATTATCAAGTGATTTCCGGAGAAGATGCGACGCTTGGCAAGTACAAGTGCAGGCTTCTTACGTTGCTTTCCAAATCCAAAGGCGTACAGTATCCCAGAATGAGATTGTGGATAAGCGAGGACGGATTAGTGCGTAAGAGTGAAGATTGCAGCCTTTCAGGCCAGCTTTTGCGTACTTCGGCTATTCCCGATTATTACAAAATGGGAAACCGGTACGTTCCCAAGCAGATTCTTTTTGAAGATGCGCTTAAAGGCGCGGTTGTAAACGGCGCGTTTGTTAAAGAAAGGACATTGATAACCATCACGAAGCCTTCCTTTGCCGGAGTTGGCGATTATATTTTCTCAAAGACTTATTTGGAGATGGTAAACAATTAATGAGACGTTTTGTATATGTATTTCTTTTATGTTTATGCGAAGCGAGCTTCTTGTACGCTCAGGCGGTGGAAGGCTCGGATTCCGGAACTCTATTGGATCTTGACGCATTAGACGACATTGATTCTTTATTTGAAGAGAAAACGCCCCCGGCCCATGCCAACCAGACGGAGACGTCGGCAAAGCCAGCCGTTGCGGCGCCGCAACCCAAACCGGCCGTTGCGCCACAGTCCAAGCCTCCGGCGGCGCAGCCGGCTTCCGTGATTTCCAACCTCAAGAAAAAAGGTTTCAGCTTAAGCGCGAACTACTCTTTTACCGGCGGCTTTTTTCCGGGTTGGGATGAGGCGCCGTGGTATTGGGATGAACACCCTCATTATAAAGAAACTTCATTGCCGGCCGTCCTTATGACATCCTCTTTGGGTCTTAATTACCAGCTTTCCGATACGTTGGGAGTGAGGTCGACGTTCACGTTTTCTTTTCCCAAGTTTGCCATTGCGGTGGAGACTTTTTCCCTTGATTACTCAATAAACAACAAGGTTTTTTTACGGGCGGGTAAATTTACATACAACTGGGGAATTTCAAGAGATTTTGTTTTCGCCAATCTTTTAGCGCTCGTTCCGTCAGCTTTCCAGCGCGGCAATGCGACAAACAACACGAAGTATTATAGGGAGGATGTTTATTATGAGGGGAATGGTAAGGAGGGGGAAGAAAATATTCCGGCAGGGTGGTACCCCAAGAAAGTAGCTCGCTATACACCATACTCCGGAAAAAACGACGCCTATACTGCGCGCCTGTCTATTCCCATTGGGATAGGCGGTTTGGAATTTGTCGCTATAGCGCGTGACGATTTTTTTGTTGAGACCAACATTCAGAAGGAGTTGATCTATTGGGGCGGCAAGTACAATCTCGCCTTCAAGAAAGTGGATATCAACGCCGGGTTTATGTATAGCGAGATTATGCCTTTACGCGCCGCAGTTTCAGTTAAGACAACCATCCTGAACACCGAAATATACTCTGAAGGCCTCGCCGCCATCGGAAGCAGCGAGTTTGTAGAGGGGGAAAAGATTTTGGTGGACAGTACTGGTAAGAAGTTGGCCGAAAAAGATCAATGGGTGCCGTCTACCCGTGAAAGAAAGTGGGATTCGCTTGCTTTCTCCGGCAGCGTTGGCGTTGCGCGGAATTTTTTTTCCAAGAAACTCACGGTGGGCGCTGAATATTTTTATAATGGGGAGGAAGACCTTCAGTGGATGACTGAAGCCGACATTGAGAAAGGATTGACGGCCAAAGTCCGCGAGCTTATTAAAGGCAACAACCTTGCGCTCAACCTTTCTTTCAAACCCGGATGGCGTGATTTGCGGTTTGCCGTAAAATTCCTTTACGGCATTGATTACAACACCATGGCGCTTATGCCGGGAATACGTGTTGTTCCCTTTCCGAATATGGCGGTGTCTTTAGGCGTTCTGATGGCGCTTGGCAGTAGGGCGGAGAGTAACGAAGATGATCACGCTGGTTACTATTACCGCCATATTACAGATGATGAAAAGCGCCCCTTCAGCGTTGCGCTGACAGTTACTTTCAGCGGAAGCCATAGATGGGATAATTATAAATGAACAATGAATGCAAAATTAAAAATAAAATAAAAGTGCTTCAAATTAACAAATTTTACGCGCCGTGGGTGGGAGGTGTTGAAAGGGTAGTCCAAAATATAGCTGAAGGTCTCAATGATAAAAGCGATATGAAGGTGCTTGTGTGCCAGAGTGAAGGTAAAGCCGAGGAGACGACTGTGAACAATATTCGGGTAATCCGCTCTTCAAGCCTCGGCATCCTTTACTCAATGCCGGTGTCAATTGATTTCATATTCAAATTGTGGAGGTTGTCAAGACAGTACGATATTTTGCTGTTTCACACGCCTTTTCCATTGGCGGATTTAGCCTGCTTATTTTCGGGATACAAAGGAAAAGTTATTGTGTGGTGGCACAGCGACATTATTAGCCAGCGGAAACTGCTTAAAGTCATAAAACCAATTTTGAAATGGTTTTTGCGCCGGGCGGATGTTGTTGTAACGGCGACGCAGGCGCATATAGACAACTCGGATTTTTTGGGTCTGTATAAAGACAAGTGCAGAGTGATCCCTTTTGGCTTGAAATTCTCGGATTATGAACAGGTGAACATCACTAATTATCTCATGGACAGGTTGTTCAACAAACAGAATAAAAAGCTGTTGTTTGTAGGCAGGCTGGTGTATTACAAAGGCATTGATGTCCTCATTCAGGCGATGCGGGCGGTGCGGGGGGCGGAACTGTTCATCATCGGATCCGGCGTTTTGGAAGGCGAGTTAAAAGCCCGCGTCGAAACGGAAGGCTTGGGAGAAAAAATTCATTTTCTCGGCTACCTGCCCTTTGAGGAACTGAAAGCCGCTTACGCTGACTGTGACATATTTGTGTTTCCGTCCAACGCCAAAGTCGAAGCCTTTGGGCTTGCGCAAATGGAAGCCATGTTCTACGGCAAGCCTGTCGTCAACACCAACTTGTCCACAGGAGTGCCTCTGGTGAGCGTTGACGGGAAGACCGGGTTGACCGTACCGGTAAACGATGTGGACGCCTTGTCTGTCGCTATCCAGCGCTTGATTGACGACGACGAACTCCGCGTCCGTTTGGGGGCGAATGCCAGACAACGAGTATATGAAGAATACAGTTTTGAGAAGATGATGGACAGGGTGTATGAGCTTTGTGAGGAATTGGTGAATCGTGGTAGTACAGAACCTCCAGTTTCCTGAAACAATAAACCAGCTTTATATACGCGCTTGTGGCGCGGATATAAAGATTCAGAACAGAAGTGTGCGCATTAACGCCCATGGAGAAGCGGCGTTTACAACGTATTATAATAGCTTTGCTCTAAAAAAATGGAAAAAGTATACAGTTGTCGGGCAAATTTCTTTGGCGTTGACAGCAAAAGGGTCTTTTGAAGCGACGCTTCTCGGTTTTCAGATTCGCGGCGGCTTAAAAGGCAAACTGGAAGGCGGGTTTGTTGAGAAACCGTTGGTTAGAAAAACGTTTTCTTTGCGGGAACCTGGAGAGTGTGAGATTGTCTATCCCGATTGCGAGTGCGATCTGCTTGCCTTTACGATCAGGGCGCTTGAAGCTTCGGAGTTGTACGATGGCGCGTACCGCTCGGTTGTTGATGAAGACCTGCCGGACATTAACCTTGCGCTTGCCATTTGCACTTATAAACGGGAGCGTTATATTAAAACGAACATGGCCATGCTGGATAAGACGATCTTTTCCAACAGCCGTTCAATCTTGAACGGCCATGTGCGGGTGTATATTGCTGACAACGGACAAACCTTGAAAAAAGAGGAAATCGAGAGCGAAACGGTGAGAGTCTTTCCCAATATCAACAGCGGCGGTTCCGGCGGGTTTTCGCGGTGCATGATTGAAGCGCTCGCCGACAAAGACCGGTACAACCTGACGCATATCACGCTTATGGACGATGATATTTTCTTTACGCATGATGTGTTGGTACGCACTTATATGTTTCTCCGGCTGCTGAAAAAAGAACACGCGGACATCGTGATAAGCGGCGCAATGCTCCTGATGGACAAGCCGCACATTCAGTATGCGTCCGGAGAAATTATAAAACCAACCGGAATTGTACAGCATAAGCGCGGCTATGACCTTACTGAAATCAAGTCAATAGTCTTCAATGAGATTGAAATGCCGTTAAATTATTGCGGGTGGTGGTATTGCTGTTTCCATCTTGATCACACCTTGAGCGGCAACTTGGCTTTGCCGCTTTTTTTTCAGTATGATGACACCGAATGGGGTTTGAGAAACAAGCGGCGTGAGAAGGTCGTGGTGAGCGGCGTTTGTGTCCGCCACGAGTCCTTTGACGCGAAGCGTACCGGCTGGAAAGATTACTATTCCATGCGCAACCGCCTCATTGTAGCGACGTTGCACAGAGATTCCGCTTTTCGAGGTTGCGGCAGACTGTATTTTCAGGCGATGCTTTTTATCAAGATATTCTATAGGATAGCGTTTTTCAGGTTTAATGACGCCGGCTTGATGATGATGGCGGTGGAGGATTACTGCCGGGGGATAGAGTGGCTTGGCGCGGCGGATTCCGCCGCGCTGCTTCAGGATGTTCAGCAACGCGCGGCAAAGAAAATGGAGAAAAGCCCGCTTGCCGGGATGACGCATACGGCGCGGCTCTTGAAGCTGCTGTGGGTTTTTGGCTCAAAGTTTAAGGAAATCGCCGCAGATTACATCAAGAATTATCGCCGCTTCACCACCGAAGATTTCTGGCGCGGCTGTCTTGGCTTAAAGGACAAATAGGTGTACGATTATTTGATTGTCGGCGCGGGACTGTTCGGCGCGGTGTTCGCGCATGAAGCGGTTGCGCGAGGCAAAACCTGTCTTGTCATTGACAAACGTCCGCACATTGCCGGAAACATTTACACCGAAACCATCAACGGCATCACTGTACACAGGTACGGAGCGCACATTTTTCATACCAACGACAAAACGGTGTGGGAGTATGTAAACAAATTCGCCGAATTTAACAACTACATCAACTCGCCCATTGCACGCTATAAGGACGAACTGTACAATCTGCCGTTTAATATGAATACGTTCAACAAAATGTGGGGCGTCAAGACCCCGGCGGAAGCGATGGCTGTTATTGAAAAGCAACGCGCCGAAGCTGGCGTTACAGAACCAAAGAACCTTGAGGAGCAGGCGCTGCTTCTCGTAGGGCGCGACATATACGAGAAGCTCATAAAAGGGTATACCGAAAAACAGTGGGGCATGGATTGTACGGAGCTTCCCGCCTTCATCATCAAGCGGCTTCCCTTGCGTTTTATATATGACAACAACTACTTCAACGACCGGTATCAGGGTGTCCCCGTAGGCGGTTACACGCGCATAGTTGAGAGACTGCTTTTAGGCGGCGAGGTTAGGCTCAATACGGATTATGTTGATTTTAGCAAGAAAAACGAGCGTATCGCCGCAAAAATCGTGTGTACCGGGTCTATTGATGAGTTCTTCGGTTATCGTTATGGAACGCTTGAGTACCGCTCGCTGCGTTTTGAGACTCATGAGCTTGCCGAAGAGAACCATCAGGGCGTCGCCGTTGTGAACTATACGGAGCGTTCGGTTCCGTACACCCGCGTCATTGAACACAAACACTTTGAATTTGGCAGGCGGCCGAATACAGTTGTCACTCGTGAATACCCAGTCGTATGGAAAAAAGGGCTTGAACCGTACTACCCGGTGAACAATGCGAAAAACAACGCCTTGTATCTCAAATACAAAGAGTTGGCGGACGAGCGTCTTGATGTCATTTTTGGCGGGCGTCTCGGGCGGTATCAGTACTACGATATGGATACGGTAATCGCAAAAGCGTTGGAAGCGGAAAAAAGTGAATCGTAATATTGATCTTTTTTTAACGATGTGATATACTGTTTACTATTATCACGCAGGGAAATGGCGTATGTACGGTTAGCCGTATGGTACGATTCCCTGAAAACGGATTGCTTGATCCGCAACGGCGGACGGCTAATCTAATTATAACAGCTCAGGTTTTTCATGGCGTAAAAGCTTGAGGGAGCGTTTATTATGAAAAGTACTGCGGAGTCCGTATATTGTCTCGCCTGCTTTTCAGGGCATGAGCGTACGGTGGAGGATTTTATTAAACAATCCGGTTACAAGGTGATTTCAGCCATTGCGGAACGGTATGTTATAAAACATGGGAAGCGATGCAAAGAGTTCCGCGCTCTGTTGCCGGGATATGTCTTCATGGCAAGCGATGAATTGCCTGTATGGGATGGTTTAATCCATTTTCGGTATATCCGCCGTCCGTTGCGATACGGAGACGGCAATATGCGTCTGCGCGGCGGGGATTTGGAGTTTGCCCGTTGGCTTCAGCGGCGCAACGGCGTCATTGAAACGTCGAAAGTTGTACAGGAGGGGACGAAGATTAAAATAATAAGCGGACCCTTAAAGGACTATGAAGGAAAAATCGTAAAAGTAAATAAACGGCAGAAATGCGCCGCAGTTCAGATTGTATCTGAAAAGATACCGTGTACGATATGGCTGTCTTTTGATTTTATTGAAGAAGTGAAGAGTTGACAAGTTGGCGATGAAATTTAATTTGAGGCGAAGGATGCGAATTTGTTAAAAGCAATTATAGCGCGTTTTAATTTCTTTTTTAGTTATAGAGAACTTTTTTTGCAGCTTGTTGTCAGGGATATAAAGCTCAAGTACCGGCGCAGCGTGTTGGGATATTTGTGGAGCGTACTGAACCCTCTTCTTACGATGATGGTGATGTATATAGTGTTCTCCGAGATGTTCAAATGGAACATTGACAACTTTGCGGTGTATCTTCTGATTGGCAACATGATGTTTTCGTTTATGTCAAACGCGGTGTCGCGTTCCATCTTTTCGATTGTTGGAAACGCGGCCCTTTTAAAAAAGACGTTTGTGCCAAAATACATATTCACCGTTTCATCTGTTACGAGCGAACTGGTGAACCTGTTTTTTTCGTTAATCGCGCTCGTTTTGGTCGTTATGATAACACGCAGCCCCTTAACGTGGCGCATTGTGTTGGTAATCATACCGATTGTTGAGCTATATGTGTTTTGTCTTGGGCTTGGATTGTTGCTGGCCCAATCTGCGGTGTTTTTTAGAGACACCCAGTATTTGTGGGGGGTTCTCAGCACCATTTGGATGTATCTTACCCCGATATTCTACCCGGTGACTCTGTTGCCTGAACCCCTCCAGTCCGGCGTCAAACAGTTTAACCCTATGTTCATCTACATTGACATGTTCCGCAACTTTGGGTTGTGGGCGAAACCAGTGAGCATGGGCAACATTGCCTCAGGCGCCTTCATAGCGGTTGCAACGCTTGTCATTGGGTTATGGTCTTTTTCCATCACAAAAAGAAAGTTTGTTTTGTATATTTGAGGTTGTTTCTTGAGTAATCCGATCATTAACGTTGAAAACGTAGGCATCCGTTTTAATATAGCCTCTGAAAAAACGGACAGCCTGAAAGAATATATTATAAAACTTGTAAAGAGAGAACTTTATTTCAAAGAGTTTTGGGCGTTGCAAGACATCAGTTTTGAGATGAATCAAGGCGAATCTCTGGCGATAATAGGCGCCAACGGTTCCGGCAAATCGACCTTGTTAAAACTAATCTGTAGAATACTCGATCCCGATATTGGGTCCATTACGGTAAATGGAAGCATAGCGCCGCTTATTGAATTAGGCGCCGGTTTGGACGGCGAGTTGACTGCGGAAGAAAACATTGTGTTGGGCGGCGCCCTTTTGGGATACAGCAAAAAGTTTATGCTGGAGCGCCGGGATGAAATTGTCGCTTTCGCCGAGCTTGGCGAGTTTATGCAGATGCCCCTTAAAAACTATTCGTCAGGGATGTACGCGCGTTTGGCGTTTGCGCTCTCAACACTGGTGAAGCCTGACATCTTGATAGTTGACGAAGTGCTTGCTGTGGGCGACATGGCCTTTCAGAAAAAGTGCGAAAAACGCATGAAAGAAATGCTTGTGGGCGGCACTACGTTGTTGTACGTTTCCCATGACGACACGAGCGTCCGGAATCTGTGCGAAAGGGCGCTCTGGTTGAAAAAAGGCGGCATAGTGATGATGGGCGGTGTTGAAGAAGTGTGCGCCGCTTATGAGGCTTCCATGAGCAATGCGTAAATGAAGGCTCGCGGATTTTAGGGATAAAAGAGAGAATTTTACTAACGATAATGGGGATTCTGTCGACTTGGAGAGAGGAGTATGAAAGGGATAATACTGGCAGGAGGGAGCGGGACGAGGCTATATCCGCTGACGTTGGCGACGAGCAAGCAGTTGTTGCCCGTATACGACAAGCCGATGATCTACTACCCGCTTTCGACGCTGATGCTCGCCGGCATACGGGAGATTCTGATCATCACGACGCCGCAAGACGCGCCGAGCTTCAGGAAGCTGTTGGGCGACGGGTCCGGCTTTGGGGTGAGGCTCTCGTATGCGGAGCAGGCGAGTCCTGACGGGCTGGCGCAGGCGTTTATCATAGGGGAAGATTTCATCGCGGGAAACGCATGCGCAATGGCGTTGGGAGACAACATTTTTTACGGGAATGGGTTTTCAAAGAAATTGCAGGCCGCGGCGGATAATGCGGAGAAAAACGGACGGGCCACGGTTTTCGGGTATTACGTGGATGACCCCGATCGGTTCGGGGTGGCGGAGCTTGACGGCGGCGGAAGAGTGCTGTCGCTGGAGGAGAAACCCAAAGAGCCGAAATCAAGTTATGCGGTAACAGGATTGTATTTTTACGACAACCGGGCGTCTCAATATGCGAAAATGCAAAAACCTTCGGCGCGCGGGGAATTGGAGATAACGGACCTAAACAAAACCTATCTGGAGCGCGGGGAATTGGACGCGCAACTTTTGGGGAGAGGCTTCACATGGTTTGACACGGGTACTGTGGACAGCCTGTTGGAGGCGGCGAACTTCGCGGAAATGATGGAGAAACGGCAGGGGATAGTGATATCCGCAGTGGAAGAGATAGCGTGGCAAAAAGGGTGGATAAGCGCAGAGGAGTTGGAGAAGCAAGCGGTGCGGTACGGGAAATCGTCGTATGGAAAACACTTGCGGAAAGTGGCTGAAGGGAAGGTGCGGTTTTGATGAAAATAGTGGTGACCGGCGGAGCCGGGTTTATAGGCGGGAATTTTGTGCATTACGCGCTTGAAAAGCATCCCGGCTGCAAAATAATTTGCCTTGACAGTTTGACATACGCGGGGAACATGGAAACCCTCGCCTCGGCGCTGGAAAATCCGGCGTTTAGGTTTGAAAAGGCCGACATAACGGACAGGGCGGCGGTGGAGCGGGTGTTTGAAGAGGAGAAGCCGGATATAGTGGTGAACTTCGCGGCGGAAAGCCATGTGGACCGAAGCATAGACGACCCGGGCGTGTTTTTGCATACAAACATAATCGGGACGCAGACGTTGCTGGAGGCGAGCCGGAGGCATGGGGTCAAGCGGTATCATCAAGTGTCGACGGATGAGGTGTACGGGGACTTGCCGCTTGACAGGCCGGACCTGCTTTTCACGGAAGAGACGCCGTTGCGGACGTCAAGCCCGTACTCCGCGTCGAAAGCGGGGGCGGACTTGCTCGCGCTGGCGTATTTTAGGACGTTCAAGCTGCCGGTGAGCGTTTCGCGATGCTCCAACAATTACGGCCCATACCATTTTCCGGAAAAACTTATTCCATTGATGATAGTGAACGCGTTGCGTGACAAGCCGTTGCCTGTGTACGGGAAAGGAGAGAACGTGCGGGATTGGCTGTATGTGGAGGATCACTGCCGCGCCATCGATCTCATCATACACAAAGGCAAGGAAGGCGAGGTGTACAACATAGGCGGACACAATGAAATGAGAAATATAGACATAGTGAGGCGGATTGTAAGGGAATTGGGGAAAAGCGAGGGGTTGATAACGCATGTGGACGACCGGGCGGGACACGATTTGCGGTACGCGATAGACCCCGCGAAAATAGAGCGGGAGTTGGGGTGGCGCCCCGAGACGGCGTTTGCTGACGGAATAAAAAAGACGATACGGTGGTATATAGAGAACCGGGTGTGGTGGGAGCGCATATTGGACGGCGAGTATAAAAACTACTATGAAAAACAGTATGGGAAGCGGTAGAAATGGGAAAGTTTGTGTTTATTGAGACAGGAATAGAAGGGTTGTATGAGATAGAGACCACGGTGTTTGGGGACAGCCGGGGCTATTTTCTTGAGACATATAACGAGAGGGAATTTGAGGATGCCGGACTCCCGGTGAAATTTGTACAGGACAATCAATCGAAGTCTGTAAAGGGAGTGTTGAGAGGGCTGCATTACCAGAAAACGCATCCGCAGGGAAAATTGGTTCGCGTATTGAGCGGAGAAGTGTTTGACGTGGCCGTAGACATACGGCGTGGAAGCGCGACGTATGGGAAATGGCATGGAGTGACGCTGAGCGGAGAAAACAAGAGGCAGTTTTACATGCCGGAAGGGTTCGCGCACGGATTTGTGGTGTTGAGCGAAGATGCGGTGTTCGCGTATAAATGCACGGAGTTCTATCACCCTGAGGACGAGGGGGGGATAATCTGGAATGACGGCAACATAGGGATAGAATGGCCGGGAGCCGGCATGGAATACCTGCTGTCCGAGAAAGACAAAAAGTGGCTTGGATTGGAGGAAAGCTTCAAGCGTTGCGGGTGAGGCGGTGTGAGTGATTCCAAGCTGGAGAAATTTTGGCTTCGCTTGAGAAAACAGGTGAAAGGCGGTGCGCGTATGGTGTGGGTGATCGGCGACAAGGGGATGCTGGGGACGGAATTGTCTTTGGCGTTGGAAAAGGCTGGGCTTGGGCATGTAGGAAGCGACCGCGAGGTGGACATAACGGACAGAGTTGCGCTTGAGGGCTTCGCGGAAGGCAAACGGATCAAGTGGATGGCGAACTGCGCCGCGTACACGGCGGAGGACGAGCCTGAGTTGTGCCAGCGTCTGAATGTGGAGGGGGCGGCTGAAATAGCGAAGCTGGCTGAGCGTATGGGAGCGGGGCTGATACACATTTCGACGGATTATGTGTTTGACGGGAATGGAGAGCGTCCGTATAGAGAGGACGACGAGACAAATCCGGCGGGCGTGTACGGAAGGACGAAGCGGGACGGAGAGTTGGAAGTCCTAAAGAATTGTAAAAACAGTTTCGTAATGAGGACTGCATGGCTTTACGGGAGGCATGGGAGCAACTTTGTCCACACGATGGTTCGGCTGATGAACGAGCGGGAAAGCGTCCGCGTGGTGGACGACCAGCGGGGAAGCCCGACATGGGCGAAAGATTTCGCGGAAATGATCGCCGCTTTTATACGGGTTGCGGACAGCGGGAAAAATATGTCGCCTGGCGTATACCACTACACGAATGAAGGCGATGTGACGTGGCGTGAGTTTGCGCAGGCCATATATGAGGAGGGGCGCAGGCTGGGCGTAATAACAAAGGATTGCGCCGTGATTCCGTGCGCGACCGAAGAATATCCGACGAAGGCGAGGCGTCCCGCGTATTCCGTGCTGGACAAGACGAAAATAAAAGACGCGCTGGGAATGAAGGCGCCGGAATGGAAAGCCAGTTTAAGAAAGTTTTTGAGCGAATGGGCACCATAAAGTGAATCGCATATTATTTTTGTACATTATAAATTATTATAAATTGTAATAACTATGAGCCTTTCTCAAAATCCGGTTGGTTTTGAGAAAAGTTCGTATAAAATTTATTTCTTGTCAGAGTCGTTTTGACCGCAATCAATCCGGTTTGTACGGTGTTTTTCTTTAAATATAAAACAACAGAGGTAATATAAATGCGTATCTTGGTGACAGGGGCGAATGGCTACATCGGACGGCATGTTGTAGATAAACTTTTAACATTGGATAATGTGAAAGTTGTCGCAATTGATTTTTCGGTTAATGGAATGCATGAAAAAGCGGATGGATTGACGCTGGATATTTTTAATAAAAATATAGATGTTTACAGAGAATCCGGGGAGCCTGACGTGTGTTTTCATCTGGCTTGGAAAAACGGGTTTATCCATAATTCGGACGCGCACATGGAGCATTTGTCAAGCCACTATTTATTTTGTAAAAAAATGCTTGACAGCGGCTTGAAGCGCCTAGCGGTTATGGGGACCATGCATGAAGTGGGATACCATGAAGGGGCGATAGATGAAAATACGCCATGCAATCCTATAAGCCAGTACGGTGTCGCAAAGGACGCGCTGAGAAGAAGCTTGTCGATTTTATTAAACGATACAAAATACAAAGATGTGGTTTTTCAATGGCTGCGCGCGTATTATATTTACGGCGATGACAAGAGAAATAATTCTATATTTGCCAAAATCGTTGCGGCGGAAGAGGCGGGGCAGGAATATTTCCCTTTCACAACAGGAAAAAACAAATATGACTTTATAGGAGTGGATGAGCTTGCCGGACAATTGGCGGCGTGTATAACGCAAAAAGAAGTGAAAGGCATAATAAATTGCTGTTCAGGCGAGGCGGTCAGTCTTGCGGAAAAAGCGGAAGGCTTTATAAAAGAACACGCATACAAAATTAAATTAAAGTATGGCGCATTTCCCGACAGGCCGTATGATTCGCCTGAAATATGGGGAGATAACGCAAAAATACGCGAAATTATGGGAACTGGAAAACGATGAATAAATTGGAGAAAGAAATATTTGAGGAAAAAATCGGCGGCGTAACCATCAATTATGAATTCTATGACGACGACGCTATTGTATACAATGAAGGAGACGATCCTGAACAAACCGTTCTTGAGGCGTTTAGAGATGAGAAGGATATTTTTGAAATATTGCGAAATGACAACCGTTGGCAGATTTTATATCAGCTTGCGCCGCAACGGCAGAATATAGCCATACCTATGGATATAACGGAAACTGATCACGTGTTGGAAATCGGATCGGGAACGGGCGCGATAACATGCGCCCTGTCAAAGAAAGCTGGTTCAGTTGATTGTATAGATTTATCAAAAAGAAGGTCTCTGGCAAACGCATACCGGAATAAATCGGCCGCGAATGTCAGCATATATGTAGGAAATTTTGAAGAAATAGCGTTATCGAAACAATATGACGTTGCGGTTGTGATTGGAGCGCTGGAATATGCGCGACGTTATATAAAATCTGACAAGCCCTTTGAAATGTTTTTGAAAAGAGCGCGTGATGCGCTTAAGCCGTCCGGAAGGATTTATATAGGAATAGAAAACAGATTGGGGCTTAAATATTTTGCCGGTGATAATGAAGATCATTGTGGGCGTCCGTTTGCCGGGATTGAAGGATATATAAACGATACGCGTCGGGAAAAAGCGAAGACATTCAGCAAGTCAGAGCTTGAAAAGCTGTTGTCTGACAGTGGATTTGGAGATTTATTTTTTTACTATCCTATGCCGGATTATAAGCTGCCTGTTTTGATATATAGCGACGAGCATCTGCCGAACGCGGGGGATTATGTGTATGCGGGCGTGGGCGGCAATTATGCCGCAGCCGGGTTGAAGCTGTTTGATGATGAGAAAGCGTTCGCCACTTTGTATGGCGCCAAAGAATTTACGGTTTTCGCAAATTCTTTTCTTGTAGAGGCAAGAAAAATATGAAAGTATTATATACGAAAATCAGCGCATTCAGAAAAAAAGAGTTATGCGTTCGCACCTCTATTGTAAAAGATAATGACGGAAAGCGATTGGTCGTAAAAGAAGCCGTATATGAATGCGGGATACCGCATCTTCATAATATTTGCGAGAATCAAAAGAAAATATTGGCGCGTTATCCGCATTGTGACGCCGCGAAATCTTGGATGGAAAATGACAGGCTATATACAGAATTTGTTGAAGGCGTACCATTGGCATCGATTTACGCCGACTGTATAAAAAAGCAAAGCAAAGAAGAATTTTTTAATGTATTCGAGCGTCATGTAGAAATAGCGTGCGGGGGTCCGGATAACAGATGTGAGTTTGAGGCGTCCCCGGATTTTTTGCGCTGTTTTGGAAATTCATTTGCGCCTGACAATACGCCCGCCTTGCAATGCGTCAACTTTGAGGCGACTGTGGGGAATATTATTTTCAGAAACGGCGATTTTCAAAAGCCGTGTTTTATTGATTATGAATGGTTTTTTGATTTTCCCGTGCCGGCAGCTTTTGTGAAGTATAATTTAATTCTTACATTGTATTTCTCTATTGGCGGTTTGGACGCTTTTATTGCGCAGAATGAATTTATTAAATATGTTTTTCAGGAAAATGAGGAGCAATGGTGTCATGTACTACTCGAACATTTCGTCGCCGATCTAGCTAACATCGTTCTGTATGAAGCATATCAAAGACATAGAAAGACGCCGGTTTCATTTTCTGAAAAATTAACAGGGCTTGAAGAAAGTATCGAGTGGCATAAGGACTATCTGACGAAGCAGCAGGCGCACATAGAGAATCAGGACGCCCGATACGCTGATGCGGAGAGGTCGCTTGAGTGGCATAAGGACTATCTGA
>JAITIK010000205.1 GCA_031279555.1 Treponema sp. | reverse complement strand
CGTCGCGCTCCAGGCGTATAAAGCGAGTGACGGCGCCGCCCGATACCGCGCAGCCGGCCCAAAGGTTCGCCGAACCTATGGGCCGCACACCGCATGTCCGCGCTTGTTGGGCGGGGGCTCGTCGACCCTTATCCAGACTCCGCGCGGTTATGGCCACTCATACAAGGGAAACGGGGAGCGGCCTTGACGTAAGGCGCTATTACTGGCGAAGCCGGGCTACCCCGATGGACAATTTTTGGCGCGCGACCGAATAGTTACGAGTTTTCGAACGTTCTCTTGAGCGCTGAACGGGCATTATGGCCGAAGGGAGCGTTTGTCGTTCCGGTTGCGGCGAACCTGCGCCAATTGAGGCTGTTCCCAAACCAACCCGAACGCAAGCGCGCGTTTTGGAACAGTCTCATTATTTTTATAAAAAAGGTTTAATCGCTATCGGGTTTAATTCCGCTGTTTAGGGCGTAAAATCAGGGGCGCGGGGGGATTTATTCCCCCCGCGCGCGCAACTATTTTCAAGGAGAAATCTTCAATACCCTGCGGCTTGCCGCAGGGATTGTTTATTCGAATTGCCCACGCAACAAAGACATGCCATGACCAAAAAGCCATGTCATGTCTACGAGGCTCCTTACCGCTTGCTCGTGGTAAGTTCGGCCAAATCTTTCAGAATATTTTCCAGCGCCGGGTAGAGTTTCTGGATAACTTTATCGCTCAATGCCTCATACAGATCATGGTTGCCCTTGTTCGGCAGGAACTGATCGTAATTATTGCCCATGCCATCCATCGCCTTTGTCAGGCTGGCGTAAAGTCCCGCCCCCACCGCGCCGCACATTGCCGCGCCAAGAGAACAATTCTCCGATTCCTTAGTACGGTACACCGGCACATTAAACACATCGGCGATTACTTGGGCGGTAAAGTCGCTTTTACTGCCGCCGCCGCCTATATAAAGTTCATTGATGGATAGCCCCAGATAGTCGGCCATTTTAGCGGAGCCAAGTTTGATCTGGATGATAATGCCTTCCACCAGAGAGCGGAACATATGCCCCCGCTTATGCCGGTCGTCAAAGCCCAGATATATTCCCTTGCCGCTGGGATGCGCCGCCGAGGACGACCAATCCGGCAGGACTACAAGACCTTCCGAACCCGCAGGGATCGCTTCCGCCTCACGGTCCAGCAGAGCTTCCACCGAAATCCCCGCTTCTTTGGCTGCGGCCTTTAAACCGTCTCCCAGATTATCCCGGAACCAAGACACCAGCAAAAAGCCCCTGTTCGCCATGGACTCATAATTGTACAGCTTGGGGATGGCGCCCAAATAGGTGAAATACGAAAAATCAGGCGCCGGTTTATATTGTTCGCAGACAATATCCAGTCCGCTCAAAGTGCCAAGTGTGATGTACGCCTGTCCGTGTTTCACCGCTCCCGCGCCAAGAAGCTCGCACTGCTTGTCTCTAGCGGCGATCGCTACGGGACATCCCTCGGGCAGTCCGGTAGCCGCCGCCGCTTCCGGGGTGATCTTGCCGATGACGGTCCCCGCGAAAACCGGCTCCGCGAGTTGATCCCGCCGCATGCCCATGGATTCGATCTCGGCGTCCCCGTCAAAGCCCTTCCAGTTGATGACGTCATAGGGCCAGCCCATGCTATTGGAAATGGATTCGTAAAAGCCGCCGGTCAATTTATATCCAAGATAGCCTGAAATCCCCAGATACTTCGCCGCTTTTCCGTAGGCTTCGGGATTGTTGAACTTGAGCCAGTTTGCTTTTGAATAGTATGGCCAGAATAATTTGTACAGGGGATCGGCGATATCATTCGTTATCTGCCCCAGATCCGGGATATTCATGCGCCAGCGTTCGTCAAGCCAACTGATAGGATTACAGAGGATTTCTCCCTCCTTATCGAGAGCCAGGAAGCAGGCTCCCTGGCTGGACAATCCGATGCCGGCAATATCCGCGATATTTCCCGTAAAGCGGGCGAACATATCTTTCACGGCGGCCCGCAGGGCGTCCCAAATATCATTCGCGCCATGCTCGGCCCAGCCCTGATGCGGGGAGAGCAATCGGGGATGCTCCGCCGCGCCTCTGGCAATCAGCCTGCCTTGGCTGTCATACAGGATCGCCCGTGTGCTTTGGGTGCCGCTGTCTATGCCGATAATATACTTTTCACTCATAAAACCCTCCATAACATTACATTTCAATTAGGGATAACTACGTTACCCATGTTCTATTTGGAACGACGGATTAGCTAGGCCGTTGAATGTACGTTTTTAATCCGGTGATTCTTATTATATCAGGTAAAATTCAAAACTGTCAAACTTTTTTTTAAATTTTCAGCGACAGGGAGTTGTATAGGCTTCCGGACGACTTTATTTTCTTGCCGCGATGCTGTATGATCATTTTAATCTAACTCATGGAGGAAAATAATGAAAAAATTATCAACAGGAATTATCGTATTACTTGCGGCCATGTCAGCTTTGGCGGGATGCGGAGCAAACGGCAATTCACCAGATTATGATGTGGAAAAAGTCGAAGCGCTGGCGGACAGCCCGCTGAAGGGCAAGACCCTTTATTTTTTGGGTTCTTCCATCACCGTCGGCTACGGCAGCAATGGGATGGCTTTTCCGCACTACATCGCAAAGCGGGATCAATGCGCCGTTACCGTAGAGGCCGTTACGGGGACGACCCTGATGGACAAGAACGAAAATTCCTATGTCCACCGGCTGGAATTCGGATCAAAGTTTGACAAGAGCGCGGATGTGGATATGTTTATCTGCCAACTCTCCACCAATGATACGGGCGGCGGTACGGTGGATATGCTTAATTTGGGCGATATTGTGGGGCCAACCGGTGATTTAAGCGCCTACGACAAAACGACGATAACCGGAGCCATAGAGTACATCATAACCTATGTCAAACAGACATGGGAGTGTCCCGTACTGTTTTATTCCTGTTCTTGGCGCAACGACGTGCGGTACGCGAAAATGGTTGACCGCTTAAACGAACTGGCGAAAATATGGGACATTGAGGTGTTGGACCTATGGAATGACGCGGACTTCAATAATCTCACCAAGGCGCAACGGAAACTCTGGCTGAAAGACGAAACCCACCCCACAAAGGCCGGCTATCTGGAGTGGTGGACGCCTGTTTTTGAACAGTTCCTCTATGCCACCGTCAAATGAACATTTTTTTATCTTGGAATGCATATACTAGCGACACGCTATTCGCTATGGCGCAAGGAAATATGAACATCCAGCGCGTCTTGATTGTGAAAAATTAGGCGCTGTCAGCAGAGGAGAATCTTAAGAAAGGCGATAACTATAAACCCAATAAAGTTTATGTCCGATTAACAGGCTCCTGCGAGTTTTTATCCTGCCACCGCCATCATGGAAGGCCGCCGCAGAAGCCTGTCTTTCTTATTTCTTCTGAGCCTTGTTCGCAGCTTTTACCGCCTGAGCCGTCAGCCATTGGATCAGCAGTTTTTGAATCAGTATACAGCCGCCCAGAAATATTCCGCCGCCGATTAAGAACACAAGAACATTGTTGCCTATCTCTCGCGTATAAAGCTCTATGCCGTTCGGGGTATAGTAAAACTTGCCGATGGAGATCGATCCCGCGATCAGATACGTAAAGGCCGCGTTATTAAAAACAAGGGGGCAGACGGTTCCGCCCAAGATGATCACGCCCAATATGACAAAGATTACCGGAATAAAGGCGTATTTAAATTCCAGCAGGCCGGGTTCTCCCCTGAATACCGCGCTTTGTCCCATCAATTGCCAAGTCGCCCAAAACAGCGCCAGCGCCATCAAAAACCCGAACAACCCGCCACAGAATATCTCAAGGCTCTTTTTGGGATTGTTGCCCATGATAAAGTACAAGATGGTTACAAAGAACATAGGCCAAGTGGGAGTCGAGTATGAGTTGTACACATTCGGGAAAAATTTGCCGCTGGCGGTTAGCGCCTTGTCAATGGCGGGAAAAATGAACGAGACACAGGATACATTGACGATAAACACCCACAGGAATATGGCTCCCGTTACCAACACCGTACCTTTATCAGGCTTTTTGAAACACTCGTTTGCTTCGATTTTCATTTAGTCCTCCATGATATTACGTTTTTCGGATCAATAACTGGCGAGACTATTGAGTGTACGTTTTTGCGTACTATCCGATACTCTCTATTCTATCAACAGAATTTCATTCTTGTCAAACATTTTTTGCATTTTTGTTGGAATTGAAGGGGGACTTGCGTGTGAGCCGGAATAAAAGGCGGACGCGAACGTATCTATGAAACGACTTGGAGCCAGCAATTTTACATTGATGGACATTTTTCACTTTTTATGAGATAACTTCGCTTTGTATGGCAATATATTCGGAGGCCGCCGCCTTCCGCATGAGCGTTTTTCTCACAAATATAAGAAGTCCCGGTTAATTGACACCTGTCTGCCGTTGTTTCCCAAGCCGCTCCGCATGGATCGCCGCATGGCATTCTGATCGGGAATATTCTTAAAGTGTTTCTCCGTCTCCCGCTTATCGCCGAAGTCAAATCGTTGTTCTGGAATACCGCAAAGAAATGCAGAGTTGCTAAAGATTTTTCTTGACAGGCTATCGGAGTACGGGCTATTATTAAATGTAAATTAGCGTACATTCAGAGGAGAAAGAGCCGGATGCTGGAAGCAATCAAAAACGCTTTAAAAGAAGCCCTCCCGGATTTGGATACGGAACTTTCCATAGATGAGCGGGGCATCCTGACCATGCGGGGCGAGTGCGCTTCCTGGGATGAGGTGGTCGTCGCGGGGCATCTGGCGGCAAAGCCGCCGGAAGTTAAAAACGTGGTAAATGAGCTTTCCGTCAGGGGAAAGCCCGCCCCCCGCAAGGACTATGGTCCGTACCGGGAGAGAGGCGTCAGGGCGGGGCGCATTGATACTGTCGACGTACTTGTCATTGGCGCGGGCATATCGGGTTGCGCCATTGCCCGGGAACTTTCAAAGTACGAAGTCCGCGTCCTTGTTGTGGAGAAAGACGACGACATTGCTTCCGGGGCGACCAAGGCGAACAACGGCAATATCCACCCGGGACACGACGTAAAGCCGGGTACGCTCAAGGCGAAACTCAATATCAGGGGGAACGAGATGTACACCCAATGGTCGCGGGAGTTGGGCTTCGAATTCCAGCGTTGCGGCCTTATGGGGGCGGTTACCGACATGCGCCTGCGGCCCCTCCTCGAAAAAGCCGCCGAGGGCGCCCTGTCCATGGGGGTGTTCGGCCCGCAGGTGATCGACGGGGAAGAGGCTAAACGGCTGGAACCAGGATTCGCCGAGCAGGGGATAGCGTTGGCGGCGGCGATATGGTTGCCCTCAATGGGGCTGGTGGAGCCGTACAAGGTCGCCTCGGCCCTGGCGGAGAACGCCGCCGTGAATGGGGCGCGTTTCCTGTTCAACTGCACTGTGGCCGATATTTTGACAAAAGACGGACGGGTAAGCGGGGCCGTCACCAGCCGGGGCATCATTGAGGCGTGTTATGTCATCAACTGCGCCGGGGTTTACGCCGACGAGATTTCCGCCATGGCCGGGGACAAGCGCTATACCATCCACCCCCGCAAGGGTACCATCGCCATCTTGGACAAGAACCGCCGGCCCATCTACCACTCCCTCGCCGGGGTCTTGGGGGGTAGCGCTCAAAAGAAGGGCAACAGCGAGTCCAAGGGCGGCGGCATGTGCCGCACTCCGGAGTGGAACATCCTGATGGGGCCTTCGGCGACGGAAGTTCCCGACAAAGAGGACCTGAGTTCCACGCCGGAGGATCTTGCCTACGCCATGAGCCTGGGGGAAGATTATGGCATCGGCAATAACGACATTATACGCTTTTTTACCGGGAATCGTCCGGCGGATTATAAAGAGGATTTTGTTATTGAGGCGTCCCCGGTTACCAGGGGTTTTATCAATGTGGGAGGCATCCAGTCGCCGGGGCTGGCGGCGGCGCCAGCAATTGCTGAAATGGTCGAGGGCATCTTCGTCAAAGCGGCGACGGAAGACGGTTTTCCCCTGGAACGGAAGCCTCGCTTCAACTCCATTCGGAAACGGGAAACGGAGTTCCGCCATTTAAGCAGAGAGGGGCAGGATGAGCTTATCCGCCGTGAGCCGGCCTATGGCAGAGTCATCTGTCGTTGCGAGACCATCACCGAAGGGGAGATTCTCGCGGCCATGCGTTCCCCGGTTCCCCCGTCGTCGGTGGACGCGGTGAAGCGCCGCACCAGGGCGGGCATGGGGCGCTGTCAGGGAGGCTTCTGTCAGAGCCGCGTCGTAGAACTTTTGGCGCGGGAGTTGGGAACGGAGATGACGTCCATAACCCTTAGGGGGGAGGGGACCAATATACTGGTGGCGGACACCCGCCCCGAAGCGGACGGGGAGGCTGCGGCGTTATGAAAAGAACGCGAACTGAGGTTGCCGTGGTCGGCGCCGGACCTGCGGGCTTGGCGGCGGCTCTGGAAGCCAAGCGTCTTGGCGTGGAGAAAGTGATCCTTCTGGAACGGGACGCGGAACTGGGGGGCATCCTGCAACAGTGCATCCACGACGGCTTTGGGATACACCGTTTTGGCCGCCGGCTTTCGGGCAATCAGTACGCCCAAGTTTTCATCGACCAGGTGGAAGCGTCGGACATTGAAGTTTTTACCGAAACCATGGTTCTTGATGTCGGCGCGGACCGGCGGATATTCGCCTGCAACAGGCGGGACGGCATACTCGACATTGAATGCGGGGCAATCATCTTGGCTATGGGTTGCCGTGAGCGCACCGCCGCCCAAGCGCTGATCTATGGGGACCGGCCTGCGGGCGTACTAACCGCAGGCGCCGTGCAACGCTACATCAACATGGAAGGCCGCCTGCCGGGACGGACGGCGGTGATACTTGGGTCCGGAGACATCGGACTCATCATGGCCCGGCGCATGGCTTTGGAGGGCATCAAAGTCAAAGGCGTATACGAAGTGATGGACAGCCCCGGCGGATTAACCCGGAATATCGTGCAGTGCTTGGACGATTTCGGCATCCCCCTGCACCTTTCAGAAACCGTTATGTGGGTTCATGGCCGGGACCGGCTTGAGTCGGTTGCCACCGTCAAGGTTGGGCCGGACCGCAGGCCCATCCCCGGCACGGAAACCGAGGTGACATGCGATCTTTTGGCGCTAGCTGTGGGGCTGATTCCGGAAAACGAACTGTCCGTCAAGGCGGGAATAGAGATCGATCCCCGTACCAAAGGTCCCGTATTGGACTCGTCTTTTATGACCAGCGCGCCGGGCATTTTCGCCGCGGGGAATGTGGCGGCGGTCTTTGACTTGGTTGACTATGTCTCCCAGTCCGCCGAGATTGCCGCCCAGGGCGCGGCGGCCTTTCTGCGGGGAGAATTGTCCGCCCCCGGCTGGGAGCCGGTGGAGGCAGGAGAGAACGTCAGCTTCGTTGTCCCTCAGCGAGTCCGCCGGGAGAAGCCCGCCGGGAAAGCCGCCTTCTTCCTGCGGGTAAAGAAACCGGCTGCTCAGGCGGAGTTGCTTTGTTTCGCTAACGGCAAGGCCGAAGGCCATGTCAGATTGAAAAGACGCTGTCGCCATGTCGCTCCCCCGGAGATGCTCAGCTTCGAGACTGAAACCGGGGATCCCCTTCTGATTGAAGCGCGGGAGGTGAAATCATGACAAGTGAATTTATCTGCATCGTCTGCCCCAATAGTTGCCGCCTTATGGTTGCCGAAAACGGCGGGAAATTTACCGTTGCCGGCAACGAGTGTCCCCGAGGCGAAAAGCACGGCATACACGAGTACCAAAACCCCACGCGGATGCTCACCACCACAGTGGCGATAGCCGGAGGAACTTTGCCCCGGCTGCCGGTGATAAGCGCTGAAGAAATTCCCAAAATCCGCATCAAGCGTTGCCTTGAGGTTCTTTATAAAATGAAATTAAGCGCCCCCGTGCATTGCGGGGACATCATCGTAAAAAATATTTGCGATACCGGAGTGGATGTGGTAGCGTCCCGCTCAATGAAGAGGAAGGAAGAATGATGGACAAACAGGCGATCATCAGCGGATTGCAGAACCTGCTCGGCGCGGATCGGGTGCAGGACGACCCGGAGATAATCAGAAAGGCGTCGGTTGACTACATTGGTTTTAGGCAGTACGAACGGTTCGACGGCAAAGACTGGGTTCCCAAGGCGGCCTGCATGGTAAAACCCCGCTCTACGGAGGAGGTGTCTAAGGCTCTGACCTTCCTCAATCAAAACTGTATCGACACGGTTCCCCGGACTGGCGGTTCCAGCGTCACCCAGAGCATTGAGCCGGAAGAAGGCGGGGTCATCTTGGACGGCTCCGAGATGAACGAAATCATCGCGCTGAACGAACAGGACATGATGATCACCGCCCGTTGCGGGACTCCTTTGGAGTACTTGGAAAACTATCTAAACGAGCGGGGATATACCTCCGGCCATTTTCCCCAGTCCCTGCCCCTAGCCCACTTGGGGGGACTTATCGCCACCCGCAGCATAGGCCAGCTTTCCACCCTCTACGGGGGCGTTGAGGATATTCTGGCGGGTCTTGAGGCGGTACTGGCGGATGGTGAGATCATCAGGATAAAGAACAGCCCCCGCCGTTCTGTGGGACCCGATTTGCGGCATCTCTTTATCGGAAGCGAGGGGATGTTGGGCTTCATCACCGAGGCCACCATCAAAATATTCCGCCACCGTCCCGAATCCCGGTGGATGCGGGCTTGGGCAATCAAGGGCATGTCCGCAGGGCTTGACCTTATCCGGGAAGTGATGGTGGAGGGCTACCGGCCCGCAGTGGTGAGGCTCCACGACGCCGAGGAGGTGCAACGCATGTTCAGCGGGTTGGCGCCGGACGATTATTGCGTCCTCCTCTTTCTTGCTGAGGGTCCCGCCTCCATCACCGCCGCCATTGGGCAGGGGATCGCCGAAATAGCCGGACGCCGGGAAACCGCCGATTTGGGGACCAGGCCCGTCGAGTCCTGGTTTAAAACCCGGAACGATGTCTGTTATCACATGGACGAGCCGGTTTATTACAAATACGGCGTTGTAGCGGATACCTGCGAAATCTCCGCCCCGTGGTCCGGCATTGGCGGAATCTATGAGGCGGTGCGAGAACGGCTTCCCAAAGAGATGCCAAATTTGGTCTCCATTGGCGGTCACTCCTCCCACAGCTATATTCAAGGGACAAACATTTACTTCACCTTCGGCTTTATCGTGAAGAACGGCGTCGAGTCCGCCCGGGCCGATTACATGAAGGTTATCACGGTGATCATGGAGGAGACTTTGAAACGGGGAGGTAGCATCGCCCATCACCATGGATCCGGCAAATACCGCACCCGCTGGATGCCGGAGGAACACGGCAGCTCTTACCCGCTTCTGCGCAAACTCAAAGATGCCCTGGATCCAAACCGTATACTGAACAAGGGCGTTTTGCTGACTGATTAAGCGAGTTGTTCGAGTGATTTTGATTTAGGTGGATTTAAACGAACCGATGAAGATTGCTGTTTGTTTTAAGGCCGTTCCTGATTTTGATCAGGTGGTCGAGGCGGATTGGGACGACTTCAGCCTTGCCGCCGATTGGGGTTATGTAAAGCGGGCGTTCAGTTGCTTTGACGAGAGCGCCTTGGAAACGGCGTTGCGGTTGCGTCCGATGTGGGAAGAGATGGATGAAAAAACGGAATGTACTGCCGTCACGGCGGCCCCCCTCCCATCGCCCCTCTGCAAGATTCTGTTCGCCGCAGGCTTTGACCGGGTGGTGGATATTTCGCGCGCCCTCCCCAAGGAAGCCGTGGAATTCCAGCCCCGACGTATCGCGGCGATCTTGGGAAACCAACTGGGTCCCGCCGCCTGTGATCTCATCCTTACGGGCAGTCAAGCGGGCTACGCCGATACCGGCATGGTGCCCCTGTTGCTGGCGGAATTCTTGGGGATTCCGGCGCTGACTGGAGTTGAGGAACTGACCCCCTGCGCCGGGGGAATCGAGGTAAGGCGTGTCACCGGAGGGGGCCGGGAACGGCTCCGGGTCAGATTGCCCCTGCTGGCGGCGTTGGGGAATAGCCCCGTATCGGCGCTCCGGGCGGTAACCCTGAGCGCCCGGATGTCGGCATCCAAGCGGGAGGCCGAAAGGCCGCCCGTTCCCAATGATAGCGGCTTCAAACCCGGCGGCGTCGCTGGCGGGCAGAATCCCGGTGAAGCGCCCCGTTTCCACCGGGAGAGGCGGCGCAAAAATTGCCGTTTCCTTCCCGCCGGCGCGGACCTGGCTCAAAGCGTCGCCGAAATACGAACGGAATACCTGCGGGGATGGGAACAGTGAACATAGCCTTTGTGTTGCCGCAAGCATCGGACTCCGCTCTTCTCTGGGATATCATCAGCCCCGTAAAAGAAGCGAATGACCGGGTGGAGTTCTGGTTGCCCGGCCCGATCCCCGAATCCCGTCCTGATCTTCGGACTTTGACATGTCCCTCCGCCCGCTCCCCGGATCTGGCGATCTATGGCGTCGCATCCGGCGGCGAATGCGCTCGCGCGGACGGCGCGGATGTTTGGGACGTCTGTTGCCACGAAAGCCGCATCCGCTGGCTGGAAACGCTCTGGGCGGAGCGGCGTCCCGATCTTATCTTGTTTCCCGCTTCCCTAGCGGGCCATGAACTGGGGGTGCGCCTCGCCGCCCGGCTTAAACGCGGCTGTTTCCCTGAAACCAGAACGCTCCTTCGAGAGGGGAAGCGGCTTTTTGCCCGCAAAAAAGTCTGCGGCTCAAACCTTGACTGGGATGCCGAAATTGAGGATTATCCTGCGGTGTTGACCGTTGCCGGAAAGAAGACAGCCCGGGATGGCGGAGAAGGGGAAACTCCCCGGATGGAAAGCCGCCCGGCAGGACATTTGAGTCTTCCCCGCTGGATTTTGGACTACAAGCGCTCCGAAGCCTTCCCCGTCAATCCCCTGGAAAGAGCCCCCCTGATCTTTGCCGCCGGGCGGGGCTTGGGGAGCAGGGCAGCCTGTGAGCGGTTGCGCCGCGCCGCTGGATTCTTCGGCGCTCCTTTGGGCTTCAGCCGCCCCGCCGCTCTCAACGGTTGGGGAGGAATCGGCGAAATCATCGGTCAGTCGGGGCTTCGCTGCGGGGCGGAAACTTGCATCGTTGCGGGGGTCTCCGGGGCTGCGGCTTTCATGGCGGGAATTGAGGATATCTCCACCCTGATAGCGGTGAATCCCGACAGGAACGCTCCTATTTTTCGTTACGCCGATATAGGGATCATCGCCTGCGCGGAGGAATTTATCGCCGCCCTCGAAGCGGAAGCGAGGGGCGTCTGATGGGAGGAGAATTTATCGCCGCCGCTCCCAGCTATCTTAGTTATTTTCACGACGAGTCCCGCTTGGAAGGACGGGCTGATTATATCGCTTTTCCCGAAGATACCGGCCAGGCCGCCGCCCTTATACGCCGGGCCGCCGCCGAAAAGATTCGCCTCGCCATACAAGGGGCCAGGACCGGTATCAGCGGGGGGGCCGTCCCCAATGGGGGATTCATCCTCTCCAGCGAAAGGATGAGCCGGCCATTGGGCTTTTCTCCCGGTCACGGAAATGTCCCGTCATTGCGGGTACAGGGGGGGATGAGCTTCGAGGCCATGGGGAATTTCCTGATTCAGAGTTCTCCCCTGGATGATTGGGATCCCGAGGACAGATCATTTTTCCGTGAGTGGAGGCGAAAGTTGCGCTTTCCCCCGAATCCCACCGAAACGACGGCCAGCATTGGGGGCGCTTTCGCCTGTAACGCTCGCGGACCCAATTCCCTGCGCTGGGGCAGTGTGGGGGATCATGTCAGGGGACTTGCCTGGATCACGGCGGCTGGGGAAATTTGGCGCATCGAACGGGGGCGATACCGTTTTGACGGCGGCGGCTGTCCCCTTCCAGGCGGAAGCCGCCTTTCCTGCGATGCCGCCCTTCCCGCCGGGGGAAGCCTCTTCCTGCATCCCCGGCCCGGGCTTGACCTGATCGATTTTCTCGCGGGCAGCGAGGGGGTCGCGGGTTTCGCGGCGGAACTTTCCCTGGAACTCCGTGAACTGCCCGCCGCCGTCTGGGGAGTGATTTTCTTTTTCAGGCAAGATGGGGCGGCCATCGGTTTTGCCGAATCCCTGTCGCGCTGGCGGGAGCGGATCCCCGGCGGAGAGGCTCTCTCCACTGTGGAATATTACGACCGGCCCTCTCTGGAACTGATACGGACACTGGCCCCCCAAAGCGCCGCCCTGCGGCGACTTCCCCCGATTGCTCCCGGAGCGGATGCCGCCATTCATGTCGAGCTTGAGGGAGATGATCCGGATGACTTGGAAGCCATGTTGGCGGAACATCTGGAACTGTTTTTGGCCGCCGGCGGCCGGGAGGATGACACATGGGCGGCGGCAAGCTCCGCTGAACTTGAAAAATTCCGTATTTTCCGCCACGCCGCGCCGGAACTCATCAACATGGAGTTGGACCGGCTCCGGCGAGAACTGCCGGAACTGCGCAAGACTGCCGCAGACTTCGCGGTTCCCTCGCGACTGGCCGGCTTTTACCGCGAAACGTACCGCCGGGAGATGGCGGAGGCGGGGCTTCGGGGCTTCGTTTTCGGCCATATCGCCGAGGGGCGGCTTCATGTGAACATTCTACCGGAAAGCGCTGGGGAACTCCGCCGGAGCCGGGCGTTGCTGGATCGCTGGGCCGCCTCGGTCATTGAAGATGGCGGCCTCCTTGCGGCGGAAAACGGGATAGGCCGGCTTAAACGGGACATCCTCTGCCGCCGCCTTCCCCCGGCGCGGCTTGCCCAGATTCGCTCCATCCTTCGTGAACTAGACCCTCACGGCATCTTTGGCGGCTTCGAACTTACGGAGGGCTAAATGCGGATCGGTGTATGTATAAAACAGGTGCCGGCTGGAAGCGCCCGAATGGACGGCGAAACCGGCGTCCTCGTCAGGGATTCCGCCGGAGGAATACTCAACCCCTACGATCTGTTCGCCCTGGAGGCGGCGTTGCAGGCCGCCTCCGCGTTGCAAACCGTCACGGAAATTTTTGCAATTACAATGGGTCCGCCCTCTGCGGAACAGGCGCTTAGGGAAGCCGTGGCTATGGGCGCGGATTCAGCGATCCTTTTAAGCGATCCCGCCTTTTCCGGCGCGGATGTGGCGGCCACTTCCCGAACACTGGCGGGAGCCCTGGAAAAATACGGCGTCCCGGACATGATCTTCTGCGGCCAGCAGACCGCCGACGGCGACACGGCCCAACTTCCTTTTGCCTTGGCGGCCCGGCTCGGCGTTCCTGTGGCGGGCTGGGTCAAGGAGATAGAGTGTTTCAGGGAGGATGGCTATTCGGTTTTGCAGGAACTTTCTACAGGAACCGTCCGTGTCCGAGGCGCGTATCCGGCGCTCTTTGCCGTCAGCCGGGAGGCGGTGCAACCTCGCGCGCCGAGTCTGCCTCGCCGTCTTGCGGCGAGAAAATTGCCCGTCACGGTCTGGGGACTCGACTGCCTGCCGAACCCGGATCCCTTGCGTTACGGCCTAGCCGGTTCCCCAACCCGCGTAAAGAAACTGTATATTCCCATGCAAAATGCCAAAGCGCCTCCCCGCCGCGTGGAACCCTCCGAAGCGGCGTCCCTGATACGCAAGGCCATAGCGGAATGTTGAAGGCGGCGCGGGTATGACGCGCGGACGTTCTTCGGAACAGGGGATGGCGCGATGATTCCCTACACTAAATCCGAGGCGGAGAAACTCATCCTAACGTTGCTCCAGTCATATGGCGGCGGGGCGCATCCCATCTCGCTGGAGCTTGCCGGAGCCGCCCGAAGGCTTGCCGCCGGGAGAGGGTTTAAGACCGCCGGGGTATTTATCGCCGGAGGGCGCGGTTCCGAACTCAGCTCCGTTGCGGAAGCCCAGTTAAAGAGTTGCGGCTTGGAGGAAGTTTACCTGTATCAGGATAAGCGCTTCTGTTCCTTTATACCGGAACTTCACGCCGCTGTCCTGCTCCGTTGCATAGAAGACTTGCGGCCCAGTATATTCCTCGTGGGGGCCACTCCGGAAGGCCGATGCTTGGCGCCGTTGCTCGCTGTCCCTCTGGAAACCGGAGTCACTGCGGACTGTACGGAATTGAGCCTCGATGACGGGGATATCCTGATACAGACCCGGCCCGCATTCGGCGGCGAACTTATGGCCCGGATCATCACCCCCGAGTCCCGCCCTCAGATCGCCACGGTCCGTTACGGGATATTCCGGGGCGGGGAAATGGCGGGGAACGCCCGCATCCTGCCGGTTGAGACAGGCGCCTTCCTCCCCCCACAGACCCAAGTCGAGGAAATCACCGCCCTCTCCACCGGTGAAAAGGAAGCGGATTACGTACTGGCTCTGGGCGGCGGAATCCGAGCGCGGGAAGACATCGGACTTTTCAAGAGGATGAGCGAGGCCATGGGATCGATGCTGATGTGCTCCCGAAGCCTCGTCGAGCGCGGCTGGCTCCCCCAAAGCCTGCAAATCGGTCTCAGCGGGCGTTGCATTGCCCCCCGGCTCCTCGTTACACTAGGAATCTCAGGCTCGGTACAATTTATGGCGGGCGTTCAAGGCGCAAAAAAAATCTGCGCTGTCAACACCGACCCGGGCGCGCCGATACTGCGCGTCGCCGATATGCCCTTGATCTGCGATCTCTACCAGGTCGCCGAAGCATACGGATACTGACGCCCCGGCGGTTGGACAAGGCGACACATTCGATGTATCGCAGCCCGCTTTCCTTTTGTTCTTTATTCGCAAAGTCTGGTTCACCGCCCTTTAGGGCGGTTAGAATTGGTAACACCAACGAAAAATAGTAGCAGGCCCCACAGTTAAATAATTTCCTTTATCGGGCTGCTTTGGCAGTTTGCGCAGGTTTGCCCTTTGCAGAAGGCCGTCTCTTTTTATGTCCTATCCCGCTTAACGCTGTTGATGTATTCTTCAGAGGAATCGTTGGCAATAAGACTCTGAGAACTCTCGCCAGCATTATGGTCTCGACAAGCGGCGTTAAGGCGTATTCCGCTCTTTCCCTTTTATAGATGCTTTCCCGCCCGCGCCGAAACGGTCTTCGCCTCCAACCTTTTTCAACGCGCCGTCCCGCCGTATCCTGCGCCGGGCCGTGTCTGCCCCACGCTTCGTACAAGACAAGGCCGACTCGCCAAGAGTATTCGCCCTTTGAAGAGATCGGTGACAACCGCGCCGCTTTTCAAAATGCGGTCAATGACGCCGGCTTGGTTATGAGATATGGCGCTCACCGTTTGGGCGCGCATATCATCCGGGACGCCGTTTGTAAGCTCGTTACGCTCTAAAAAGCATTCAAGCATAAACGCCTCCTATGCATGAGTAGAAATGAGTAAAAATAAGCATGTATCGTCAATTCAGCGCCGCTTGGCGCATAGAGCGCGCGTTGCGCCGCAATAATGGGGAGCCGCGTTATCCGTGCGCCGTCTTCATATTAATTTCATACACGGTTGACCACGAGGTTGCGCTGAAGTGAACGGCGGTCTTTTCAGGCAAGGCGGAAACATTCCCTAATCTGCGGCAAATCAGCGCAAAGGCGCCGCGCTTTCGGCCTGATTTGCTCTTTGGTTAGCCTTGTTCCGTATCTATCACAATTTCGCTATTTTCTCAACGGAAAGCCCGATATCCTCCGCAATTTGGCCAACAGGCAATCCCCATTTTTTCATATTAGAGGCAGTTTCAAGCTTTCCTTCCCGACGACCCTTCTGTAGCCCCTCTTGCATACCTTCCTGAGAAGCGGCCTTTTCATACCGCAGATATGCCCGGAAAAGGTCAGGATTTCCCTGTATCCATTCTATCTTTTCCTGCATTTTCCATATCGTCGGATCCATACACAACACCTCCTCAATAAGATTTATCAGACTAAGCTTGTCAAAGCACACCAGCCACCGGTGCAAAGGATCATGCTGAATGTCTTTCTCGGACAATTTTTTGAACTTCACCATGTCCAGAAAGTGCAGTTCCAGCGCGTCGGTCAACATGTACTCCTTGCGCCGATCCTCATATATATGAAAACTGGTATGAAAATCTTCCAGCGGTATATACCCGAAATCCAGAATATTGATGCAGATTACCGCTGGCGGCAGGCTGTAATCCTGCCCCGCTTCTATGCCTTTTGTATAATGCCGCGCCCAATAATCAAGGCTCCGCCGTTCCATGTTGTATTGATTGTGAAGCTGGACTTCAATATCGACTCTGGATCATCTGTCAGTCTCGCTAAGACATCCAGTTTTCCGGCTTTTCCGCCCGCCGTTTCCGCCATCAAATCTCTGTCCTCAAGAATCTCCACGGACTCTATGCGGACTTTTCCTGTCCGCTTGAGGACCGCGTTCAAAAAGGCGATAAGCTGTATTTCATCTCCTTTTTCGCCCGTCGCCTTCTGAAAGGCGAAGTCGTTGAGGGGATTGAGCCGTTCTTTATTCATTCAGCGCCTTCTTCATTTATAATTATATCCGAATTCGGGGTTTTGCAAAGAGACGCAACGCCTCATAAAAAATCTAGCCTTGAGCATGTTATATTTTATTAGTGTGAAGACGCTTTAGTCTTCAACCGTCAGCTTTGGCGCGAAGCATCGTATTCCTTTTGGAGAATTGACAGCGTTTTTCACAAGAAAAGCTCCGCCTTTTGAGAGTTTTCTCCAGGTTTCTCTATAATAAAGGGCATATTTACGTATTCTTCTACAAAGAATTAACATCAAAATAATCTCATATGAGAGTTTTTTAGAACGCGAGCTATGTTCGGTGAACATATGTCAAGGTTAGTCTTGAAAAAGAGGCTGCCTATAGGCTTTGAGAAAAGCCGTCAAAAACCCGTTTTTCCACTTAAATCTAGGACTGCTTTTTCAAAATCGCTCTGTGGGCGGAAAAGCCTCATATAGCGAATTTTATTCGCATCTGAAATTATTTGTATCGCTTGTTTATGTTGAGACTTGTCTCCCACCACTCATTCGTCAAGCCGCTTTCATCCGTATAATATTCTGCATATTTATCTTTAAGACGATTTATTAAACCTTTGTCATATTTTCGCCGGTGTATAATAAACGCTTCAGGCATAAAAAGTATTTTTTGGAATTCATCGGCATCGCGTCCAAACGCCTCGGCAAAGAACGCTTTGCCCCTGCCTATTTTCCCTTTTGTGGAATTCAAAACCGCCTATCCGTCCATCATTTGGCGGGTTTTCTTCGCTGCTTGGGAGTATCGTAACACACCGGAGGTGAAAAGGCAAGTCAGGCGACGTGCATTCGGAAGGGGAAGATGCGGGATCGCACTCGTCTCAAAACGTGATCTTCAACCACAGCAAGGTTGTGAACCAATCCACCGGATCCTCTCGAACGGCATTTACGGATTTGGGAAATTTAAAGGAGTTTTAGCTATTAATGATACAAATTCAAAAGGATCAAGTTTGAAAGTTATAGGGCAGGAGAGCGGAGACAAAGGTTATCTGAATATATGGAATGATGTTTCATATAAAACAGATTTATCTGCTTTTGGAGTTGTTCATATACGCGGATTAAGAGGTGAATATATTAGGACAGAAGTGTATGGCTATCATCCTGACACATATTCCAAGACAGTAATTTCTGAAAAATATTCAAAAACTTGCCGCGAATTACACCAGTCTTTCCAGCGCGTATAGCCGCCGCCGAAAAACCTATGCGCTTTTCATGCGCCGATTCCGCCAGGCCGTTTCTAAAAAAACGAACCTTCCGCCAGAGGGCGGGGTATCAGACCTCACTGCGAATAAAAACGCGGACGGATTCTTCCGGCGGCGGCTTGGGCGGTTCATTTTCTAAGCCAGCCTGGCGACTTGCCATAAATCTTCTTGAATACGCGGCAGAAATACGCTTGATCCTGAAAACCGGTTTTGTCCGCTATCTGCGCTATGGTGTCGCCCGAATGTACGAGCAGTTCCACAGCCATAAACACGCGGTAATAGTTAAGGTATTCCCACAAAGACATGCCCATTTCCCGGCGGAAAATCCTCGTCAGGTAATCCTCGCTGATGCCAACCGCATCCGCGAGTTTCCACCGGAAAATATGAGAATGCGCGCGCTGATTAAAATAGAGAATGGCTTTTTTTACCAGTACGCCGGTAAATAACGGAAGAATAGCGTCTCCCGCCGCAATAGCCCGTACGCGGGCGCAGAATGCGGGCGATCCCGCGACAGACCGGTTGCACAACACCACCCGCGCATATTTTCCGAGTTCTTTCACCAGTTCAGGCGCTGTGATATGCTCAGGTATCACAATGACCGGCGTCATTGCCGTCGCCGGATGGCTGCGTATGGTTTTTATCATCTCAACATCAATGGCGCCGAGACTGATGAGATCAGGCGCGGTTTTAGACACCGTATTGATGAAGTCTTCCGATGAAGCTACATGTACCAGTACATCGCCGTCTATCCATGAAGAGAGGAGTTCTCCATTGGACAGATCGCCGCCGCTTAAGTCTTCCTTTGCTCCGATAAACAGAATGGCGCTCTTTTTGGTCTGGCGGCTTTTTTCTTCTAAAGCGTGGCTTATGGTTTCGCCGGACAGGTTTTTCCCAAAACATAAAAACGGAATTTGGAAGAATTCCTGATGGGATTTAAACAAATCGAGGATACTAGAAACGGCATGGGGGGGGGGGGGGATTCTCTTTTTGACTTGTCCTCAGCGCCTGCATTCCACAGGATAAACGCCGTTTTCCCGCTTGGCGCTTTTTCCGCGTTCTTTATAATGGGCAAGCCGAAAGCCGCCTTTGCATTAAAGGGGACATCTGAAAGAAGCAACATATACTTGTTTTTAACATCCCCAGCTTTTGCCGGGGATAGAGCGGTTTGTCCTGAAAATGTCGTCCACGGAAGCATAACCGAACAACACGCTTCGCCGCAAACTATTTTTCCGTGGTGCATAAGGACAATCCGCTCTATCATAATAAAAATATGCTTCGCCAATCCCGCGCCGGAGCCGTTAAAATAGATTTCAAGCCCCTGCCAGTGGTAATACGCTTTGACGCCGCCGTTGTATTCAGTCTTGATAAGCATGAAAACGCTGGAAAGCCGCTCTTCATCTCCTTGCAACAAGGGGAACTCACCTTCCAATTCAGGCAGGATGTCGCGTATATTAAACAGGTTTTTTTTGAATGAAATTTCATCGGTCTGGGAAACCGTCAACTCTATCAACCGATGAACCTTGTTTCGCCGCTCTCGCGCGGTGTTTTTAAGCGCCTGTATTTTGTCGAATATTTCAGGATTTTTATCAGCTGGTATGCTTGTCGTGAGATTCTCGATAGTGTCAACCACTTCCTTAAAAGGCTCGTCTAAATTGCTGCCCACAGCGGCGAAAAATTCGGTCTTTGCATGTTCGGATCGTTCGGCAAGCTGTTTCGCGCGGTACGTTTCTTCAAAAAGGAAAATACCCTTGAGAGCGTTGCTCACTGCGGAGCGAAGTTCCTCCAGAATCACTCCGTCAAAGAACTCGATATTGTGAACGAAATATCCCAGCGGCTGGTTTTCGATAAACAGGGGCTGCGCCAAAAAGATTCCGCGCTGATAGTGGCGCTGAATGTCGGCGGGGAAAAGCTGCCGGGCTGGAAAAAGTTGGGCGCCGGTATTGATGCCCGCCGAAGAAAAACAGCCGATACATTCTGAGACATGATCGTCTTTGTAAAGCGTCAAACACGCGGTATAGACGCCTATTTTCGGCAGACGTCGCGCAAGGCTCTCTACCAGCGATTTCCTGTCTTTTGTCCCAAGCAATTCGCATTTAAGGGAATTCAACGCGCTGTTTCGCTGCTCCCTTTCATGCAAAAACAGAACATAACGCTGTTCCTGCATACCGGAAATGAGCCGGTATGTTTCCGTGGCGACGGCTCTCAATTTTTTATCGTCAAGCGAAGAAGACAGTTTTTCAAAGACATAATCGATCACTTCAAAGGAATAGCCGATATCCTCCTGATATTCAAAAAATGCGATAAACTGCTTCGACACCGTTTCAAAAAACAGGTCTTCTTTTCCCTGTAAAAGCGCGTTGATAAGGGGAAACGCAAAGGCTTCCTTTTCTTCCTCGTCCAAACTTTTTTGTATGAGCCTGTCTTTGGCATAGGCGCCGTCTTGCCGCGCGGCATCTCTGATGACAAGGCGGCACCGCAACGTGGCGTCGGATAGAGGGGAATCCGGCGTTTCCAGCAGTGTTTTAAGTGTTTTGAACGATTTCCGGCTCAGTTTTGTATAGGGTATTTCTACTGTTGAAAAAGGTTTTATCTTGCTTTCTATGCTGTTGTTAAAACCGCCCGCACGGTAGCAAAGCGGCTGGGAATAGCCTTGTTTCTGAAGGTAATAAATAGCGGGCAGGGTCATCAGATCGCTTGACCCTATCAGAGTGTCAAAATCTTTGCCGGGCATCAACCCCCGCCCCGAAAAAAGCTGGATGCATGCGGTAGATCCGCTGTTCCAATCAAAGGGATCGCTCACGAGTTTTGCGTTGTAAGGCAATCCCGCCTCTTCAAGCGCGTCACGGAATCCGAGGTACCGGTCTATCGCCGATGCATGGGTGTCCGGTCCCCGTAAGAACGCGATGTTCCGCGCCCCATTCTTGATAAAATAGCGCGTCAGGTTTTTCATACCCTCGTATGCGTCAAAACGCACGCACGGACGGCCTTCGAGTTTGTCCGCAATGGTTATAAAGGGCAGGCTTTCAAAAGCGCGGTGAAAATTGTTTATTTCCGAAAAACACGAACAACCCAAAGAAGAACTCCAACTTATCAGACCTTCCAGATTATGGGTGTTCGCCAACGCATAGATCGGATTCCGCAGGTATTCAAGATCATTCAATGAGTTGAGTTTTCCACCCGGAAAAACAAAAAGATCCACCTTTTCCGCCATCGCATCCTGAGCGAAATGCGACCATACGCCGCGCGCCGAGCCGGTATGTATTGAAGCGAGAATCAAACCGATTTTCTTTCTTTCCGCCATAGAATATAATTATATACCATATTTTGTATTTTGCAAGAATCTTTCACTACCGGACAATTG
>JAITIK010000184.1 GCA_031279555.1 Treponema sp. | reverse complement strand
GCCAACCGCCCAACAACCCCGCTCCGCCCCAGAACCGCTTCCTGGGCCATGCCGTGAAAATCGATCCGCTCCAGCAAATGATCCCTCTGATCTTTCTCTTTTTTCGCCCCCTTGCCCATGTCCGCCCCTTCGGTATTTCTACCACAGTTTGGCCAATTACACAAACTTTAGGATAGGCCCCGAAATATTGATGGATATGAGAAAATATATGAGACCAGACAATTGGAATTATTCGCTTGGCTTTCTAGGTAAGCATTACCGCAGATATCCGCTCTGCGGTTGTTTATTAGCGCTATCCCAAAACTTCAGTTTCGGGATAGCGCCCCTGGCTTTAGAGGGAAAAAACGGGCCTCAGACCGCTTTTTCCAAAGCCTTTCCCAAACCCAACCGGGTTTTAGGCAAGGCTCATTATGGTATCAACGCTGACGCCAGCGGCCCCCACGGACCCTTTTTCCCCTCGTTTTCTATCTGCACGGCAAAATACGCCGTCTTGCCGCTGTCCTCAAAGTCAAATTCAATCATATCTTTTTTCCGCTTGGTGAAAAAAGACCCGCGTAAATCGTTGGGGTTGGCGGGAGGCGTTTCGCCTTGCGCTATAACGCTGTACCATATCCTGAAGCCCTTGTTCGCCGGGTCGGCGGCTGCGCCAGTAACGTAGATCATCTTTACGCCTAATTCGTGCCGCCCCACAAGGTAGGTTTCCACCATAACTTGCGCTGTGGGCGGGCCGCTTGGCGTGGGGGCGCTGTCGTGGGGCTTCAAGCCGAGGGCGATGTAGTCCGCGTCCGACAGGGGCGGGCTCAGAAAATACCGTCTCTTGAAGTCCCGCATTTGCGCCGTCAACGCATCAAACGCCGCCTTGCAGCGCGCCGTCGCCACCGGCGTTCTGGTGGTTTCGTTTTTCGCCGCGGCCAGGGCGGTGTCCGCCGCTCCGGCAAGGTCGCTGAGTTCCTGCACGGCGGCGGGGGGTATGTTCCAGAGATGGGCGTTGGTTCCGGTTACGGACACCCAATTCTTTGCCATCGCCAGTTGGCCGTCCCGGGTGGTTGGAAGCCAGTCAGTATAATGAGCCATATATAACCTCTCTTTTGGCGGCTTTGCCGCCTATGATGATCAAACATGAATACGCGGTATTCGTGTTTTTTGTTTTATGTATGTTTGCGCCGGAAGCGGTTGCCAACGGTCTGAAAGTAGTTGCCGATAAGGGAGAAGTAACTACCGATGGGGTGAAAGTAACTGCCGATAAGGGAGAAATAACTGCCGATGGGGTGAAAGTAACTGCCGATAAGGGAGAAGTAACTACCGATGGGGTGAAAGTAACTGCCGATGGGGTGAAAGTAACTGCCGATAAGGGAGAAGTAACTACCGATGGGGTGAAAGTAACTGCCGATAAGGGAGAAGTAACTACCGATAAGGGAGAAGTAACTGCCGATGGGGTGAAAGTAACTGCCGATAAGGGAGAAGTAACTGCCGATAAGGGAGAAGTAACTGCCGATGGGGTGAAAGTAACTGCCGATGGGGTGAAAGTAACTGCCGGCAGTCTGTTTTCACCCCCGAATGGGGCGGTCTCGCTTAAAAACAGGGAAAAGGGACAAACGTCCCGTTTGTTCCGTAAAGAAAGCGGAATTGCTGCGGGAACATTGGCTATTGGGGGCTTGACACGCCGTCTTTTTGTTAAAGTATAATATGAGCCGTTTTCTGTCTTTACGCCTGCCGTTGCCAAAACCATAGAAATAGTGTAGCCTGTTCTGGAATTTTGTGCAAGCCTTTTTTCAAGAGTCTTGTTGCATGCAAGCCCGCTCTATCCCCTCAACGCCCTATTGCAGAGAATTCCGCGCTTTTTGAAGGCGAACCCTGTTTGGGGCGGCGGACGTCGAAGGAACGAAGAAGAAAGCATAGGGATACCGGTGAAAGAAGGCGAGGCGACCCGTGATGTGACCCGGGGCCGGGGTTGATGAAAAATTTGAAGGGGATGAAACAGCGGCTGTTAAAGCTTTTGCAGAGAAAGGGAGTGAACTATGAGACGGATTATGAAGGCGGTTGCGGCGCATTTTGATGGAATCGGGTATATTCTTGGTTGGAATGCGCCGGAATTGGCGGAATCAGGCGTGTTTGGATAATCACAAATTTTCTTCTTGCCGTTATGTAAGTTTTTTAGTATTTTATATGAAAACCTCATAGAAACCCCTCATAACGAGGTTTCATGCAAGTTACTGTGGGTAACGGAGGCATTATATTTCATTCAGACCGGTGATCTGCGGGTAATCCGCCGGCAGATCCGGGTGTAAAACGGTTTGTAACAAGAAGCCGTTAATTAAGAAGGAGAAAGATATGGCAAAACAGTTGATGTTCAACGAAGAAGCGCGGCGCAAGTTGCTGGATGGTGTTGAGCAGATTTCCAAGGCTGTTAAGGTAACACTTGGTCCAAAGGGCCGGACTGTTCTTTTGGACAAAAAGTTCGGCGCGCCGACCATCACCAAAGACGGCGTTTCTGTTGCGAAGGAAGTTGAACTTGTGGATCCGTATGAAAACATGGGGGCGCAGCTTCTTAAAGAAGTGGCGACCAAGACCAATGACCTTGCCGGAGACGGCACCACCACCGCTACGGTGCTTGCCTATTCCCTGGTGAAAGAGGGGCTTAAAGCCGTGGCCGCGGGCATGACTCCCATTGAATTAAAACGTGGCATTGACAAGGCTGTTGAAATCGCCGTTGAAGAGATTAAAAAGAATTCAAAAGAAATAAAGGATAAAGAGGAAATTTCTCATGTCGCGTCTGTTTCCGCCAACAACGACATGGAAATTGGCAATACCATTGCGGATGCCATGGCGAAGGTCGGCAAAGACGGCGTTATCACGGTTGAGGAATCCAAGACCATGAACACGTCCATCGACTTTGTGGAAGGCATGCAGTTTGATCGCGGCTATATTTCGGCGTACTTTGTTACGGATCGGGATACCATGACCAGCGTCTACGAAGACGCCTACATCCTTATCCACGACAAGAAAATCTCCACCATGAAGGATATTCTCCCCTTGCTTGAGAAGGTAGCCCAAAGCGGCAAACCGCTCCTCATCATCGCGGAGGATATTGACGGCGAGGCGCTTTCCACCTTGGTTCTTAACAGCCTGCGCGGAACGCTCCGCACCTGCGCGGTCAAAGCGCCCGGGTTCGGCGACCGCCGCAAAGCCATGCTTGAAGATATCGCCATCCTCACCGGCGGACAGGTCATTACCGAAGAGCTTGGTCTCAAGTTGGAAAACACCGACATCAGCCAACTCGGCAAAGCGAAGACCATCAAAATCGACAAAGACAACACCACCATCATCAATGGAAGCGGCAAAGAGAAGGACATCACCGACCGCATCGCCCAGATCAAGGCGCAGATCGAAGACACCACCAGCGACTACGACCGCGAAAAATTGCAGGAGCGGCTTGCCAAGCTGGCGGGCGGCGTCGCTGTTATCAGCGTGGGCGCGGCGACCGAGGTGGAGCTTAAAGAAAAGAAGCACCGCGTGGAAGACGCGCTTTCCGCGACTCGCGCGGCCATAGCCGAGGGCATTGTGCCGGGCGGCGGTCTTGCGCTGATTCAAGCTGTCCGCGCTCTTGAAAAAGCCGGAGTCAAAGACCTTACTGATGATGAAAAGGTAGGCTTCAAAATCGTAAAGCGTGCGCTTGAGGAGCCGATCCGTCAGATTGTGGAAAATGCGGGTATTGACGGCGCGATCATTGCAGATAAGGCGAAGGTTTCAAAAGCGGGCGTCGGCTTTGACGCGGCGAACATGAAGTGGGTTGATATGATCGGGGCAGGCATTGTTGATCCGGCGAAGGTCGTCCGCTCCGCATTGCAGAACGCGGCCTCCATCGCCGGCCTCCTCCTCACGACCGAGTGCGCCATCACGGACATTCCAGAAAAGAAGGAAGCGGTTCCGGCAGGCGGCGGCATGGGCGGCATGGGCGGCATGGATTACTAATGCCGCGTCCAGCGTAACTTTATTTGCGGTGAGATTTAATATCCCGTCCTTCAAGGGCGGGATAGTTCATAAAAAACCGGTTGTTGCAAGAATGAATCAATCAAAGCGACGACCGGTTTTTTTATCAGCTTTTATGAAAAAATTTATGGTTATTGGAACCGCCTCTTGCCGTTGGTGAAAATTTTGCAATATTATACGGCAAAAGAACAAAATTTGTTTAGAATTATCATGCGGGACGTAAAAAATATAAAATAAGGCTGTTCCAAAAACTGAAGTTTTGGAACAGCCGTCGAGTTGTTATTATTCAACGCGCTGTATATTTTTACATAGACAACGAAACGCTTCGCGCCATCGTCTATGCACGTATACGCGCGTATGCTCTCAGCCTATCGCTATGGAACCGGTTTCACCGGTGCGTATGCGGATGCATTCTTCAATAGGAACAACGAATATCTTCCCGTCTCCGATTTCTCCGCTGCGGGCGCCTTTAATAATCGCGTTTATGGTTGGCTTCACAAAGTTGTCGTTGACCGCGATTTCTATGCGGACTTTTTTCCGCAAGGTTACTTCGACCTCAACGCCGCGGTACATTTCGCCGGTTAAACCGCCCTGTTGACCGCAACCCATTGAGTTGGTTGCTGAAATCTTCTTTACATCAGCCTCGTACAGAGCTTGCTTCACGTCATTCAAAGCATAAGGCTGTATATACGCTATGATTAATTTCATTTTTGGTTTCACTCCTATTAAAGCAAGAGAAATTGGTTTCTCTTACAAATTGCTGAAAATCTGGAAGCCCGTATACGCTTCAGATTTATGCTCGCTCAGATCAAGACCCATCAATTCGTCCTTGTGGGACACGCGCAAACCCGTAGTGGCCTTGAGTATCAAGAACAGGAGCAGACTGGTAAGCGCGGCCCATGCGCCGACCGTCAGTACGCCGACAAGCTGTACGCCAAGCAGGGCAAGACCGCCGCCATGGAGAAGGCCGACAATCCCTTCTTCCGGAACATTCGCCCAAATGCCAACAGCAAGGGTGCCGAAGATGCCGCAGGTAAGGTGTACTGAAGAGGCGCCAACAGGGTCGTCAATCTTGAGAACCTTGTCGATAAACTCCACTGAGCCCACTACCAAAGCCCCGGCAATAAGACCGATGATTATCGACGCGCTCGGAGACACCACCGCGCAGGGGGCGGTAATTCCCACGAGTCCCGCAAGAAGTCCGTTGAGGGTCATAGATGCGTCAGGTTTTTTGAACCAACTCCACGAAACGATCAAGGCGCCTATCGCGCCAGCGGCCGCGGCGAGACAAGTGGTTACAGCGACACGGGCGATGTTAAGTCCGCTCCAGATGCCTCCTCCTCCCACAGTGGCGATGCCGGTGGAAGCGGCGTTAAAGCCGAACCACCCGAAGAACAGGAGCAACACCCCCAGCGCCGCGTAGGGAATATTGTGTCCCGGGAAGGCTTTGACGGAAATTTTTCCGTCAGCCCCCTTCACATACTTTCCAAGCCGGGGCCCAACTATCACGCCGCCCATAAGCGCCGCCCAGCCGCCCACCGAGTGAACCACTGTGGATCCGGCGAAGTCGTGGAAGCCCATTTCAGCAAGCCAGCCGCCGCCCCAGACCCAGTGGCCGGAAATTGGGTAGATGACTGCGGAAATGAAGCAGGTGTAGATCAGGTAAGACTTAAACTGCGTCCGCTCCGCCATTGCGCCGGATACGATGGTCGCCGCAGTGGCGGCAAAAACCACCTGAAAGAACCAGCTTTTGTAAAAGCCGCTGTTTTCAACATCAACTGCCATGGGGCCATTGAAGAACTGATCCGTCCCGATAAGGCCGCCCAAGGCGTCTTTCCCGTACATAAAACCCCAGCCAATCGCCCAGTACAAAATGGCGCCGAAACAGAAATCCATCACATTTTTCATGGTGATGTTGATGGCGTTTTTCGCCCGGGTCAAACCGGTCTCTACACAAGCAAAACCGATCTGCATGATAAAAACCAAAATGGCGCCGATGAAAAGCCACACCACATCCAGGGAAAACCCAAGGCTTTCAATACTTTCCTGGGCAAAGAGGGAAACTCCCCCCGCGCACAGGAACAGTACTGCCAAAGCGAACAATTTTTTTCGCACCTTCTTAATCCTCCTCAACAATGATAATTAAGATACTACTATGAGGCTTTGTCCAAAAACCAATCAGATGTTGGAGCAAGCCGCATTCCTGTAATTTATATAGCAAACTTCATGCCAAAACTATAATGAGATCGAAAAAACAGGAGAAATATCCATTTAAAAATCCAAGATTCAAAAATTTACGAAATTATGGAAGATGTATGACTCTTCATGCGGCAAGCGCGAACCTTTGGTTCCGAATCAAAGGTTCGCTGAGGCGTTAAACCAGATCGTGCGAATAATTAAGGAAGTTGTTTCCAAAACTGGCGCTCCGCCCGTTTTGGAACAGCCTCATTTTAGAATTTGGCGTTCAATCTCCAATGAAAAAAATGCGGGATTAAAAGAGGCAGGCTTGTATAAAAAAATAGACGCGAAGGTGAGCGGGGATGTTCCCTTGCCGCTATTGCGGGCCGTTTGACCGCCGCTTGCCTGTATGAAAGAGCGCGGCGCATCATTCAAGCATACAAAAACGTATTGTAAAAATTCGCTTTCTACATTTTTGTAGGACGGTAGAGCTTCCATGATATGCCGTAGTGGTGAACGCGCAAACCCATTTGCCGCTCGGTGATACCGAGCCTCCGGCTTGCCGCGGACATGTTGCCTTCGCTTATCTTAAGCGCCTCAATGATAAGTTCCTTTTCAAGGCGGGAAAGGGCGGCTTCCAGCGTGGTGTTCGGTTCGGTGCTGGTGGAACTGGGCGATTGCAGGCTGGGCGGCAAGTTGTAGGAATGGATGACCGAGTCCGTGGAAAGGATCACGGCGCGTTCAATGCAGTTCTCAAGCTCTCGCACATTGCCGGGCCACGAGTAGCTGGTAAGCAGGTCTATCGCGGGCGAGGATATGCGTTTGATGAGCTTGTTGTTCTTCTTCGCGTATTTTTCCGCAAAATGATCCGCTAAAAGCATAATGTCGCTTTTGCGTTCGCGCAACGCCGGAATATGCAACGGAAAGACATTGAGCCTATAGTAGAGGTCTTCGCGGAAACGCCCCGCCTTGACCGCTTCCTCAAGGTTGCGATTCGTAGCCGCAATGAGTCTGACGTCGACTTTGATCGTTGATGCGCCGCCGACCCGCTCAATCTCCCGTTCCTGAAGCGCACGGAGCAATTTCACCTGTATGTGCGTTGGAATTTCGCCGATTTCATCAAGAAAGAGCGTACCCCGGTGCGCCTGTTCAAACTTGCCCTTGTGCATATTCATAGCGCCGGTAAACGCGCCTTTCTCATGCCCAAATAGTTCGCTTTCAATGATCGATTCAGGCAGAGCCGCGCAGTTTATCTTGACAAACGTCTCAGCCGCGCGCCGCGAAAGCCGGTGCACCTCGGCGGCTATGATCTCTTTGCCCGTGCCGCTTTCGCCGGTGATAAGCACGGTCGCATCGCTTGGGGCGACTTGGGCGAGCATTCCGTAAATGCCTCGCATTGCGTTGCCGGTTCCGATAATGGCGCTGCCTTCGGCGACGCGTCCGCTCTCAACGCCTTCGCTTCCGCTGAAACGCTTTTCATCAAGCTCGTTTTTTTGAAAGCGAAACTGTTCTTCCATAATTCTTTCGCGGAGTTTCGCCGAATCCGCTATGATTGATGACACTTTTTCAAGAAAAGATCGATCCCACGCCCTTTGCGTTTCTCTATCCGCGCTATTCACACGGCGTTCGGCGCTGAGCGTCCCAATAACGGCGCTTCCCGATCTGATAGGCACGCAGTAATAGGTGAGGCCTTCCATGTCTTTTTTTGTCCTGTTTTTTGCGCGGTTAAGAAAACGGTTGTCCTGAGAGAGATCGTTCACGGTTATCGGAAGTCCGGATTCGAACACCCTGCCCACCAAGCCTTCGCCCAGCCGGTACAGTCCGCGCGCTTTTTCTTCTGCGGTAAGTCCGTAGGCTTCTTCAATTTTAAGAATCCCGGTTTTCCGGTCAAGGAGCGTCACCATGCCCCACGTCAAACCCGCCCTTGTTTCAAGAAGGCTTAAAAGAGGCCCCAACGCGGTTCTTAATTCGACATATTTGTCAAAGGTTCTTGCAATATCAAAAAGCAATTCCAATTCTAAACGTTCATCTTCTAATAGCGCGGTAGAATTCATAGAAGCATTTTACTTCTTTTATGTAGGAAACTCAAGCGGTGTACGGAAGGAAATCTTGCTAAACCGCGAAATCGCCTTCTAGGAGCCTGTCGCGCTTGTGGATTTTGCGGTGCTTTGTCCCACAAAAATCCCGATTATCGGGATCCTGCGAACATTTGGTTCGATGCAGTTTGCGCGGCAAGAAATCGACTAACCGGCGATTTTTGAAGATTTTATGTGCGAAGCGCAACAAACTCCTAGACGAATCCTTGACGATCTGATGTCATATCTTTTGATTTAGCTGTATCTATTCTGAGATCCGCTAAAGTAACAAACGGCGCGTTAGTCATTGCGGTAATTGGCGGACATTGATCGCTTGCTTCCGCAGAATTTTCGGCTGAAACGGCAATATAATACGTAGAGATAATAATCCGCTTATTGTATTAGGGTAGGACTTCCCTGTAAAGCCATATTTACTGTAGACGTTCCGGTATAAACATTGTATTTTGTGACTCCGGTTGCATTCGCCCATGAAACATATATCGAATATTCTGTTATATCTCTTTTCGTCAACCCTGCAGGCGTTGATGGTTCTGTTACACTCACAGTCCACTTGGCGTACAGCGTTGCGCTCGCGGTGACAGAGAGAGGAGCCGGCGGAATACGCCGTTCCCGCGCCGGAAGCGTTCGTATTCCAGCCGCCAAAGGTATACCCGGATTTTTCCAATCCGCCGGCGCTGGCAAGCGTCACGCTTAAACCGGACGCCGCCGTCTGTGAAGAAGGGGTGGTACCGCTCCCGCCGTTCGCGTCATACGTTACGGTGTATGTAGTCGCCGCGTCAGCCGTCCACTTGGCGCATAACGTTCCGGCTGTATATGACGGTTTGGCGGCCCGAATAAGCAAAACCCTAGGTTTTGCAGAGTTGGCAAACTGTGGCGGAGGTTTTGCTTGGGAATGGAGCGTAACGAAGCTGGGGCGCGTAGCGGAATGACCGAGCCGTTGCGGAGGCCGAGTCGCTAACGGCGGCGAAGCGTAAACAGACCCGACATGCGCAGTTGCGCTGTACTTCATTATTTTATGCTATTCTTCACCTATATTTTGTTATATTTTTATATTATATAAATATTAATTTCGAGTAATCACCAATTTATGATTATAAAATTAAATCGACTATCTTTTGAATCGCAAATATTTTCACCATAAATTTTTTTTTAGATTTTCTGCCTTTATTATTTCGCGGCTTTTGCCTTGTAAATAAATTTCGCCTTTATGTAATGCTATTGTATTTCCACCTAGTCCTAAAGCATGATTTGGATCGTGGCAT
>JAITIK010000065.1 GCA_031279555.1 Treponema sp. | reverse complement strand
CCCCGATTGTCGGGTCTGATGATAAACCCGATGATTATAGCATAGAAATTAACCCAGGCTGCCTCACTGTTGAGACAAGGGAAAAATTGTTCTAAGATGTCGTTGATGAACTGGAACATGGAAAGACATCCTCTTGCCGCCCGATGTTGTGTGGCAATTTCATCGTAACGCAAGCCGTAAGGTTTTTCTACCAGTTCATCTTTTTATCTCAAGAACTTGCGACTCACAAGTTATATTATAATAAATTATATTAATATCACATTGCTGATACACCATGATTTTTTGTGAAGATCAAGCGAATTTTGCCGCCACTTTTGTTGCCTCTTTGAATATTCCGGATTTGCAAAAATGGGTTTGCTGGAGGGCCTTTCAATAAAACCTCTCGCCCGGCATTGTTATCTTTAGGCAAGACGGTGATTTCAAGCCCCATACCAAGGCTTTCAATATAGTCTATGAGGGTCGAAATCTTTATGTGTTTACTAAAATCATTAATTTTCATAACAATTTTGATACTGATAATATTTTTCTTAACAATAATTGAACAGATGTTTATCAGAGGAGCCAAATTATTAGCATAATGATTTGACATTCTGACTATGCCGGTAGATTATTGCTACGAATTTAAGACAGATGAATTTCTTCCAACTTTCGGGCGATTTCGCCAAGATGAAAATCCCGTTCCTCATCAGTATCGAAACAGCCGTCTCCTATGGTGTAAACCTTGTATATTGTCTCTCCCCCACAGACGGGGTGATCGCATCGTAATTCGCCATGCCGCAACCGGACATACCCGACCTGTTTTCCTGACATATCGAAAACATCGTATTGCTCGGGACAAGCCTCACAGGTCATTACGAACAGGAGTCCATCGAAAGATAATTCACCCTTTTCTGTCTCATCAGCGGCGTTTTCAGGAAACCACCGGCCTTTGGTCTCCAGACCAGAGGTCTGATGGTTCGATTCGGACATGCTAATACCCGGCCGGTCAACAAGGGCGGTGGAAGCCGCTTTGGTCTTGTCATCGGTTCTGAACTGTATGGTCGGCATGGTTTGACCTCCTTTAGTCAATATACACACTCAAATTTACTTGTCAATACAATGTTTTCATAAATATCACCTGATATGTTTGGTTTCCCTGTTCAAACCAGTAGTAGTAAAAGGAACCGCTCTTGCGGCTCCGCTTAAAAAGGTGGTATTTTCCGACCGTAATACCCATAATAGCCTCCAAAGTTGTTGCCACTTCTGTTGACACGGCCTTTCCCTGACGCTTTTGGCGGCCTTGTCATACTACGGTTAAACCGCCCGAATGCGTTAATTCCTTATCCTATAAAAAAAGGCCGTCCGTCCGGACGGCCTTAACGCTCCCCCGGACGGGCTTGAACCGCCGACCCAGTGGTTAACAGCCACTTGCTCTGCCAACTGAGCTACAGGGGATTGATATTTTCTTACTATAGCGGTTTCAAACAAAATAGTCAAGGGCCGATCAAAATTTTTTCCAAATTTTCTTACAAAATCATTTTTTCTTCTAAAATCACTTGACAAAAGATTAACAATACGCTTCTATATAAAGAAGCATTATGCAGAGAGCGCGCACAGCCGCGCCTACAGCATGACAAAAAATCAACAAGGAGATAACAATGTCAAAGAAAATTCCGACCAGACTTTATTTAGCCGAGGATGAGATACCGTCATCATGGTTCAATTTACGGGCGTTTATGAAGGATAAGCCTGATCCGCTTCTGCATCCGGGAACATTAAAACCCGTAACCGAAGACGATTTGGCGCCGGTGTTCTGTAAGGAAGCCATCAAACAAGAGTTGGACGAGACAACGCCGTTCATTGCCATACCGGAAGGGTTGCAGACGTTTTACCGCGCCTATAGACCCGCGCCGCTTGTCCGCGCCTACTTTCTGGAAAAAGCGCTGGAAACGCCTGCCGAAATATACTACAAGTTTGAGGGGACAAATACGTCCGGATCGCATAAACTCAATTCTGCGGCGGCTCAGGCGTATTTTGCGAAAGAAGAAGGTCTCGCTTCGCTGACCACAGAAACTGGCGCCGGACAATGGGGTTCCGCAATGGCAATGGCGTGCGCTTTTTACGGGCTGGGACTCACGGTTTACATGGTGAAGATAAGCTCCGAGCAAAAGCCGTACCGCAAAGCGCTCATTGAAACCTACGGCGCTCATCTCATTCCCTCTCCGTCAAACACTACGGAAGCGGGCAAGAAGATTCTCGCCGTTGATCCGAATACCGCAGGTTCTTTAGGCTGCGCGATCTCCGAGGCTGTGGAAGCGGCGGTCAAAACCGGCAAATGCCGGTATGTGCTTGGCAGCGTTTTGAACCATGTGCTTTTGCATCAGTCAATTATCGGGCAGGAAGTGAAGGCGGCTTTTGACAAGTACGATGTCAAACCCGATGTCATCATTGGATGCGCGGGCGGCGGTTCAAACCTCGGCGGACTTATCGCGCCGTTCATGGGGGATCGGTTGGCCGGAAAAAACAACATCCGCTTTATCGCGGTGGAGCCTGCCTCCTGTCCGTCATTTACACGCGGGAAATACGCCTACGATTTTGGCGATACGGCAAAAACCACGCCGCTTATCAAAATGTACACGCTCGGCAACGGGTTTATACCTTCGTCAAACCATGCGGGCGGCCTGCGGTACCATGGCATGAATTCAACTCTGTCCAAACTGTACCATGATGGGCATCTTGAAGCCCGCGCCGAAGCGCAGACCGAGGTTTTTGACGCGGCGGTACGATTTGCGAAAGCCGAAGGGATACTGCCCGCGCCGGAATCTTCTCATGCAATAAAGGCGGCTATTGACGAAGCGCTTGAGTGCAAACGCACAAACGAGAAGAAAGTCATCCTTTTCGGTCTTACCGGCACCGGCTACTTTGATATGAGCGCATACATGGCGTACAATGCCAAGACCATGACCGACTACATTCCCACAGACGATGACCTAGAAAAAACGGGATTCGCGTCGCTGCCCAAAGTGGATTTATAAAAGGCGCTTGAGGTTCTTCAATCCAAGCGGGCGAGGGTTGCGGCGGCGGCGCCGTCTCAGCTATGCTGTCAGTACAACCTCGGTTCTGCCGAATCCGCCCAATTCCGGGCGGGAGAAGTGGAAATCAGCGATGCGATGATCTTTCTTAAGAAAATCGTGTACGCCTTTTTGTAGAACGCCCCCGCCCTTGCCGTGTATAACGGCGAATTCCTTTAAGCCCGACAAAACGGCGGTGTCGATCTGCCGTTGCAGGGCTTCCAACGCCTCTTCAAGACGCATACCCAGCAAGTTGAGTTCCATAACCGCAGTTGATCGGGGTGATAAATCGGCGATAACAAGCGCGGGCTTGAGTTTTCTTTGTACGTTTTGCGCGGATTGCACCGGCGTAAGCTCTTCCGCAGGAAAAGTCATGCGGAGTGAGCCGATTTCCACAAGCCAGCCGTTCTTTTCCTGACGGATAACAGTCCCTCGTTGCCTGTAGGAAGCTGCCAGCACCTCGGCGCCTTCAGCCAAAGGCGGCGGTTGGGATGAGGCTGGCGTTTGCTCGTCGTCATCACGCTCTTTGCCCCGATCCTGCAACGCTTTTTCTTCCTCATCCAAAGCGTTCATCTCGTTCACAACGCTTTTTTCCAGATCATTGAGAAAATCTTTCACTTTAAGCGTTTTTTCGCGGGTTATTTCCCCTTCTTTCAGTTCGCGCACCAGATTCTCAAGGGTCTTCCGGCTTTCGTCAAGCAGTTTCCTGAGCCTGCCGATTTCACCCGATTTAATCTCCATTTCTTTTTGCCTAAGCCGCAGTTCCTTGAGGTCAACCGCGCGCCGTTCCTCACGCAGGCGCTTCTCTTCTTGTCCGCGCTCTTCGGCGGCGGCGTCCAGTTCGCGGTGTTTCCGTTTTAGTCCCGCAATGAGCGATGACACGTCCGCGCTTTCCTCATTGAGATAGGAACGCGCTTTTGCGATGATTTCCGCCCGCAGACCATTGCGTGAAGCGATATCCACAGCGCGGCTTTCTCCGGGAATACCCATGACAATGCGGTACGTGGGCGAAAGCGTCCTACTGTCAAACTCAACGGAGGCGTTTTCCACATATTCCCGTGTGTAACCATAATTTTTCAAGACGCCGTGATGGGTGGTGACGATCAGGGAAACTCGCTTTTCAATCAGGTAATCGAGAATCCCCATAGCGATGGCGCTTCCCTCTTCCGGATCAGTGCCAGCGCCGAGTTCGTCAAGCAGCACGAGCGATTGAGCGGAAGCCGACGCGATGATTGTGGCAATGTTGATCATGTGCGCGGAAAAGGTTGAAAGCGACTGGCTTATGGACTGTTCGTCCCCGATGTCAGCGAAAACGCCGTCAAAGACCGGAAGGCTTGTGCCTTCTTCGGCGGGAACGGCAAGGCCGCTCTGGTTCATCAGGGCGAATATCCCTACGGTCTTGAGGCTTACGGTCTTGCCGCCCGTGTTCGGTCCCGTGATGATGACCGCGCCTTTGCCTTCATTCATAATAAAGTCGACCGGCACAGCGGAACGCCCCAACAGCGGATGGCGCGCCTGCTTGAGTATGATGGTCCGGCTGCCGCAGGCGCTATCACCGTTCTCTTTCGCAAAAACGCCCCGTATATCCTTCGAATAGCGGGCTTTCGCCCGTATAACCTCAATGACAGTGATTTTTTCGTGAAAAATAGCCAATACTTCACGGTTTTCGGCGATTTTCGCCGTCAATTCTCGCAATACACGGAGGATTTCAGCGTCAAGGCGGCGTTTTTCAATAAGAATGTCGTTGTTTTTCTCAACAACATCTTCCGGTTCGATGAACAGGGTCTGTCCGGTCGCTGAAACCTCGTGTACAATGCCCCGAATTCGTCCGCGAAAATTAGCCTTTACCGCAAGAACGGCGCGTCCGTCCCGCTGGGACGGCACGGTTGATTGCAACATGCGCCGCGCTTCCTCATTGCCGGCGTAACGGGACACGGCGGCCTCAAGCTCGATGGCAAGCCTGCGAATCCGGCGGTTTATCTCCTGAAATTCAGGCAGGTCTTTGAGGCTGCCATCCTTGTTGAATATGCGGAACACCTCACGGGCAAGGCTTGTACAGTCCGGTATATCGTGGGCAAGCTGGCGGAGCGAAGTGTCTTTAAGGGAAATAGGCGCAAGCCAATTTTTGAGAATCGATCCGCGTTCAACGAAAAGCCCTATGGCGAACGCCTCGTCAGGCTCAAGGCTTGCGCCTTCAACCGCGAGTTTCGGAAGCAGAAACCCTATATCGGGAAGGCTCTCCTGTTTTTCCTCATCGCCGCTTTTCATGCGTTCAACGGTTTCCCAGACAAAACGTTTGATCCGCCTGATGTCATCAGCGTCAACAAGCGGCTTTTCAGCGAGAATGCGCCGTTTCGCATCCTCGCTGAATGAACAGCAGGCTACGCGGCTTCTGATTGCATCGAATTCAAGAATACTTTCGGTTTTTTCGTTCATACTACTACTATAACACAAAACACCCGTATAGCAACGGCTCGCCATTCCAAGCGCATCAAATTTTCTATCCAATTTTGCAACTATTTTCTCCATTCCGTTGTTTCATAAAAGTATGAGGCCACGTATGAAACCCGTATTCTTGCGCGTATATATTGCGCTGACAGGCGTATTTCTTGTTCCAAGCGTTTTTTCAGACACGCTGGACACTCTTATTGATCCGTCGTGGAAAGCGGCGCTGCTTGCAGGCGAAGCTATTACGCGGCTTGCCAAAAATCCGGCTGTTCCTGAACTGTCGCCCCGTGACGCGCAGATACAGCAATTGACGTCCGGCGTCATCAAAGAAATCAATCCCACAATTCTCACCGAAAGCCTCTATTTGTATGAAAAGCTGTCTGGCGCCGTTTCATGGACGCAAGCTGAAAAGACAGCCCTTTACAACAATATACTCGCCCTTAGTACGCTTAAGGGGTTGCAATACTATTCGGTCAGCCATAAGGGTATGCGCACCTTTTTTGAAATTTCACAGATAATTGACGATCCGTCAACCCAAAACCCGGTGGACGATCCTCGTCGTTCTGTCCCGCCCTTCTCTTTGACCGTGTATGCGCGTCAGAAAGATTTAACCTTTGGGGACAACATCTATCAATACGATTATTTCGCGTCTGAAAACACGTTGGCGCTTATTCAGCGGAACCTCACCGTTATGTCCGTGGGCATTGTGCCGGTTGTAAGCAAAAACATGTTGCGTTCTGTAGTCGTCGTGATTGACGCTGAGGAATGCCTGCTCATCTATTCGGCGTCTTTTGCAAAGACCCTCTCCCTGCCGGGCGTCAAGAATCGCGTGGGGCAGTCTTTCGCCAACAGAGCGGAAGCCATTTTAGGCTGGTTCGCTAAACAGGCGGATAAAGCGTTCGGACGATGAGGGAAGTCCTTCAATCGTCCAGAAGAAACCTTTTAACCCCCACAAGTCGCGGGGAAAAATACCCATCGGTAATAGGGGAAATGATGATGCCTCGCTTTGGCCCGCTGGAAACCGCGTGTATTATGGAAGCTTTGTCTACAAGAATCGCCGTGTGGTTTATTGAACCGGCGCCTCCTTTTTTAGCGGAAAATACGAGAACATCACCGGGCAAGGCGTCTTCCAATCTGACGGTCTTTGCATCCGACGACCATAGTCCCCGTGAAGAGCGGGGAACGTCCATCTTGAGGGCGTTGCGGTACACAAACCACACAAAGCCCGAGCAATCAAACCCCTTCACGGTTGACCCGCCGCTACGGTAGGGTATCCCTTGGTGTTTCATGGCAAACTCAATGAGCGTCATCCGCTGACTATTGGCGTCTGCTACGGAATCTGCGGACTTCGCAGCCTCTGGGGATTCCGCCGCCTTTCCCGTATGGCGAACAACGCCTTCCTCCGCTGTTTGGGCGCGAAGGCAGTTGATGGAAACACCGAACAACGCCACGGCAAGCAGGGCGGCGGAACCGGCGCGGGGCAAAGATTTGGCGGCGAAAGCCAACTTTTCGCGCATCTGCGACAACGGGAGATTGAAAGCTATTTTAGAAGGCTGTTTCTTATTTCTCATAACGATTCCTTTTTCTGCAAGCGTTACACGCATTATATACTTTTGCATAAAATTGTCAAATATTTCTTATGGCTATTCAGGAATCTCTTCGTTGAAATGAAGAAAATAACGTGGTAAGGCCGCGCAGACATAACATGACTCTTGGTCATGTTATGTCATTATCATATAATCAATTAGAATAAAAATGCAAGCATTTTATTTTTGCGCGGCTCCTACGATGGGGAGCGGAAAAGGACAATGGCGACATAAAAGAATATGACATTGCCGTAAGGCGAGAAATTGCAAGACTCGTTAGACTGCCAACCGGCAACGCCAAATATGCGCCATTGGCGCAGGTGACGCCGATTTCAATAGATATTACGCCTGCCGTATGCGACAACCATAACTTATGTACCATATTATAGATTTTCGCAACTATCTATCTGCCCGCCGCATCGCTCGGACTATAAATTAAGCTCGTCAATGCGCGTCTGTTTTTCCTGACTGCTGGTTCGGGTGTAAATGCGGGTGGTTTCGATGGAATTGTGTCCAAGAATATCGGCCAAATCTACAATATCGTGGTGTTTGGACAGAAATCGCTTTGCAAAAAAATGGCGAAAATTGTGGGCGTGTACTTTTTCTTCAGGAACGCCCGCAGTTCTTGCAAGCTGTTTTAATTCCCGCCAGATACGGGCTTTGTCGATAAGCGCGTCGGCTTGTTTCCCGTGGAAGATAATTCCCGTAATATGCCATTCTTCGCAATAGTCTCGCAATTCATTGCAGAGATTCCTGGGAATGATAATTTCACGCACTTTGGTTTTGCCGCGACCTTGCGTTTTTCCCGTTTCAAGAATATTGGTCGTAATGTACTGGAGTTCGCCGACTCGAATGCCGCTTGACGCGAGCGTCCTGATAAGATAGTAAAGCCGCTTGTTTTTCCAGTCTTTTGCGCATTCCAGCAATGCGGAGTACTCTTCTTCAGTTAAAACATTGTCCAGGCTGTTTCTGCGCTGAATTTTGACCGTCTTTACCCGCAGGGAATCCTGATTCGTGAATTTCAGAAAATTATTTACCGAAATAAGGTAGGAATTAACGCTCGCCGGCTTGTATTTTTTAATAAGATGATCTTTATAGCGCAAAATATCCTGCTTTGTTATCATTTCCAAACTCTTCCCATAGAATACTCGAAATTTTACGATATCCCGTACGTTTTTTCTTATAGTGAGTTTTGATTTCTCACGCTGGTTGAGCCATTCCTTGTAAGCGGCGAATTCTTCGTCAAAAGACATAGCAATATAATACAACAGTATGTTGACTGTGTCAACTACTTTTTTACTTTTTTTCATTTTTTTTTGTTTTTTAAAATTTTTCGAGTCAGAATCCATGCGTGTCCGGCATCCAACACGGTTCTTTGCGTTGCCGTATCAGAAGTGACGATTGAGACGGTCGATTTGCCCGTATCCGATCTTCTATCACTTGCGCATTTTAACTGCGCTCGCTTGGTCTTGACGCTACGGTTTTTCAAATCAAGAGTCCGCGAAATACAATGAAAAAATGGGAGCAAGCATAACGCGCCATTCAAACCATGTCGCTCGCCCTCTTTTTTGCTGACTTCCACTGATTAAACAGGTTCTCTGAATCGTCCAGTTCTAGCGTTGCGCCGCTTTAACAACATACTGTTGTATTATATTGTCAAGGAGCAATTTTATGGAAATAATAAACAAGTTCTTAAGCGAAAATGAGTACACCCATCCGCACGGCAGGAAGCTCGCGGAGAAACGGGCTGTCATCTTGCACTGGGTGGGCGTGGGCGGACAAAAAGCCTTGAGTGTATGGGATTACTTCGAACACTGTTGCGCCGGAAAAACATACGCTTCAGCGCATTACTGTATTGATCTTGACGGCATGGTGTACCGGTTTATCCCGGATGATGATGTAGCGTATCATTGCGGTTCATCTCAATTTGACCCTATAAGCAAGAGAATCTATACGGATTGGGCGCGAAATATCTTCGGCAAATACGCCGAAGACCCGAAACATAATTCCCCAAACAATGCGGCGATAGGCATTGAAATGTGCGTCCTTGACGCTGACGGGAATTTTTCCCTTGAAACGCTTCGGGCGGCGGCGGAATTGACGGCATCTTTATGCAAAACCTATCGGATTCCGATTGAACGTGTGGGGACTCATCATCTGGTCGTGGGATGGAAAGATTGCCCCCGATTGTGGACGCGGTACCCTGAGAAATTCGAGGAGTTCAAAAAAGAAGTGAGCGCACTGTTAAACAAGTAAAAACGCCCTTTTATATGCTCTACGCGGAAAAGCGTGGATATAGGGTGAAAAAATAACAAGGAGGACATATATGTCTGACAAACAAAACGGGAATTTTTGGAACAGCAACAAGAATCTCCCAGAGAAAAAAGGATCGGAAATGAATTTTTCTGATGCAAACCTGAATCTTTGTGATTGGTGGCAGCCACGCGGAATTTCGGGGCTTATATCCTTGAAATCTTACCAGCGCAAATACCTCTCCGCTTGGCCTGGCGGAGAGGTTGACTGGGATCGGGATTGGGATAGGGAATGGGAACAATTCACAGTAGAATCTCATGGCGAAGGCAAAGTGACGCTCAAGTCCTGTCACGGTATGTATCTATCGGCAAAGGCAGATGCAGACGGAACAGTGCGATGCGATCAGCGGGAAGCGTCTGATTCTGAGACATGGACTATGGAGATGACCGGCGCCGGCATTGCCCTCAAGTCTTGTTTTGGAAAATACCTGCATCCCAAGAAAGACGGAAAAGTTAGGGCAAATCAGGACAAGGTTACGGAAAAAGAATCTTTTACGGTTACGGATCACAGCAAGGAGGGAAAATAAAATGCCTGTTTTTTTAAACAAAGATATAGCGGATGCGCTTTGTACGGTGATTACTCTGGGTTACGCCTATCAAAGGCATGCAAACGGGCGGCCATTAACTTTTGAGTATACCGCTGCCACTCCGGCAGAGATTAATGAGCATCGGCTTTTACAGGATTTTTTGGGGCGCCATGGCGTAAACATAAATGTTGGACCGGCGGCGTCGCAAGATTATATGCCGTATATCCTTGGCTCCGATTTGCCGCAAAACAGTCTGAACACATTTATTAATGGTCTTACTCAATGGTCTGTTCAAATAAATAATATGTTCCTTGCGGCGAACGCGCAAAACCCGCCGCCTCGAGGCGCTTATATTGGCGTTCAATTTTTTGCTGATGCAAACGGCAATATGCTGAGGGGCAACATAGCAAACGGACAGGGTGGTAATTTTAACGCTGATCCGCTTGTTTATGGACCATCCGCTTTATCGTTACACAAACCTATCTACCGTATGATAACTCTTCTTGAGGAGCAGGGAATTGGCATCGCGTACTATAATGCGAGAATGAGTACCAATAACGCCGCCCGCGCTATAGCGAATGGCTTGCAAGTACAACCCTCGACCAATTTTGATACAAATTATCAGGAAGATCACATTTTTGGCAGTAGCCACGGCATGATACGGGCAATGGTAAACAACGTAACGCCTCCTCCGGGCATTCATAGCGTTTTCGCGGAAATCGCACTTGGCGGCAATACGCAAAAAGTCTCTTCATGCGTACCATGCGCGATTTTCATGGAATCTTTTGGGAAACCCGCCTCTTCCATACACTTGGGCAGGGGGGATAACTGGCGGATACCCGATAATCCTACCAATGGAATGCTAACAAACTGGCAAAACGTCATTGTCGGCTGTTATGTAAGCGGACTGGCAATTTGCAATCCTGCAATAGCCGCATACCACGCAACGCTTGATAATATAGCCGCGATGATTATCGCGCAACATCATGCTGTAGGAGATATTCTGCCTGAAATTCCGTATTTGTTTTTAGAGGCGCTTACCTTTGAAGATTCGTTTATTAACCGGATTCTGAGAACGCTGCGCCCTTAAAGCCTTTCCCAAAACGCGCAAAGCGGCAGTTTTGAGAAAAGCTCCTTAAATAGGATAAAGCGAAAATCAGCGTTTACAACCCCTTGCTGTCAAGCGAAAGGGTACGTTGTACCTATGGGGATGAAACGTTTAATTTTGTAGAGGAGGCTGTTCCAAAACGCGAGCTTTCGGTTCGGCGAACCGAAGGTTCGAGGCTGGTTTTGGAACAGCCTCAGAGGAGAAGAAAATTATGTCAATTGGAGCGCAATTCGCTGGTCTTGACATGGAGAACCTTATAGGCGGGCCCTTAAGCGCCGCCTCCAATGCAAGCGTTAAACTTGCGAAAAGTACGGCGGATTTTATCAACACCGTCGGTTTTAATCCGGATAAAAGCGCGCGGACCATGTTGTTCAAGTACGAAAAGAGCGACGCGGACCCTTTGGGGAATCCTATTAGAAATGAAATGTCTCTACAGGTTCCCTTGCTGGCCATTGTGCCTATTCCCAACCTGCAGATTGACGAGGTGAACATCATCTTCGACATGGAAGTGAAAGAGTGCGAGAAAGCGGAGTCTTCGCTTGACGCAGGCGGCTCTTTTTCCGCCTCTGTGGGCATTGGGCCGTTCAAAGTAAGCATCAGCGGCAGTGTATCGGTGCATCAAAGCAATACCCGTAGCAGTGACAATTCGGCGAAATATCATGTGGACGTGCGCGCCGCGAATCACGGAACGCCGGAAGGTTTGCTGCGGGTGCTGGACATTCTCGCCGCTACCGCCGCGCCAACCTTGCTGGCCAGCAAAATGGTGGACAGCAACGGCAACGAAGCGGATGCAGCCGCGAAAGACAAACGCGCCAAGCTGCAGGCGTCTTACGAAAAGCAACAACAACTGGGAACTTCCTGCAAAGCCGCATCCGAACAGTACGAAAGCTCTATCAAGGGGCTGAAAGACAGCGCCATGAGCTTCCTGAATTCCCAAAAAATGGAAGTCCAAACAAAGTTGAACGAGATTGCCGACGAAAAGGGAGATGATGATGCGTCAAAAGCAAAGAATAAACAGAACGATGATGACCGCGCGAAATACATGGATATTTTGCAGGGGCTTGGCAATTCATGGAATCGCGTCATATCGGACTCGCGTATGACGGTGGAAGCGGTGTATAATAAAGATAATAATGACATAACCAAATTGTTTAGCATGAAAAAAATCAACAGCGATGTTTCGGGACTTGATTCTGTTGTGGAAGGCGATATTGGTACGATTAAAAGTTATTTTGACAGCGCCGTTCAAAATTGCAAAACCTTTAAGGAGCAGGAGAAATTGCTGGCGGATGAACGGGTAAATTACAACACCCTGCTTATGAAGCGGTAGGCGAGGAGACAAGGTATGCAGGCAGAACCACGAGCGCGGGTTAATTTACAGCAATTGGTTTATGGATCGCTGGCCCCAATCATTGAAGCCAACACGCGGATGAGCCAAAGCATGGTGGACACGATCATGAAATTCAGCGACGACATGGGACACGATGATGACGGCTATCCGGTGGTGCAATTGAAGACGTTGCAACTGGTATACGACCAGATACGGCATGACGATTTGGACATGCTCTATTCCGAGAAAATAGGATTGGAGATTCCCCTGCTTTCGGTTATACCGTTAAGCGGCTTAAAGGTGTCGAAAAGCAAAGTTCAGTTTTCTACGGAAGTTCAGGAAGTTGAATATAACCATGGACAGGTTGATATTTATACCAAAGTTACGGCGGCGGACTCTGAGCGGAGCGGACAGACTTCCCGAATCGATTTTGAAATTGAAATAGAAAGCGATCCGGTTGTAGAAGGGCTGGCGCGGTTTCTTGACCAGTTGGGGCAGAATTTTATTCCCACCGTACACGAAAAAAGCCCGATTGACTCCGACGGAAACAAGTTGGACGATGAAGATCAGCAGAACCACGAGATCAGAAAGGACTTGTACCGGAAGGAACTGCGCCTGGCTCGCCTGCTTTCCCAGCTTACCGGAATTCAACGCCAGGATGAGGATAAAAGCGGGGATGATTTCAGCGTCTACGAGTCTCTGGAACCATATAAAAACGAGCTGAACAAAAAACTGGTGGAAGTGCGAAAGAAAATTTTGAAACACGACATTGTTTGCGAGCTTTCGCAGGACGAAGAATCAGAAAAGCGGGAGGAAGAAGGCGAGGATGACAGACACGAACAGAAAAGAAAAACCACAAATAAATGATACACGATACGTCCAGATTGCCACCATCGGCGGACTTGATCCCAACAATCCCCTGTCGGAAGAAAAGCAGCTTAAACAGGTGGAATACCTAAACAAATTGCTTTCTGGGTATCCGAAAGGAATCATCATCGGGAAGGATATATCCATAGGCCGCTTTATGCTCGGAGAGCATGAACTCTGTATGCAGCGGACGAGTTACCATGTAGCCTTCTCAAGGAAACCGGAATATATTGATGAATACAACCAGCATCGCCCTTGATGATTTTATCGCGGCTTTTACCGCGGCCCTGGATATGGCGAATTATAAAATAGCGGAGCGCCATCTTGCCATTCAAAACGAGATGAAAGAAACGTACGGCCCGTATATCGCATCTATTGCGTCCTGCGGACAGGCGTTGCACATCAAAAGGGGAAGCGTAACGGTGACAGCCAAGCCGCTTTTGAAAAAAGAGGCGGGGGCGGATGGCAAGACAGACAGGCTGTATCTTAAATTCAGCGGCTTAAACACAAGGGAGATGCGCTTCGAAGTCGCGCTGGAATAACAACAACAAATGGCGTCCGGAAACCATTGCGCATCGTGAGAAACCGCGCAATAATGAAATAACATGACCAAACGGTCATGTTATTTCTGCGCGCATCGTGACGCCATTTTAGCTTTGAACCGGGCGATGCGCCGCCCCGCCCACGAAGCGTTCAGGCGGGGCGGCGCAAGTGTCTTTATGCGCTTATCGCTCATTTTATCAAAGCGATCAAAATAACGTTGCTGAAGCGTGATTTTGGGCGATATTCAGGTGGGTGTACGCCAGTGATGTTGCGATCCGCCCCCTCGGTGTACGCTGAATGAG
>JAITIK010000064.1 GCA_031279555.1 Treponema sp. | reverse complement strand
TTTGACAAATTCATAACTAAGCGGGAAACCATTCGTATATAAAAAGATAAAGCCCTCCTACAAGGGCTTAAGCGGCGTATAGATAAAGAATTGATTGCAAATGAATAGTGTGAGGAAATAAATCCGAGCGCAAATAAACCTATGAGATCGCATGGAGGGAGGGCATGGATAAAGGCGCGGCTCGCTTTCTTCGTTTGTTTGTGATATTTATTACACAAGTTAGTTTTTCCATTCACACGCTTATGACGCCTTGAGTCGCTTTTTAAGTCAAAGTGGGCGTATGCGGAAAAATATACATGCTCCGAATTCAGAATATAGCGTGCGGAGAAGCTCCCATCGCCTTTTCTTCTTCGATCTTTTTTGTTATACTCTCTGTATGTATGTTCACCCTAAATTGGCGGCTTTTACCACCGCGCTTGAGACCCTTTTGAACGAGGTGGATGACGAAATGGAAGAGAAATACGCCGGTATGTTCCCGTTGCACCCGAACAGGCCCGTGCGAGGGACGACCGCATATTCTGATATGGATGGACTTTTTGAGATCGCGCCGGATTTTACACCCGGTATAGGTTCGGAACAGGGCAGGGGATATCTCATCTCCTGTAGAGTCGCTACCCTTGCAAACGTGCCTGACGCTTGGTTTGAGGCTTTTTTAGATGAGGCGGCGGAACGTGCGCGTGAAAAATTGTCCGCTTATTTCCCCGGCAGGGAACTGTCCGTAGTACGGGATGGAAGCCGCTATAAGATAATCGGGGATTTCTCGCTGGGGGAGGCGTGATTCCGCTGTTTTTTACCTCCGCCGTTTGTTGCGGGGCATGTGAGCGTCCGCTCTGAGCGATCCGCTATGCTGGTGAAATGACGAAAAAACAAAAGGCGTTGATTGCCGTGATCTGTTGCGTTCTGTTTTGGGGCTTTTCTTTTATATCAATAAAAGTTGCGATAGCAGTGTATCCGCCGATGACACTGGGATTTCTCCGTTTTGCGCTTGCGGCTTTTTTCTTTGTTTTGGCGCTGTCCATTCAGCGCATTCGGCGGAGGTTGGGCGTCAGGCTAAGACCCGGAGCCACGATTGAAGAAAAGAAAGAAAAAATCGAGAGCCGCGATCTTCCCTGGCTTATAGGCGGAGGGCTTGCCGGCGATACGCTCTACTTCTTTTTTGAGAATAATGGCGTCGCCTTGATATCAGCGTCCGAAGCGTCCCTGATTGCGGGGGCGATTCCGGCGCTTGCCATGATCGCCGAATGGGTTGAGCGGAAAGCGCGAGCGTTGCGTGGAGCAAGCGACCCAATGGACAGGAAGGAGGCGTTTATGATTGCGCTGTGGCGCTGGATCGGCGTACTGTTGTCGATTGCCGGCGTATGGTGCGTTGTCGGCGCGTCTTTGGCGATCTCCGGCAATGTTCGCGGCTATGTCTTCATGGTGGGCGCGGCTGCGGCATGGGTGGCCTACTGTTTTCTCACACGTCCGCTTTTTAAGCGGCATAGCCAGTTCTTCATTGTCTTCTGGCAGACGATTTTCGGATTTATCGGGTTCATTCCCTTTGCCATGCTTGAAATCCCCCAATGGGGAACGCCGAATGCCGTAGAGATCGGACATATTATATTTCTGGGCATCTGCTGTTCCGCGCTCGGCTATTGGCTGTACAATTATGCGTTGGAGATTCTTGACGTCGTTGTTTCGTCAGTGTTCATCAATCTTATCCCCGTTGTCACCGTGTCGGCCGGCTACTGCATCCTCGGCGACCGTCTCAGTCCAATCCAGTGGGCGGGCGCAGTTCTGGTGGTTGCAGGCGTCTCCCTCGCTGTACGGAACAAAGGGTAAGGCTCCTCCGGTTGACGCCGATTTCACTGGCTATTTTCGCCTTGTGGCTATAGCCCCAATTGCCTCTAGAGCGCCTTCAAGTCAAGCGGAGACCCTTGTCATTGATTGCGCCATATCCCAACCAGGCAACTCTCCAACTCCTTCAACATATCCTTGGCTTTTGCCAAGCCCTCATTCCATATCCGCCATTTTAGTATAGGCGATGCTCACGCCCATTTTCCGGGCGCTGGAACGGAACACGAATTGAGCGTAATCTTGGAATGTCTTACAATCAGAAGATCGGCAGGGTGTAGTAAAAAGTTTGGGATACTTGGCTTTCCTGCAAGAGAAGGAACAACTGCACAGTGCAGGAACTGCACTGTGTCACACAACTCCACAAAAAGCGAAATGGAGGCGCCCCGCAATCACTTACGGGGCAAGGAAACAACTAATGAGCCGCACGGGATTCGAACACGTGACCCACGCCTTAAAAGGGCGTTGCTCTACCGACTGAGCTAGCGGCCCCTACTTTAAAAGTAGAATAATATTATAACCGGCCTTTAATAAAATGTCAAGAGCCTTTGCGTACGTTTTTTTAATCCCAAAATGGCTCATATCCGGAGGGATGGGGGAACGGATGCGCCTTTTCGTACCCTTCCGCAATATCCAACAGCGTCGCCTCCGCAAAGGCGCGTCCCAAAAGCTGAACTCCCACCGGCAAGCCATGTTCCACAGATGCGGGGAAGGAGAGCGCGGGAAGCCCCGCGAGGTTTGCGCAACAGGTGTAGAGGTCTGCGGCTTTCTGGGCAAAGGGCGACAGTGTAGATGGGCTGCGGTCAAAGGCGCGGGTGGGGAACACGGGCAACAGAACGGCGTCACAACACGCGCCGCTATCGGCGTAGTCCGCGCCGCCGAGCAGGGCTTCAAAACTTCGCCGTATGCCGGCGCGGATGCGTTGGGCGCGGAGATAGTAACGATCCTGAAAGCCGGAACGCAGGACAAAGGCGCCGAGCAGGATGCGGAGCTTTACCTCGCTGCCGAATCCGGCTTCCCGCGCCTTGTCAATGAGATCATCGGGATTTTCCGCCCAATCCGGACGCTTGCCATAGCGTATGCCGTCGAAGCGGGCGAGATTCGCGCTTGCTTCCGCCGCGGCGATGGCGTAATACGCTGGCACTCCATATTTGAGGCTGGGAATCTCCACATCAACGAGGGTGTGACCCAGAGCGGCGAGATTTTTCTTCGCCGTTTCAAACCCCCTGTACACCTCTTCCTCCAGCGTAGCGGCTTGAGCCGCAATGGAGAGCGCCTGTTCGCTGTCCGCTCCGCCGCCAGCCGCCGCGATTGCCTTTGCCACAGACTCCGGCGGCAGTACGCCGATAATCCGATGCTTGTCGCTCCTTTCTTCCGGCTTCGGCGCATTCGCGGGCGCTTCAACGCTGGTTTGATCGTTCTCGTCCTTGCCCCGTATGATCGAAAACACCGCTCTGCACCGTTCCACAGAATCGGCGAGTACGCCGGCTGTTTCGAGACTTGATGCGTAGGCCACCAACCCGAAACGAGACACAGCGCCGTACGTGGGTTTTAGTCCCACAACGCCGCAGAACGCCGCAGGCTGGCGTATGGAGCCGCCCGTGTCCGTACCAAGCGCGAAGGGAACCAGTCCTGCGGCGACCGCAGCCGCTGAACCGCCCGATGATCCGCCCGCGACCCTGTTTGTGTCCCAGGGGTTGTTCGTTTTCTTGAGCGCCGAATTGTCAGTCGAAGATCCCATGCCAAACTCGTCAAGATTGGTTTTCCCGATCACCCACGCGCCCTTCGCTTCCAACTTTTTGACCGCCGTTGCGGTATAGGAGGATTTGACATTTTCCAGCAATTTTGAACCGCAACTTATAGAGCGTCCTTTCACCGCGATATTGTCCTTCACCGCAAACGGAAGCCCGGACGCGGATTTTTTTTCGCCGGACTTCCCGCCGCCCTTGAGTCCGCCGCTTTCTATCGCTTTCCCGTCAATCTCAATGAATGCGCCTATCTTTTCTTCCCACTTTTTGAAATACTCCATATATTTCCGCATGGTTTTTTCCTTTATAAAACGTTTGGTATCACTATGAATCTGCCATCCCGCTCCCCCGCGTTGTTTAACAGCGCCTCATTGTCAAGGAGCCGTTCGCCCTGGTCTTTGGCTGAACCTTTGGAGAACACGTCTTGCAAGGCGTCTTCACGGAAGAAATCCGAAGAGACCGTATGCGTCTGATGGGAAAGTCCGGCGATGGAAATGGAAAAAGCTTCGGAGTCATTGTCGGCGGCTTGCATGGCGGCAAAGAAACCGAGCATCTGCTCAAACGCCGGAAACGCCGCCTTGAGTTCCTCATCTGTGAGGTTGAGATGGGCAAGCGCGGCTGTTTCTTGTAAATCTTTTATGTTCATGCGTTTATTTTTGCATAATAGGGGGCGCATGTCAAGGGCGCCGGCGTGAGAAGAGTCCCGTGAAGTCTCTCGTAAAAATCTGACCGAAAACCGGAAAATCTCATGTTACAATTCTGACTATGGGTTTGTACCTGTCACTATCTTCGCGCGCTCTGTAGGAGTTCGTCAACAGCCTCGTCCATGGCGTCCTGAAGCCGAATGGTGTTCCGGCGTTTCTGTCCGCGCCTTAAGCCGTCCGCGCCCATTCGTTTCCGCTGAAATGTCAACCGGAGGCCGTTTATACGGTGTCGCGGGCTGTCCATAGGTCTTCCCCGTTTTTCCGTTGGCAACCCGCGTTTTATCAACTCATGTTAGGCAAAAACGGCATTATCCCCCATGTTAAACCCAGACAGTAATTCCATCGCCCTCTTCAATGATGACATGGAGATGTGCGCCTTTACCACAAAATGTTTGCAACCGCAATTTAATTTTATGGGAATGATGGAGTGAAACATTTTTTGAAAAAAGTATATAAAAATGGAATACGCCCCTATGTCGCATAATCGCATAACGGGTCCGCTTGCGCTTCGGGCGTAAGGCGCCAGCCTCCGCAATAGCTAGATCATTCCGTAGTTCGATCCGCCGTAAGGCGGCGAAACGGTGTGATCCCTGTTATGCGAAGTAAAAATGCCGCTACGACACTATTTCATTTCTTATTCTAGTTTTTTAAATTCAATTATGTCTAAATTCTCCCATCTGACGGCATCTCCTGATACCAACCCTATATAGAAATGTACAGATTCAGGATAATGCCATTCAGTATTATATGAAATATTGCAATTGATGGAAACATAATCTTCATTTTTATACATTTCTGATCGCCAATACTTAAAATCGGATAAAATAC
>JAITIK010000025.1 GCA_031279555.1 Treponema sp. | reverse complement strand
TCGGACTTGAAATCTTCTCGGAAAATCTTGTGGATATGTATAAACCGGAAACATCGCCGCTGTTCAGACGGAAATCTATCGTGAGCAGTCATGACGCCATACACGGACGCCTTGAAACGCTGTTGGAAGGGATTTTTGAGGAGTACCAGCGGCGGCAGGCGGGACGCCGGCTTGCGATCATCTCGAAACTTTACGAACTGTCCCTGATTTTTTTACGGGAACTGCCTGCGGAAAAGGATGCCGGGCCTATTAAGCGGAACAGCAATCATGAACGGCTGGAACGGATATTTACCTTTCTTGAGAATAACTTTGATGATCCTGACCTCTCTCTGGAAATGGCCGCGGAGAAAAACTGTCTGAATAAATTTTATTTCTCTCGCTACCTAAAAGAGCAAACCGGACGAAGCTTTTTTGAACATCTTTCCCGTATACGGCTTCACCAAGCGGAGCGGCGTCTGGCGGAAACAGATTTGCCGGTTACAGACATCGCCTACATGTGCGGGTTCAACAGCCTCGCCACATTTAACCGGATATTCAAGACCTATACCGGAACCACTCCTTCAGCTTACCGCGCGGGAAAAGAGTTGCGTTCCTCAAACCGGCGTCTTACCTAAAAACAGCGCAATTTCTGATAAAAAGTCCACAATAACTGATTAGCGTCCCCTTTTTTCCGCCTTATACTGAAGAATAGTACGCTTTTACTTGGAGAGATCATGCCCCATAGTGACGATATACAAATCCGGCGTCCTCTTGCGTTATTCCTGAACGGGTGTTATTGCGTCTTCATTTTTGGATTTACGGATCAGAATATTCGGCGCTCCTCCGGCGTGGATTTTGTTCTGTATATCGGACAAGGAAATCGTGACGGCTCCTTGTCTCTTCATCCCCCCCCCCCCCCCGCTTGTGATTGTGCATCGCATCTAACAAATTATCTCTTTTATAGTTTTATAAATTCCCCGTCGCAAGGCGATGGTCTATCGTCGCTTTCGACGCGGCCTTGCGCATTCCATCTCATCCTCATAATACGTTCCATATTCTATCCGGGCATATGGGACTCATTATTTGCTCTCCTCGTTGCAGGAGAGCATGACATATTAACATTTCAAGGAGCTTATATATGCAAAAAGGCCTCTTCGTAATTTTGATCGCCGCGCTTGCCGCGGCGATTGGCGCTCAAGAAGTTCAAATCGGCGGCGGTACGCTTTTGTTCACCGGCAAAGTCGCCAGCGGCGTATTTTTTGATTCCGATGACGCGGAAAAAGAAGGCGAGACCGGGCCCATTAATCCGAGCTATTATGGTTCTGAAGGCAAGGTCTATCTATGGAACGAATCCGACGCGAAAACTGGTCTGCGCGCTGAATTGTCCGCAAAATATACAAATAACAATATTGGTTTTAGGATTCGCCTGCGGGCTGACAACGCGCTTCAAGGCAATCCCAATACGGCAATCGGCCGTTACGCCTACGGGTGGCTGAATCTTTTTGATGAGGCGGTAAAATTTACCGGCGGGTTTATCGACTTGTCCGACAATGTGTGGGGAACTCTCGGCGACGGGGACTGGGATATAGGCGGCAACGGCATCCGCATGGAATTCAAGCCGTTTCATTTAAAGCCCCTGCAAGGTCTTGATCTTGGGGAGCTAAATATCGGGGCGTTTCTTTTGGTTCCCTTACAGTCCAATCCAAATAAGATACACGATGAGAATATGAAAGAGATATCCGGGGATGTAACCTTCTCAAGGATGTTGGGAGAAACCGCGTTTGGTTTCCGCTGGACTCATCCGTGGTTTTATGTTTCCGCTCAAATGCAGATGGACACCAGTGTTGACGGCAAGGAAATCTTGGATGCCAGCCGGAAAAAAGTGTGGAGCGGCGCGGACGATGAGATGCGGTTTATGTTCGGCGCGGGCTTTACCCTGTTGCCGGAACTGTTGATAACGGCGGAAGGGAATTTTGAGGGATTGGGAAATTGGGCGGCGCGGGGAACCGGCGATTTACGGCAAACGCTCCGGTATGATTTTTCCCGTATACCGGTAGCTGACAGATTTGCCCTTGGTGTGAAAGCCAGGGAACGCTTGTGGGGATATGATGTAAAAGAACTTGCCGGATGGGACATACCCCTTAAACCGTGGATTCAGATCAAGCCTTTTGTCGACTTTAGGGCAAGCGGCGAATTTACCGTGAGCCTTGAATTTGGCTATGCTTTTGGACATTTGGCGCTGGCCAATCCTTACGAGGCGCAGCAATTAGTGTATGAAAGCTCCAATTTGCATATTAAACCAACCCTTACATACAAGTTAAAAAATGGACTTGAATTGAAGGCGTGGTATATGTTTAACCGCATCTCGTACGGCAATCTATCCGACAGAAACCCTATCTTTGCGGATCGGAAAAATTCCTACAATCTTGCTAAAAAGGCTGACAATCATACGCTTGTAGAGTCGTTGGCAAAACAGCAAATTGCGCTGGAATTTGTATGGAGTTTCTAATGGGAACCTTTGGAAACTCCGGTTGAGTTTCCAAAGGTTGCGGGGGTAAGAAAACCTCTAAAACCTGTCGAACCGCAGGTTCGCGTTTTTAGAGGGTCCCTAATGTCAAGGCGTTTAATGTTACCGCAAACCCGCGTGGTTTTGTGTTGGCATATTATTTTTATGGAGGTTGAGAACATGAAGAAATTTCTATGGGCCGGTATTGCGCTTGTGCTGCTGTTGCCGGCATGTCAAGACCCTGGCTATGGCGCTGATGACCTTGCCGCAAATAGCGGAGCTGCGGTAAAGTATGTGCTGCCCTATTCGCCATATGACTATCAGGTGTTGGAGTCAACGTTTACCGCCCAGGCGATAACTGTTGACGGTAATCTTGATGAAGGGATTTGGTCTCAGGCGGCGGCTTCGAACATCGTGAATTACAAAGACCCAACAAATGCCGAAAATGCCGAGTCAGGAGCGACGGGGGCCGTAAAGTCCGTGTGGGACGGCTATACCCTGTACATCGCCGTGGACGTATCCGACGCCACCCCGGCGAATTTAACGTTGCTTGAGAATGGCGGTCAGGGTGGAACCCCATATGTTGATCCTACTATAACGCCGAAATCCAACGGCGCCTACGCCATCATGGAAGTAATGAATTATACAACATACCAGACCCCTCCGTATAATACGAGGTTTGATAATGTTGAGTTTGCCGTTGACTTCTGGAACGACAAGCAGGACAAGTGGGCGGACGACGACGGCCTCTTTGCGATCAGCCGGAGCGGGAAACTGGTGTATGACAGTTCCGGCGGTTTCGGCGACGAAGGAACCTACGCTTCCGTTTTCGCCAGCCCCGATGCACGGGAATACAACGACCGCATCAAGTCCTATGCCGTTAAAGAGAAATCCGGCGGAGACGGGTACACCGTAGAACTGGCCCTCCAGATTTACGGCGCGAAACCCGCCAACGGTACGGCCTTCGGCGTGGACGTGATGATCAGTGACGCGCCGCAGGATGACACCGCCCGGATATCCCGCACCTACTGGAGCCACAAAGACAATTCCTATCGCTTCAGCAGCAGAGACGGCAATTTAGACTGGGGCGCCATCGTACTTACGGGGCATGATGGGCAGACTGCCTTTGTAAAAAGCGACTGGATGCTTGCCAACGCGATCCGCTGGGTTGACGCCAACCTGCCGGGTACCGAGGGATATGCCGGAACCGGAACTTCGGTGGAGAACAACTGGAGCGCCGCGACATGGACCGCGCTGAGTAACGCCGTGAAAACCGGAAGGGATTTGTTAACCGAAGACGGCGGCAAGCATGTCGCGGCATCGGCGACCCAAGAGGAGATAAAAACCAAAGCCCAGTCCATAGAGGCGGCCATCGCGGGTTTAATCGCGGCGGACGATCCTTTGGGCGCGACGGCCATGGATTATCCGGTTACCAACACCCTTCCCGATCCTCTGGTATTCAAAACTAATTTTGAAGGCAAAACTCCGGGCGAGGTAGTGGAAAGCGGGGACGACTGGGAAAAACGGGCCGAGGAGATACGCCAGTTGGCTTCGATTTACGAGTATGGGCCGAAACCGGGCGCTCCCACAACCGTTACGGTAACAAAAGTAAGCGGAGCGCCGGGCTTTGGCCCCCACTGGGAACCTGCGCCCTGGTATTACCCAAACAGGCCGCCGATGCAGGTTTCGAGTTCTCCCGCCAGTTATGCCGTTGAAACCACGATTACGTATGCAGGGACAGAAGCTTCCGTTCCCGCAGGCGCGACGGCCCAAGCGGGAAGTGCAAGTCTCACCTTCAATGTTTATAAACCGGCTGCGGAATCAGGAAAAAGGGTTCCGGTTATTCTGAACTTTGACGGCAATCAGCCGGAATTTACCGAGAACGGTATTGCGGTAATGGCTATTCCCAGTTCGGTTACCAGTGATGACCGGGCGACACCCTGGAATCCTGTCAGGGCAGGCACCTTCCGGCAGTTCTATCCCTATGGCTCGCGGGGGCAGCGCTACGAAATAAGCAACGAAATGGGCGCGGCCTGGGGCGCGTGGCGGGCTATTGACGCGCTTGCGGCGGCAAAGAATGTACCGATAACGAGCAAAAGCCTCTCCATTACGATTGACGGCGACGCAACCACGGAAGCAACCTTTACCCTAAAAGACCGTATAACGTTTGATGGGGATACCAGACCGCCGGGGTGGGAAGCCTTTTTACCTGATACCCGTACATGGTGGCAGGTAGGTAAATTGGAAGGAGCGGATACCGTCTCCGTACAGCAGGGGGCGGGTAAAGCTGTCATGTTGTACCTTCAGGCGGGTTCTCCCGTTCCTTCACAGGCGGAAGGGACTCACACCCTGCCCAGTCTAACCATTCAGCATCAGAATGAGCAGGGGACGTGGGTGCCTGTTACGGATCGCGGCACGGTAACTGTAACCCTTACGGTGGGCGCGGAACAGGAGTCAACTGAGAAACTGGGCGATTTTATTGACGAAACCCAAATCGCCGTTACCGGTTACTCAATCAACGGCAAGTACGCGTTTGTGGCTGCCCTCTACGACGAGCGGATTAAGGTCGCCATCCCCGGCGCGGCGGGCGCCACCGGCCCCCAGACATGGCGCTACAATCCCGCCGGCACGGTCTATTCCTGGGGTAACGGGAATTCTGCGGGAGGTGAATTAATCGGCGACAATGTGATGAAAAATCCCGGCAGAGCCACCGAAATTTTCCGGCGCTTCCTTACCCTCTTCAACTACTACGAGCGACTGCGGGGTATTGACGCAAACGGCGATTTCTCCCACGGCTACGCCCAGCGCCTGCCTTATGACGGACATGAACTGGTCGCCAGTATGTATCCTCGGTCGGTCATTGAACGCGCCGTCATCAACGACTTCAATGACGGCTCCGAACAGGACGCCATAGCTTTCCAGGGGGCGCGGATTGTATACCGCAAACTTGTTGATCTGGGCGCGTCCGCCGCGACGCCGGGCGGGACGACCATAGACAAGGAGGGCATAGACAACCTTCTGGTATTCAACTATCACACATGGGCTTATGTGGGCGATCCGCACGGCGCGGTTTCGGGGTTGCAGCGGGCAAACGAGTCCCTCTATATGAACTGGTATTTTAACGGCGGCGCGGATCCCACCTATTTAACCGATACGGCGCAGTTGTATCCATGGAACCACGATCCCTTCTTTGAGGATGTTCTGGTAACCGGCGGTTCCAATTCCTACGAACGGCATTACGGCGGCTTCCCGGTTATGATGCCGTGGCCATGGGCCGGTTCGTATTATCCGGCGAAATAAAGGAGTATGCAAGATGAAAAGAAATTTGCTGTTTACCCTATTGCTTGCGGGCTTCATAGGGGTGTTTTTTATCGCCTGCGATAACAGCGGCGGTCCGATAGATGATCCAGATGATCCGGCAGTCTCCATTTCTGATTCAAGCTGGTCAGACGCTATAAATCCTGAAACCACTCTTTCGTTTTCGGCTAATCAGGTTACCTTGGGCGGCGAGCCTTCCGCAGAGACTGGAGATAAGAACTGGTATTGGGGAGTACTGGACGGAAAGTCCTATCCATATAACATCGTGGAAAATGCGGCTGAAATTGAAGATTTGTTGGATAAAGTGGAAGACAACTGGGGAAGCGCCTATACTGTCTGGCCTGACGCGGTTATCGTGGTTTGGACGGATCCGCTTAAAAACATCGGCTTCCAGTTGCATTATTACGCGAAAGGGAGCGGAAAAAATTATGAACGGCTGATCTGCTGGATTGATCCGACGCATGAGTTTAAACGCAATTAACGCCGTAACGCCGCGGCGTATGACACCGCGGCGTCCACCGCCAAAAGTGTGCGGCGCGGGTTTCCCGAACGGGCGTCCGCGCCGGTTTCCTTTTGCCCGCCGCAGAGTGAGCGCTTTGCGTTGCGGAGTATTGAAACAGCGCAATTTCTGATAAAAAGTCCACAATAATTGATTAGCGTTCCCTCTTTTCCGCCTTATACTGAAGAATATCGTTTTGTTTGGAGAGAAAAATATGCTCCATATTAAAGATATACAGATTCGGGATCCCTTTGTGGTTCCGTGGAATGGATGTTATTACCTTTTCGGTTCCACCGATAAGGATATATGGCGTTTTCCTGGCGTGGGATTTGACATGTATATCGGCATGGGCAGTCTTCATGAGTTTGACGGACCGTTCCCAGCTTTTAGACCCCCGGACGGTTTTTGGTCGGTGAAGAATTTTTGGGCGCCGGAGGTCCACTTTTATAAAGGGGCTTATTATATGTTCGCCACATTCCTGCCTAAAAAAGGACGGCGAGGTACGGCGGCGTTAAAAAGCGAAGCGGACATCATGGGACCATATTTGCCGTGGAGCCTCAATGCGTATGGCGCATCGGGGAATATAACCCCGGATGAGTGGGATTGTCTTGACGGCACCTTTTTTATGGAAGAAGGGAAGCCGTGGATGGTGTTCTGCCACGAATGGCGGCAAGTTGGAGACGGTGAGATATGCGCCATGCCATTGACGGATGATTTGCGGCAGGCGGACGGGGAGCCGCGCCTGTTATTTCGTTCCAGCGATGCCCCATGGTCGTATGAGCTGCCCGTCCGCGCTCCCGGCAGTTATGTCACCGATGGACCTTTTATGCACCGCGCCCAAGACGGAACGCTTTTCATGCTGTGGTCCGCTTTCGGCAAAGATGGCAATTACTGTCTCGGCGCGGCCCGTTCAGAAGACGGAACGCTTCGGGGGCCGTGGAAGCAGGAGGCTGCTCCCCTCTACGCGGCGGACGGAGGGCATGGGATGATATTCCGTGATTTTGACGGTACACTCCGTCTGGCGATCCATTCGCCGAACATTCATTCCCATGAACGGGCGTCTTTTATTGAGGTGAAAGAAGCGGGCGGCGCTTTGATAGTATCCCAAAACCCGGCGGTGAATACTAGCCGGTAACAATTGAGGAGGGTTTATGAGGAAAAAATCGACGATGCCGGGTATAAAAGCGGTTCTTTATGAGCAGGCGTCATCGTATGCGTTCCTAATTCCGTGGTTGCTTGGATTTTTTGCGCTTACGGTGTATCCTATGACGTTTTCCCTATACCTGTCTTTCACAGATTACAATATTCTGGAAGCGCCCCGATGGGTTGGAATCAAGAACTACTTCGTGATGTTCTCAGGCAATGAGCGATATATTCATGACGGGCGATTTCTCAACTCGTTGTTTGTCACGCTCCACTTTGTGTTTGTTTCCGTGCCGGTGAAGCTGATGTTCGCGTTGTTGGTGGCTGTACTGATGAACCAGAAGCTCAAGCTCATTTCCCTGTACCGGACGGTCTATTACATTCCCACCTTGCTCGGCGGCTCGGTCGCCATCTCTGTGTTATGGCGGCGCCTTTTTTCTGGTGACGGGGTTATTAACGCCATCCTGCGGACTATTGGGTATGCGGATCCGCCCTCGTGGATTTCAACCCCGGAATACGCCTTGGGAACCCTCATCATCCTGGCCGTGTGGCAATTCGGCAGCCCCATGATCATCTTCCTTGCGGGACTCAAACAAATACCGCACGAATACTACGAAGCGGCGAGCGTGGATGGCGCGGGCAAGATGCGGCAGTTTTTTCATATCACCCTGCCGGCTCTTTCCCCGATTATTTTCTTCAATCTGGTTATGCAGATGATAAGCGCGTTCCAAGCCTTCACCCAAGCGTACATTATATCTGGCGGCAATGGAGGGCCGGTGGATTCGACTATGTTCTACAGCCTGTACCTTTACCTCCACGGATTTGCTTGGGGGCATATGGGATACGCCGCGGCTATGGCGTGGGTGTTGCTTGTCATTATCGCGGTATTGACGGCAGTAACCTTTAAGATTTCCAATTACATGGTGTCTTACGAAGGAGACTGAGATGCAGAGAAAAACAGCGAGACTTATCACTGCGAGTATGACGAATCTCATCATCATTTTTTTGGGATGTTTGATGCTCTATCCGGTTGTCTGGCTCATCATGGCGTCCTTCAAAGAAGGCTCGCAAATTTTCAGCGATCCCAGCCTCTTGCCCAAAACATGGTCGCTTCAGAATTACGCAAAAGGCTGGGAGGGGATAGGCATAGTTTCTTTCAACGTCTTCTTTGCCAATTCATTCATTATATGCATCCTGTGCGTTATTTTTAACGCGATTTTCTGTTCGCTTACGGCATACGCGTTTGGACGGCTGGAATTCAAGGGACGCAAATTATGGTTTGCCCTTATGATGGTGACGCTGATGCTTCCAGGACATGCCACCACCATTCCCCAGTATCTTATGTTCCGCAGTTTCGGTTGGATCAACACCTTCCTGCCGTTCGTCATACCCAAACTGTTCGCCACAGACGCCTTTTTTATATTCCTGTTGGTGCAGTTCATCCGCGGATTGCCTAAAGACATGGACGAATCGGCCCGTATTGACGGGTGCGGAAAACTCCGCATATACTGGAGCATCGTTTTGCCGCTCAGCGTTCCCGCCATCATAACAACCGTGCTATTTACATTCCTGTGGACATGGGACGACTTTTTTAAGCAGATGTTGTACCTCAATTCGCCTGAAAAATACACGGTTCCTATGGGCTTGCGGCTGTTCCTGGATTCCTCTGGAGCCTCTTCTTGGGGGCCGATGTTCGCCATGTCGGTGTTGTCTCTGTCGCCTTGTTTCATTCTGTTTTTTTCGTTGCAGAAGCACTTTGTTCAAGGCATCGCAACTACGGGAATAAAAGGGTAAGGACCCGCGCAGAAATAACATGACGTTTTTGTCATGTTATTTCATTATTGTGTAAACAATTATAATAAAATGCCTGCATTTTATTTTTGCGCGGCTCCTAATTGAATCGGTATTAAGCGGCAGGCATAACGCCATGCCCTTGATATAAATCATTGGACTTGTTCGACAACATGGTTGGCAGCCGCGGACTTTAGCCGAATAAGTCTTGCAATTTCTCGCCATGAACCAACGGTTCACCGGTTGCGAAATTGCGGTTTTTCATAAAAAAATTATTCGGAAAATGAGATTTTCGAATAATTTTATTACGTTTCCAAATGAGGAGGAAAGTATGAAACGTGTTTTACTAACGGTTATCACCCTCACGGTGATTGTATCTTCGGTTTTTGCGAACGGCGACTCCCAGAAAGCGGGCGCCGCTCAAGGGGCGGTGCGCTGGTCATATTGGGGTTCTGAAACGCGAATCAAAAACAACCAGTTGATCATCGACAAATTCACCGAACAGACGGGGATCATTGTCGCGTCAGAGCCGGCGCCCGGAACAGGCGATCATTTTACCAAATTCGCAACCCAGTTTTCCGGCGGCAACGCGGCGGACATCGTGCAACTTGGAGGCGACTTCTCGAATCTCAACGTCAACGACGTTTCGTCCGTGCTACTGCCCTTGGACGATTTTGTAAAAAGCGGCGTTATTGATACATCCAAGGTGGATAAATCCGCGATTACGGAAGGAACGGTGAACGGCAAGCTGTACGCCCTGCCCCTGGCCGCAAACATGCCCGCCTTGGTTTACAACAAATCCCTGCTTGAACGCGCAGGCGCGGCCCTTCCCAAGGTGTCTATGACATGGGCTGAGTTTAACGCATGGCTTGCGGCTGTTAAAGCGAAACTTCCCGGCGGCGTGTATCCCTTGGCCGACAATAGCGCCAATTCGGATCAGTCCGTCTTTTTCGGTTATTGGCAGGGGCAGAATGGCACTAAAATGTGGGACGGAAAACAATCCTACACTACTGCGGCAAGCGCCAAGCAGTATTTTGACCTCTGGGCTGACTGGCGGGCGAAAGGCTACATCCCTGACGCGGCGACCGCCGCGGATTATCCCGAAACCAACGAGTCCAGTTCCTCTTTGATCGCCGGAAAGGTGGCTGTGTGTATCATCTGGTCAAACCAACTTTTGAACTATCAAAACGCCACACAAGACACGCTTGATCTGATCGAACTTCCCAATGCGGCGGCAAGCAACGGATTGTGGGGTCAGATGAGCCAGATGATGGCGATTAACAAGAACTCCAAAAACGCCGAAGCTGCGGCCAGGTTCATCAACTACCGTGTAAACGACTCTTCGGTGTGGGTAATTATGGGAGCGGATCCGGGAACTCCGGTTAATTCCGCAGCCCGCGCTGCGCTTCCCGCGTCTCCCATAACCGACAAGGTGAACGCGTACCTGAATATAGCCGGCGCCCACACTAGGGCTCGAGATCCAAACATGCCCGGCGATTCCCAGTGGAACAGCCGGCTCTACACCATCGCCCAAAATGTGGCCTATGGACGGATTTCCACAGCCCAAGCTGGACAGCAAGTCGTCGATTTGATCGCCGAGCTTACCCGCAAGTAAGATTTTTACCGTAAAAGCCGTTCATTGAACGGCTTTTCTTATCTGGAGTCCGCTATTTGCAGTCAAGCGGCTCACGCTTGGCCGTCCGCTTAATCCAGCCTCCCGCAAAACTCAATACAAACGCAAAGGGCGACACCAAGGCTTGCGTAACCTGATTCTGCTGGTAAAAGCCGGGAAACAGCTTTATAACCATGGTGAGGAGGACGCCTAAAAACACATATGTCCAAAAGGCGCGAAGGATATGCAGCGTTATAAAGCGTTTCTTCTCGGACTTGGCAAGAGCGTAGATGACGCCCGACACTGCGGCTATGAACCAAAGCGGATTCATATAGATGATGTTCGCGTTGTGATACGTATAATCGTGATTGGTGAAGAAAGTCATAAAAAAGAGAATAAGCCCTACAACGCCAAAAAACAACCCCAGAACGCTTTGACTCAAACCCCACAAGCATCGCCCCAGACGAGGTTTGGTTTTTTGCAGCATATCGAAAAAAACGAGTGAAAAAGCGATAAAAACACCCAAAACGAACTCGCGGATCCACTGTCTGCGCGGTTTGTCTAGAACCGACGGACGATTGACGGCTTTGTTAAGCGTCTCAACGGAAGACACCAGCTTTCGCGTGGCGCCGTCTTTGTCAACATAGGTGAAATCGGCGATGCGGCTCCCGACTTCGGCAGGCAGAAACATCTCCTGCCACACGGTGAGAGGAACGTCAATGTCCTGTCCCATGAGAACATTGAGAAACCAGTCGAAAAACGGCGAGAACCAGGTGTGCCGTCTGACATGCTGGCGCAACGTATACCGTCCGGACGCGTCGCCGAAAGCCGCCTTGAACTGCCCGTCCACCGCCATGTCAAGAATGTCCCGAATGCGGGTCGAACAGTTGTCTTTGAAATGGTGGTAGTAATAGTTGCGATTTTCAGGACGGATGTTGTTTTCCGCAAACCGTCGTATCTCTTCTTTTGTTTCAGGCGAAAGATCGAGCGTGTATACTACTATATCGCGGTTGGTTTGGATATACCGGTCAAAGTTGCGTTTGGCGGAAGACGCGGCGCACAAATAGATAAGCCTGCCAAAAGCGAAATTTTTGAAAAAATCTTCACTCTCAAAGGAGAAGACGCCCCAATCGTAGAATGTCTGGGCGCCCGTAACACTATCTTCTATAATGAGGGCAAGATGTCCCCACCAGAAAAAAACTTCGTCTCCCGGCCCTAAAACGGCTATTTTTATGGTAAACCTATCGGTCAACCTGTCGTTTCGCCGGCTTGCGTCAGGGCTGTCCTGCGCAAGAAGCGTCCGTTGCGTACACAGCATAGATGCGCCCGCGAAGAAAGCGAGAACCGCTATGGCGATCTTCGTTGCTTTTAAGGGTTGAAACATGGGTTATTATCTACTATTTTCTTAATTATGACAATAGGAAGCGCGGCGCTTCATGTGTTGCAAAATCATCCCATATTGTGTATAACATATATCTATACGTGTAGCGTAGTTATAAAAAAGACGGTGCGGCTGGATGTCTGGGATGGCTCAATGAGTATCATCAAGCCGGAATCTCATGTTCCGCACCGTCTTACCGCCGATAATTTATAATCGGCGAAATGTCAATAAATCTTAATTAAAAGAAGGCTTTTTATGTACAAAGAATTTCTTCCCTATGACGTGGTGCGGAATAACGCGCTTAAGCTGGCCTGCCGTATTTGCAACGAGGGATTTATTCCTGACGTCATCTACGTCTCCCTGAGAGGCGGCGCCTATATGGGGAATGTAATAAGCGAATATTTCAAGACGATACGCAAGAGCGGCAGACCGGTGTACTATGCGGCGGTTGTCGCCCGTTCCTACACCGATGTCCGAGCTTCGGAAAATATAAAAGTGGAAGGCTGGACATACGATCCGGCGCATCTTCGCATTGGGGACAAAGTGCTTTTGATTGACGATATTTTCGATTCAGGGCGCACGGTGAATTTTCTCGCCGAGATCATTCTTGAGAAAGGCATTCCGCGCCGCGATCTGAAAGTCGCGGTGCATGACTACAAATATTTTTACGACAAACTGGAGCAACTGCCCATACAGCCGGATTTCTGGTGTCGCAAACATGATCTGTCCATAACCGACGAAGACACGTGGATACACTACATGAGCCACGAACTCATAGGTTTATCGCCGCAGGAACTGGAAGACCACTATTACAAGCAGGACCCAGAATTGCGCGAGGCGCTCAAGTCCTTGGGCTGATTTTCAACCCGCGCCGCGATCTGAAAGTCGCGGCGCGCGGCCGCAAATATTTTTACGACAAACTGGAGCAACTGCCCGTACAGCCGGATTTCTGGCGCCGCAAACATGATCTGTCCATAACCGACGAAGACACGCGGATACACTACATGAGCCACAAGCGGCTGCTACAGGCTACAAGCGACAGCCAACAAATACAGGGAACACAACATGCCAGACGGCAGATAAAAAAAGACAGCAGTCGGCAACGGCCAGACAGCAGACCACAAAACCCGTTGTCCGCCGCTTGCTGTCTTATAAAGATGACGGACACTTCTGCGTTTACATTTGGATTGTTTTGGCTGGCGCCACCTTCCGCCACAGCCAGCAACCCGTTGCATTTGTAGATTTTTGCGCCGCCAATAACGCAAATATCCCGATTATCCGGCATACAATGAATTTTACTCCACTTTTATTTTCAATTAGATTAATGTTATCATCTTTTTCTAATCGAGTAATAACAACAATCTTTTCAATTAATTTAACATTCTCATCATTCCAATATTTACCAGCTTTATTTATTTAATACGTCATGTTACGCAAAAGCAAGTTTTTCCGTGTGTTTCCAAAGACCCCCAAAAGCTGTCATAGCGGTTTGCATCGCAGTCATATAAATTTTTGTTTTTATCGCAAAATGAATAAATCCAGATGCTAGTTTCAATATTTCCAAGTCGCTATACCCATATAGCGCCGCAAATATGGCCGCTTTGCGTCTTTTCATTATGGGCTGGCGAATTGCCTATCGATGCATTTTGTTTAAGACTTTTGTGACACTCTTTCACATCCCGCCGTTTTTTGCAGAGTGTTTTATATTGGCCGTCTGTTTAGGTTTCGTCATTCGACGCCAAAAACCGCATCCCCTCTGTTCCGTCTTTGTTTCTAAAGACCCGTTTGAATAACATCGCAGGAAACTGCAAATCTTTTATCCGCGCTTTCACAGGCCCCCTCTTCCGGCGCTTTTATCTGATTCAACCTTTAAAATTGACCTTTCTCCCGATCCTCCTCACTCGTTGTCGCTTCCCGGCTCTCTTTCATCTCAAATATGAACGCCTTTTTCCGTTTATTGATACATCTCATGGTTTCCGCAGATGAACGCCGCGAATCCGTCGTTATACGCTTGCATTCCACCACGTTTCGCTTATACCGCCGTATCATCTCCCGTGTCATTTCGTTCTTTGCAAGCGGGCTTTTTCTTTTTGTCTCTCCGCTCTTCTCATCCTTATATTTTCTTCGCTCTTGGCTATAACCCGGCGTCCAATTGGCGCCCGCAGGCTTTCCCTCTCATTTTCCGCCACATAAAAAGCCGTCGGTGAATTGCTCCCTTTCATTGCCCTGTTTCTCTTATGACCGTAACGCCAGCAGACGATTTCATTCCCATCCATATACGGTTTCTCTATTATCGCACTGTTAATATCAGGCGAGCTTCTTCATGTCCGTACGCCCGCGCCACTTTTTTACCTTCTTCCACTACGCCTTCTCATCAAAAGTCTCAGATGATAAAAATCTGGTTGTTTTATCACGGCTTATTTCCTCCCCTAATAATCTTGATAAGCCAGCCGCCGTTGTTTGTCCTTTGCTATACGACAAATCTGTATGCGTTTCGGGGCTAACGCCTCTCCGTAAGGGCTACGGTAACGCAAATATCCTCAAGCGCCGAATTTAGCGATAAACATTTATCGAGAAATTTGGCGCCTGCCGTTTTTTTCTAAGGCTTGCCGCCTCATAAATATGTCTTAAAACACGAGCCTTTCCCAAAATGCGCGGAGCGACATTTTTGGGAAATCCGCCTTGCTGGAGCAACCGCTTCCCGGCAAGCCGACTGTCTGGCGCCTTATGGTGCGCATCATTCTTCCGTGAGTTTTTACGCCGTTTATGATCCTCAACCATTCTGATGTGACGGGGTTTTTTAAAAAGCGTTGAGAAAAGCGATCCAAAGCCCGTTTTTCCTCTTGCCTGTATTGAAAAAAAACACGTTTGAAGATAGATTAATAAGGAAAGAGCGAGTTGACCCAGGATAATTCGCTCTTTTGGAAATTCGTCCAGAAACGCGGCCTGTGGGTGGCGTCCAGCGAGGCGCCGCCTCGCTGGACGATCACGCAGGGATAAAGAAGTCAGAAGAAAAGAGGTAAATGCATGAAAAAATGGCTGGCGTCCTTTTTGCTTTTCGCCGCATTGCTTACGCAGGCGGAAGCGCAGCAACTCACCCGTTTTGCGGTAGTCGATCTGGAGAAGGTGACTACGGCGTTTTTTAGAGATTCCAAGTCGTATCGGGATTATGAAGACCAGAAAACCAAGGTTCAAAGAGACTTGGAACAAAAAGCAAAAGCTTTTACGGCTCTGAAACAGTCGTTGTACGAAGCCCAGAACAGGGGGGATACGGAAGAGGCGTTGCGGTTGAGAAACGAGGTCCTTAGGCAGCAGGAGTACTTGCAGGAGTACGAGAGGACGGTTCGCGCGGAGCTTGAGTATCAGAGAACCCAGCTTACGCAATCCAACGCCTTTTGGCAACAGGTGAATAACGAAATCCGTTACATCGCTGAAAGCGAAGGCTATACCATGGTGCTTGATATTAAGATGCAGGGGATAATCTGGTACAGCGCTTCGGTGGATATTACGCAAAAACTTATTGAAAATCTGCGCTCAAAACGGTAGCGGGTCGCTCAGATCAGAGTCTCCTATAAGAAAAAACAGGCAAGACAAATGAAAGATGTTCAAACGCCCATGCTCGATCAGTACCGCAGGATCAAACAGGAACAGAAAGGCGCGGTTTTGTTCTTTCGACTGGGAGACTTTTACGAGATGTTCGCCGATGACGCGGTGGAAGTCTCCGGCTTGCTCAACCTCACGCTTACGAGCAGAAACAATATCCCCATGTGCGGGGTGCCGCATCACGCGGCGCGTTCTTACATCGCCCGCCTCTTAAAACTGGGAAAGAAAGTGGCTGTTTGCGAACAGATTACCGAGCCGGGCAAGGGCCTCATTGAACGCAAGGTGGTGGAGGTGGTTACACCCGGCGTCATCATTGATGAAGATTTCCTTGACAAGGGAGCTTCCAACTACCTTGCGTGTCTATGCCGCAAAAACGGCGGCGGCAAAGACGGCGTGTTTTCTTTCGCCTATATTGACGTTTCCGCAGGGGACTTTTACGCCACTTCTTTTGATTGCAAGGACGCGGCGCACAAAATACGGCAAGAGCTTGAACGCCTTCAAATGCGGGAAATCATAGTCCAGGAATCGTTGCTTCATGACAACGCCATCGCCGCTGTGTTTGAGGAGCGAAACGGTATGGTGATCAACCGCTGGGGGGACTGGCTCTTTGACCGGGAACGAAGCGTCAAGCGGCTCAAGCGGCAGTTCGGCTCTTTGAAAGGATTCGGGCTTGACGACGATTCTCCGGAGGCGCTGTCTGCGGGCGCGTTGCTTGATTATCTTGATGAAACTACAGGTGGCGCATCCTCTGACGGCGTTATTCCCCACATTGCGTCCATCCGCCTCTATAGCGATAGTGAATTCGTGTGTATAGACGAGTCGAGTCAGCGCAATCTGGAGCTTATCAAAAACTTGCAAGACGGAGACATCCGGTTCTCGTTGTTGGAGACGCTTGACGAGACCCGTACCGCAATGGGGCGCCGCCTGCTGAAACGCCGCCTTTTGCAGCCGCTACGGAACCTCGCCGGCATAAACCGGCGGCTTGATATGGTGGAAAACCTCTACCGCAATCAGAAGACCTTGGAGCGCATACGGGACATTTTGGGAAAAACGCCTGATCTTGAGCGGCTTTTGTCCCGTCTTGCCATGGATAAAGCGCATGGCAAAGACATGCTTGCTATCAAGAACGCGCTTGTTTCTTTCTCAGCCCTTGAAGAGTTGTGCAAAGGTTTCATATTTGAACATGCCGCGGCGTCCTCTTTCACCAAAGAACAACGCGCCCTGCTGGATGATGTGCGGGGTATGCTTGCCCGCGGCTTGCGCGAAGACCCGTCCATCCTTCTTACCGAAGGAAACCTGATACGGAGCGGCTACAACGTGGAATTGGACAAGTTCCATGCCTTGCGGGACAACGGACACGGCATGCTTGAGGCGTATCTGGAGGAAGAACGGCAGGCGACCGGCATTCCCCTCAAAATCCGCTACAATCGCTTGCTTGGGTACTATTTTGAGGTTGCCAACAATCATTTGTCAAAGGTGCCAAAGTACTTTTTCAAACGGCAGGGGCTTGCCAACGGGGAGCGGTTTTCCACAGACAAGCTGGCGAGCCTTGAGTCCGGCATCAACTCGGCTTCCGGCGAGATAATTGAATTTGAAAAAAAACTGTTCTTTGAGTTGCGGGAAAAAACAAAGGCATGTTTGAACGAATTAATGGCCGCAAGCGCACGTATCGCCGAAATGGACGCGGCTCAGTCGCTCGCCCGCGCCGCGACACTCCGGCTTTGGTCGCGTCCTGAGATGCATGAGGGATGCGATCTGCACATCGCCGAATCCCGCCACCCGGTGGTGGAGTCCCATCTGCCGCACGGCGAGTTTATTCCCAACGACATACACCTTGACCGGAACGGCGTTACATTCGCGCTCATCACGGGGCCGAACATGGCGGGCAAGTCGACATACCTCCGCCAAGCCGCGCTCATCGTCATCATGGCGCAAATGGGGAGTTTTGTGCCTGCCGCAAAAGCGAGCGTCGGGCTTGTGGACCGCATTTACTGCCGTGTGGGAGCGTCGGACAATCTTGCCCGCGGCGAATCGACCTTTTTGGTTGAGATGAACGAGACCGCCTACATCCTGCATACGGCCACGGAAAAAAGCTTGGTCATCATGGACGAGGTGGGGCGCGGCACCGGCACGAAGGACGGGCTTGCGATTGCCTGGGCTGTAAGCGAGGAACTCCTTGACGCCATTCAATGCCGCACGCTTTTCGCAACCCACTACCACGAGCTTTCCTCCATAACGCATCCGCGTGTGGCGAACCGTTCTATGGAAGTGATTGACAATGAAGGCGGGCTCGTTTTCCTGAGAAAACTCAAAGACGGCGCGGCGTCGGAATCCTACGGTCTCCACGCCGCCCGTCTCGCCGGTTTAAGCGCGCCAACGCTTGAACGCGCCAGAGTCATCATGGAACGCCTGCAAGCGGATGAAACAGCGCTGAGAATGGCGCTAAAGACGCGCGTTGCGGGGGATCAAGGCGTCTCCGCCCAGTCGGCGGCGCCGCGAACAGCCACTGCCGCCAACACCGCCGCCGGCCAAGACCCGGACGCAAAACGGCAAGCGTCTATTATCCGCGAGATTGCGACTCTGGACATCAACGCCCTCACTCCGCTTGACGCGCTTAACCGGATACACGAGTGGAAGCGGCTGCTTGGGAACGGCGCGGTTAAACAGGGGGCGACGCGGAGCGTGGAACGTGGCGCAGAGCGCTTGCGCAAGCAAAAACCGGACGCTGGCGGCGCGGATTTGTTTGAATTTATGTGATGGATTTTTATGCGTATCCTCAGACGCTTCAAAAACATTTTTTGTTGATGCGTTTTTCAAATCTCAGTTTAAAAATCACGAACGACACGAACACCATGATTTATGTGGTTCGTATGAAAGCGCGCAAATTCCCAGTCGCAATCGTAGACAACAAGCCGCGATACGTCCCTTTCGTGTGGTTCGTATTCTTCTTCCATCTTTGTGGTCGTGGCAAACTGAGAATTGCTAGTTGCGCCGGGTTCACTCTTGTTCTTTTTACCGCCGTGTGCTATAATTCCTCCCAATTATGATTGCTATGTTCACAGCGTATACAAAGGAACTCGATGACATAGAGGTTGCGTACAATGAGATTATCGAACAACTTGATATGCCTCATAACATCAAGAAAAACGGCGTAGGACTCATCACGTGCGACAGCGAATTTGTCGATACCGGTGTTGTCGAGGCGCTGTGCAAACGCCTTGATTTTGACACAATCGGCATCACTACGTGGGGAACCGCCGTGAATGGACAGAGGGGCTTTGACTTGTTAAGCGTAGCGGTACTTGTCAGCGATGACGTCCGGTTTTCCACGGTTATGTCGGATCCTATCACGCCCGACAGCATTGACGCGCCCATAGAAGCCGCCTACCGCAAAGGCGCATCCAAATATGAAAACGAAAAACCGTCGCTCATATTGGCGTATTTTCCCATATTGCTGATGAAAGTGGGAGAGTTGGTCGCACGGCTGAAACGGCTCAGCGGAGACGACATTCCGGTATTCGGTACGCTTGCAAATGATCAAACGCCGCATTTTTCAACCTCCAAGACCATATACAACGGCGATGCGTTTCCCGATACATTCGGCATGGTGTTCCTTTTTGGAGAAGTTCAACCTCGATTTTTCACGCAATCCATCTCGTTGCAAAATATCAAAAAACAACATGCGGTTGTTACGGACGCCGAAGGCTTTGTGGTAAAAACCCTAAACGACATGCCGTTCAGCCACTATCTCCAAAGATTGGGTTTTGCGCCGCAGAATTTTGAAGCGCTCTATATGATTCCCTTTATAATCAATTTGAAAAACAGCAGTGTAAATACGACCATTTCGTGCGGCGTATACAGCATCACCGAAGAAGGTTACGCTGTATTCAGTGAAGAAATACCCATAGGCGCGACCATCGCCCTTGGCAAGCTTGATGCGAACGATGTCCTGAAAATGACGCAAGACGCCGTAGCGCGCATAGCGGATTTACGCGCGCAAGGGAAAGCCTCCTGCGCTCTCATGTACTCCTGCATCACCAGATGCATCATAATGGGAGCCAATTATCTTGCGGAGTTGAAGATAGTTTCCGATACGCTTGACGGCGTTATACCGTTCCAGTGCTGTTACTCAGGCGGTGAAATTTGCCCGACGCCGGACGCATCAAGCAAGTCGGCGAACCATATCCATAACTTTACTTTTATAGTATGCGTATTGACGTGATTTTCTTATTGCGTGAACCGCCAGCTCTGCGGCTATATGCGGTGGATATCTTCAAATATTATGGAGAATTGGATGGAACCAACAGACGATGTTTTCCAAAAATTAAAAAATTTGGAACTTGAAAACAAGCGCCTCACTCGTACCGCAAAAAAGCTTCAACTCCAGTTAAACACGCTGGAAATCGCTATGATGACAAACCGTACGCTGGAAGATATACAGACAGCGGAACAAAAAAAACTCGAAAAGTACATGAAGCTGCTTCTTGAGAGCATGCCTACGCTTCTTGTGCTTATGGATAAAGACTGTCGTATCGCCTATTGTTCCACTTCTTTTCTCAAGCAGATACAAGCCGGCAACTTTGGGTTAATCAACGGGTTGAAATTAGAGGAAGTCTATAAACGCTTTGCCGATGACGCTTTCATTGCAATGATGCTCACGTGGATTGAGCGCAGCCAGCAAACATGCGAAATCATATCCGAAGACGACGTACCCATCACCTTTCCAGGTATGAATGAGCCGCGTTTCTACACCATAAAAATAACAGCCATGTGGGATGAAAATGGACAATACGACGGCATTTGCAGTCTGTATTACGACAACACCGACCTTATCATGGCAAAAGAGAACGCCGAAAGCGCGAACAAGGCGAAGAGCGAATTCCTCGCAAAAATGAGCCACGAGATACGTACGCCCATGAACACCATTATCGGCATGAGCGATCTCATGCGGACGGACAATCTGGACGATGTTCAAGTCGGCTATTTTGAAGACATTAAAAAAATGTCGAAGACCCTGCTCTCTCTTGTCAACGATATCCTTGATTTTTCCAAGATCGAAGCCGGTAAAATGGAGTTGAGTCTGACGCATTACAGCCTGCCGGCGCTCATTGATAATATTTCATCTATGTTCAGGTACATTGCAAACAGCAAGAACCTGGCTTTTTCATCGATCTGCAAGGATATTCCTGATGTGGTTGTGGGCGATGAGACACGAGTCGGGCAGATCATCACCAATATTGTAAATAACGCGATAAAGTACACGCACCGAGGTTCGGTTTCGCTGTCCGTGTATACAGAGATGAAGAAAGACGTCACATGTTTCATTATACAGGTTCAGGATACAGGCATTGGCATCAAAAAAGAAGATATGCCAAAGCTGTATGGCACCTTCCAGCAGTTTGATCAGAAAAGAAACCTCGGCGTCACAGGCACGGGACTGGGGCTTGCCATCACCAAGCAACTTGTGGATATGATGAATGGCTGGATTGAGGTTGAAAGCGAGTATGGAAAAGGGTCGATATTTAGGGTGTACCTGCCCTTGACGCAAGGAGATCCCCAAAAAATTCAAAAACGCGAAAGCGCCATGCCTTTTGTCATTGCAAAAGACACGAAAAACATACAGATACTCGTGGTTGACGATATGCCGGTGAATCATACGGTGGCGCTCGGCTTTCTCGATACGCACCGGATGAAGGCGGACCTCGCGGAAAATGGGGCGCAAGCCATTGAAATGGTGAAGCGGAAACGGTACGATCTCGTATTCATGGATCATATGATGCCGGAAATGGACGGCCTTGAGGTCACGGCGGCTATCAGAGCCTTGGGCGATCAACCACTGCCAAACGCCGCGTGGTTCAAGGAGATGCCCATTATCGCACTGACCGCAAACGCGGTCGTCGGGACGCGCGACCTATTCATTACCTCCGGCATGAACGACTTTATTTCCAAACCGCTTAATGCGAAGCGGTTCAACGCCCTACTTGCGCAATGGCTGCCCAAGGAAAAATTGATATTCAGCTTGCAGAAGCCAGAAGCCTCAGACACCGAGGAGCCTGTATTTGAACGCTTGCGGAAGGTAAAAGGGTTTGATGTTGACAAGGGGTTGCTCTACATTGGCAACAGCGAGGAAAAGTACCTCAGGGTGCTGCAACAATTCTGCATGGATTTTGAAGAAAAGAAAAACGCCCTCAACGCCTTTCTCGCGCAACGGGATTGGCGGAATTACATGGTGGTCGCTCATGCGTTCAAAGGCGCTTTGGCGACTATCGGGATGCGTTCCCTTGCAGATGAAGCCCAAAAATTGGAAGCCGCTTCAAAGTTAATCATCGCTTCTGACGGGAACGACGCCATAAACGCCAACTGGTGGATAGAAGCGACATCTTCTTTTTGTCTGCGCATATCTGAATTTCACGAGAAAGTGTCGGAAGCGCTCGCCGGCATGTCCGTTCCTCCTAAAGTGTTGACGACCGCCAACATGCTTGCCTATGATCTCAAGGCGCTGGGCGAGGCATGCGCCACTTATAATGCAAAACAGATAACTGAAATAACAAAAAGACTTGAGCGTATCACCTACAATACGGAAATCGACGCCAAGCTTTCCGAAATTCTCTCGCTTGCCAACACGATGGACTATGATGAAGCCGTCTCGAAGTGCGCCAACCTCTACAAGACGCTTACGTCGATAAAACCGGAAACTACACGGAGCATCCTGATCATTGATGACGATCTGGCGAACCACGCCGCCTTGAACGACATGCTTTCATCGGAATATACGTTGTTTTTCACGACTTCCGGCAAGGTAGCGATTGAATTTCTTAAAAAAGAGAAGCCCGATCTCATCCTCCTTGACATTATAATGCCTGAAATGGACGGATTCGAGGTGTTGAAACAGTTAAAGGCAAATAATGCGGTACAATCAATTCCGATCATCATCATCACCAGCCGCGCCAATGCTGATGATGAAGAAAAAGGATTTGCGCTTGGCGCGGTTGATTACATTGTCAGACCGTTCAAAGAAGCCATCGTAAAAGCGCGAATCAGAAACCATCTGCGCATCATTCAGTACATTCAAGATATTGCGAGGGCAGGGTTAATTGATGAGCTTACCGGCCTTCCGAACAGGCGTCACTTTAACGACCGCCTTGATATGGAATGGAAACGCGCTGATCGTGAGGAAACTCCTCTTTCCTTTATGATGATCGATATTGATCATTTCAAGGCGTACAACGACACCTATGGACACCTTCAGGGCGACACGCTTTTGCAGACAGTGGCAAAGGCATTCTCCTCGGCGGCAAGGCGTCCGGCGGACATGGCCGCCCGCATCGGGGGCGAAGAATTCGGCATACTGCTTCCCGTCACTAGGCTTGAAGCCGCAGTGGATATTGCCGAACAGTTGCGGTTAAGCGTCCAATCAACCGAGGTTCCTACGCAAGACGGACAAACAACATCCGTCACGATCAGCATCGGCGTGGCTTCACTTATCCCGCAACCCGGCATAAGCAAGCAGGATCTGCTCGCCGCAGCGGACAGCTTCTTGTATCTTGCAAAAAACACCGGACGGAACCGCGTGTGTTCGCCGTGAAAAAACCGGATGCGCGGATGGACGCCGGGCGCTTGACAAAAATTTATAGGTTTGGTATGCTGTAAAATATACACGGGCAATAGCGCAGTTGGTTAGCGTACAAGTCTGGGGGACTTGGGGTCCCCGGTTCAAATCCGGGTTGCCCGATTCATGCATAACGCCGCCTTTCAGCCGCCAGCGGCTGAAAGGCGGCGTATTTTTGGCATCCATACCGGTTCTCCGATACGCCACTCAAACGAATAGCCGTCATCGCGAAGCGGACGCAACGCAAGATTCGCCACATATCCGGCGGTAAAAGAAAAAGACGCAGGTTGCACAGCAGGTCGCTTTTTTTTTTCTTCAGTGTTTTCCCATGGCGCGTCGCCGCCCGGTGTGTCGCCACGCATCACAGCCTCTACAAGCAAGGGAACGGCGCATGGTTCCACAACAACGCCGCGTGGAAATACGGCATCTGCTTGAAACAAGCGTTCTACCGGAACATCAAGCCGTTGACCTCCAAAAAAAATTCCGCCGAGCGCCGCCGTTCCCCAATCTCCAGCAGTTATGATCCCCTTCCTCCCTTCCGCAAACGTATTTTCCCGTAATTGTACCGCGATTCGCTTGAGTTCGTCTTTCGTCAATGCATGTGAAAGAACAGCGAGCGGACTTGCGACGGGAAATGAAAACGCTCCATAAAAATCAAGCGAAAGAAGCGAATGTTTGACCGTTGTCACACCTTTCCCGCAATCACGGTGGGGCATAAGCGCAAGAAAAATTTTTTCTTCCATATCTATCATATTGCATGTATCGTCAAAATCATGCTAAGATACAAGACAGTATGCGGAACAAGATTTTCTTTCTATTTATTATATTCTCATTAGCATATTTTTCATCCTGTTCGTTTAAGAGGCGCGTAAGTTTCGCGGTTGACGCCGGAAACCTCTATGGGTATTCAAAGAAAAGCGCGACAGGAATCATTCCGCTTGCAAAAGAGGGCAAGACGAAGTTTTCTTTTGATGAGCCGGCGTCATTCCCTAACAATTCTTCTCTTGAATTGCTCTACGCGATACATGGTCAATTTAAAGGCGAAATTATGGTGCATATAGAAGGCGCTGGAGCGGAAACGGGAACGGTTGACTGGCATCTGCCTTTGGATGCATCTCTCATCACCGAACAAAAACCTGATAGCATACGCTTTGCGGCGCCGATCAACGCCGCAAGCATCCAAAAATTCACTGTTTCTGTCTCCCGGCAAGGAAAAGCTTCCAAAGAAGAAGCGGGTTCCTTCCTTGAGATAAAAGCCTTGCACATCAAGAAACGTTGGTTCGGCTTCTCGTGGAAACCCTCTTCGGAAGGAAAGACGTTTTTGGCGACGCCTTTTGTCTGGCAGGATGACACCAAAACAGGTAATGAGTCATGGTTCATTGATCCGCCTGAAGCGTTCAGAATTAAGGGAATGATCGAGCTTTCGGCCGCTTCTTTCTACGATTCTTCTGATTCAAGAACCGGCGGAGAGGACACAATCACGGTTGAGCCTGGCGAGATATTTTTTGAATGGACAGGCCCCCATCAACAAGGAAATTCACTCTACGTACCGCCCGGCATGTTTCCCTCCAATCCGTATCCGCTCAGGGTAAGCGTTTCAACCCGCATGGGAACGGTGAGATTGGATGCCTCCCCAGAGAGGAGATTCCCCCTTGCCCCCATTCCGGCGGATCCGGGCATAGTACTCGCCTACCGGCAGGGTGAATGGCGGGACAGCCGTTATGAGGTCTTCCAGTGGCAGGGATTTCCATCCCTGCTTATCTTTGATACGGCGAATTACCGGGTGCAGGACAATCTTTTCAGGCGGCTCGCGTTCTTTGTGGAAAAAGCCGGCTACCGCGGCAGGCTTGTTCCGGATCAGGAACTCGAAGGCCAGCATGGCTGGAATGCGCACGATTACCGCGCCGAAGACCTGGCGGCTTTTTTTGAACGCGCGGAAACAACGCATTTTCCGCTTTTAAAAGAAGAGTTGGAACTGAAAGAAATACTTTTTGCAAACGGGATTCTGAAACGGGAAACGAACGAAAAGATAAGCGCCGGCTCCGGGGCGATCATCTCCTTGTCAAGAGACTCTTCCGATGTTCTGCGCAAACAGTTTATGGCGCATGAAGGTTTTCACGGGCTTTTTTTTATTGACGAGGATTTTCGCTCCTTCACCAAAAAACGCTATGAATCGCTTATACCGGCGGCAAAGAACTTCATACTGTCTTTCTTTGATTATCAACATTACGATATTACGGACAATTATTTGGTGCAAAACGAATTTCAAGCTCATGTACTGCAACAGATCGCCAACCAAGCGTACTGGTATTTCGGCGGCAATTTGGCGTCCCGCCTGGAGGCTTCCCCGTGGCGCAGGGCGATGCTCCCGAAAAAGGATGAATATTCCGGCACGTGGCCCGATATAGGGAGAGCTTTTCAGACTGAGGCGAACGCCTTTTCCAATTATGTGAACGAACGCTGGGGGTTCGCCGCTGGCAGAAATTGGCGGGTGCAGGTTCGGTGACGTGATGTACAACATTGACAAACTTTACGAAGCTGTCGCAAAGAAAGGCGTTGTGTGTGTGGGACTGGACACCTCCCCTTCCTACCTGCCTGCCGCCGTGTTGAAAAACGCCGTTTCCGGCGCGGCCGCCGTGCTGGACTACAACAAGGCGGTCATTGACGCGACCTTTGACGTGTGCGCCTGTTACAAGGCGCAGATAGCCTATTACGAAGCGCTTGGGCTTGAGGGGCTTTCCGCATATGCGGAAACCGTGCGGTACATCAGAAGAAAAGCCGGTCTTGTCATTGCCGACATCAAACGCGGCGATATTGCGGATACGGCTCAGCAATATGCGCTGGCTCATTTTGCGGGCGAGTTTGAGGCGGACTTCGTCACCCTCTCCCCGTACATGGGCGTTGATTCGTTTGAACCGTGGCTACGCTACGCCAAAAGCGCGGGCAAAGGGGCGTTTGCGCTTATGCGGACAAGCAACAAAGGCATGAGGGACTTTGAGTATCAGGAATTAAAAAACGGCGGACGGTTGTACCATGCGGTTGGTGATAGACTTTCCGATTTGGCGGCGGACAACACGGGCGTATATGGCTACGGCGCGTTTGGAGCGGTTGTAGGCTGTACAGAACGAGAGGAAGCCGTGGAAATCAGGCGGAAATATGCGCATCTTTTTTTTCTTATACCGGGTTACGGCGCTCAAGGCGGAGCTGCGGATGATGCGGCGGCGCTTCTGCAAAACGGCAACGGAGGCGTGGTAAACGCATCGCGATCCATCCTCAAAGCATGGATGGCGGATGGCGGCGGCCCGAATCAGATGGACACCCGTAAAGCGGCGGAAACCGCGCGCAACGAAGCCGTCAGAATGAGAGACGCGATTAGGGAAGCGGTTGAACGCAAAAAGGGAGCGCCATGAGCGGCAAACAAAGCGGATTATACACGGTTGTCGCCAACAAGCCCATTGACGATGGCGCCTTTAGACTGGCGGTCGCGTGGGAAAACGCGCCGCCTAGAGCAGGTCAGTTTTTTCTCATAAAATCAGGGCGGTCTTCGGTCCTTTTGGGGCGTCCCATAAGCGTCGCTCATTATGATGGATACGCCGTTCATTTTCTTATTATGAAGATTGGAACAGGCACCAAAGAGCTTGCCGAAACACGGGAAGGCGAGACCGTATTCATGCTTGGACCTCTCGGCAACGGCTGGTCAGATTTTCTTGACCGTACGCCCCAAAACGGAAAGCCCCTCGCGTTTGTATCAGGCGGATTAGGTTGCGCCCCGCTCCTGTATTTCGTTGAGGAATTAGCGGCTCGTTCCTCGCCTTCATTCCATTTCTACGCGGGTTTTTCCACCGCTTCGCCAAAGTTGACCGGCATGATAACCTCTCTTCCGGTTCCCCCGCAAAAACTCATCGTTACGACCGATGACGGCAGCGATGGGGAAAAGGGGGTCATTACGGACGCCATAGACGTGGGAGCATACGCCGCCATCTTTTCTTGCGGTACGACCGCCATGCTTAAAGCGGTGGCGGTGATGTGCGCGAAGGCGGGAACCCCCTGCTTTATCAGCGCGGAAAATCACATGGCGTGCGGCGTGGGCGCGTGTCTGGGTTGCGCCGTAAAAACGGTGTCCGGCAACAAACGCTGCTGCGCCGACGGACCGGTGTTTAACGCGCAGGAGGTGATCTTTGCCTGACAATCTATTGAAAAACCCGGATATTTCCGTGACTATCGCCGGCATCCGATTTAAAAATCCGGTGATCGCGGCTTCAGGCGCATTCGGCTACGGCAGAGAATACGCCGGCTTGCTTGACGTAGGCGCGTTAGGCGGCGTCTGCACCAAAGGACTCACCCTTGAGCCAAAAACTGGCAACAGCGGCATGAGGCTGCATGAAACACCATCCGGGCTTATGAACTCAATCGGGCTTGAAAATCCCGGCATCCCTGCATTCATTGAAAAAGACTTGCCCTATGTGCAGGAGTTGCAAAAACAGGGCCTCATTGTCATTGCGAACCTTTCGGGATCGTCTGTGGATGAATACGCCGAAGGAGCGCGGCTTCTGGACATGTGCGGCGTTGACATGGTGGAGTTAAACATCTCCTGCCCCAACGTAACATCAGGCGGCATGGCTTTCGGGCTTGATCCAGAAACCGCATCATACGTGGCGCGGATTGTACGAAAGGCGTTGCATAAGCCGCTCATAGTAAAACTTTCGCCCAATGCGCCCGATATCACTGCGGTCGCTTCCGCCTGTATAGCGGCGGGCGCGGACGCACTCTCCCTTGTAAACACGTTTAAAGCGATTGCCATAGATGTTGAGAACCGTAAGCTCGTGTTCGACAATGTAAGCGCAGGACTCTCCGGTCCCGCCATCCGTCCCATTGCGCTCAGAATGGTTTGGGAGCTTGCCGAGTCTGTTGCCGTACCTATCATTGGACTTGGCGGCATCGCCTGCACAAATGACGCGCTCGAATTTCTCTTGGCGGGCGCAAAAGCCGTACAGGTAGGTACCGCGACATTTGCCAATCCTGCGGCCATGCTCGAAATTATTGGCGGCATCGCAACTTATATGGAGAAAAAAGGGATTTTTTGCATTGAGGACTTGAGCATCCGGTAGTTCCTGTATATAATATATACATGCGTTACAAAGACTCCCGTACTTCGGTGGAAGTTTCACTTGAAAGTTCTCTTATTTCTCATCATATTTCATTAATAATCGCGCTCGCCTGCATCGCAGTGTATGCGTTCGCGCTTATCTTTGCAGGTATGAGAATTTTCCACATGATTAACGGACAACAATCGCTTGCCCAACAGGAATTCGCTGATCTTGTTACGTATACCACAACTGAAGGCAACCGCAGTTTTATGAGCGAGCGGTTTCAAACCAATGTTACCAATGCGCTTAAGCTTTCAAAAACCCTACAGGCGGCTATTATTTCAAATGCATCCAGCGAATATGGATTTGAACGGTTGCGGGAATCTGGCATTATATGGAATGGCGGCAAGCCGATTTTCAAAAACATCCTTGGTTTTTCAAAAAAGCCTCTTTTTGCGCCTCTTGCGATTGAAGATCAGCGGAATGTAACGATCAGAGTCATTTATAATTTTTTTGATTATAAAAGCTTGATCATCATATTGAAGCAAACGCTCGCCATAGTGGTGGTGGGTTTCTGCATCTCCTGCATAACCCTGTTGCTCCGCTACCTTCTGGTAAAGGATACGATTCCCGTTATTGTAGGCGGCGCTCCACATAAAAGGAAGGACGCTTTCAACGCTCCCGGCGCAACGGGCGGCAAAACCGGCCACGCGGCGCAATCGACAAGCGATGACGACGACAGCTTTTCTGATATTTTTGAAGAGGAGGACAGCGATCTCCCTCAAGATTCTTATAATGAATCAGTAGTTACGGAACCACCGGTTCTTCACTCCCCTGTTTCTCAAGCCGAGAGTGACAACATGCCGCTCCGCGCCGACATCAGCGAGGATGAGCTTGCCGGGCTTTTCCCACAAGAAGATGAACCTACATATACCGACCTTGGAATCAACTGGGAGACAAGCCTGATAAGGAAGCTCGAAGACGAGTTGTACAGAAGCGAATCGTTCAATCAGGACCTGGCGCTGATTATCGTAAAAGCAACGGATGATCCGTCCGGAACGATACTCCCCATCTTGGCTTCCGAAGCCATAGATTTCTTCGTGCTCCGCGATCTGATTTTTGAAAAAGACGACGCTGGCGTTACTGTCATTGCGCAGAATACAGATATTGAAGCCGCGTTTACCAAGTCGACGGAATTCCGCGCCGCATTGCTGGAGAAACACCCCGAACAAAATCTAAAACTTTTTGTAGGCGTCAGTTCCCGTTGCGACCGTGATGAAGTCGAGCCGAATCGCTTGATCAGGGAAGCGGAAGCCGCGCTTGAAAAGGCTTCTGAAACGACGCCGATTGTGGCATTCAGGGTTGATCCTGAAAAATACAAGGAATTTTTGAAGAAGCAAGGCAACTCATAAAAACCACGCCGCAAACGCCCGCAAAATGCGCGAAAGCGCCGCCGCGCTCATCATTTCACAGCGATCTCTTCCTCTAACAACCACGTCGTTTCAAGAATACCGTCTAAATTAATATCGATCTTTTGGATAAAAGGCTTGCCTTGTCTGTACGCTGTTTCGGATATAATCTTTCCGTCCAGATACTCACGAACACGCTGGGGAATCCCATGTACCAGTTCTATGCGCTCTTTCGCGCCGGAAAACCCCGTACTGTCCCGTTCAAGCAGAATGGCGGAAGCGATCAATATACGTTCCGTAAGGATCACCGCTCGTTTATTTCTTTCCGGGTACAGCACACCTCCTTGAACAAGCTCTGTAAAGCGTAAGAGTTCAAAAAAGAAATCGTTTGGCTTCGGAAAATAACGGACGCCTTTGAGATCAGAGTACAAAATCGCCGGATACCGTTCCCACTGTACGGTAATAGCTCCGGATTCCGCGCTTACGGGGACGCCGTTTTCAAACCTGACAATAAGCTCCATGTCATCGTCTTGATCCGCATCTTCCATATACGACGCTATCCTGCCGACGTGATAAGCAGTTCGCGTTTCGACGACACTGTCTCTATCCGAGTCTACAGTAATAACGCCCGTCCATGACAGAAGCCGTTGCCGCAAGCTGGCTCGTCCCGCATCGGTACAAAGATTCCACACGGAAAGCAACGCATCTTTATCAACAACCTGAACGCCGAAAATCGACTCAAGCGCGGATTGTTCATCAATAAGCCCAAAAAAAAGAGCGGCAGGAATTGAAGCGCCGCTTGGCTCATGCGCAGCCAAATATGATGCGACCAAAATCTTCGCATCCTCCACATTGGGAATAAACGGCGCCGCTAGATAGGCAAGTTCTGGATCGTATTCAATCAACAGGGGCAGTCTGCGCAAACAAACGTATACAAGTTCTCTCTCGTTTCTTTCGGGCAATTTGCCGCCTTCAGCGCCGCTGGCGGCAAATCCGGCGCCAAAATAGGTGAAAATGATCCGTAGAAAGACGGGATTGCGCGGATAAACGTCAAGCGCGAAACCCGCCGCCGCATCAAAGGCGGGGCGATTGTCCAAGCCTTTAAGAGCTAACAGTTGAATTTCACTTTTTTCAGCGCTTTCAGAAACGCCCTCAAGGGCGTCAAGCGCCGCCATGAATTTGCGCAAACCAACCAATATCCGCGCGCGCAAGAGCGTTCCCTGTTCAGCCGTGTAGCGCCGCCACCTGTCCGCAACAAGCGCCAGTTCAACAGCCTCCAGCGCGAGGGTACGCGGAACGCCTTCGTGGAGACGGGCCAGCGCCAATAGATAGGGGATGTCCGAAGATACATCGGCAAAGTCAAGGGAACGTTCCAACCCGGCGCGGGCTTCACTCCAGCGTCCCTCGTCGACCATTCCCTGCGCCCACGCAAAATACTTTTGCGCAAGCGCCGCGTCGCCATCCTTCGTATCAAGAGAAAACACCGGCGCCGAACGTAACGCGCCGCATAAGAACATGAGCGGAAAAATCGCCCTTTTTAAAAATGCGAAGCTTCCACAAGAATTATACAAAAGCCGTCTCCCCCGGAGGCAATCCTAACAACAACCTAACTTCATCATCGGTCAAAGTCTCCCGCGCCATTAACATATCAGCGAGTTTTTCAAGTTTATCTTTATGCTCGGAGAGTATATTTTCAGCGACAATCCGCGCATTATCCAGTATTTTCTTTATAGCTTTATCAAGCCGTTTCGCGGTCTCCTCGGCGTAATCTTTGTGGCGGGCGATTTCCTTGCCAATGAAAATAGGCTCATCCTCCTGTCCGTAGGCAACGGGTCCCATTTCCTCGGACATGCCCCATTCGCACACCATGTTCCGCGCCATTTCCGTAGCCTGCTGAATGTCCTGTTTGGTTCCTGTAGTCGTCTCATTAAAACAGATTTTCTCGGCGGCCCACCCCCCGTAGCAAATGGTGATTCTGTCCTCGATCCAGCCTTTCGTACGGCTGTAAACGTCTTCTTCCGGCAGGGACATCGCCATGCCAAGCGCCCGGCCGTGCGGCACAATCGTAACTTTGTGAAGCGGATCCGCATGTCTGAGATAATAGTGGAGCAAAGCATGCCCGCTCTCGTGAATGGCAGTCATCTTGCGCTCTTTCTCGGAAATGACCAGTGTTTTTCGGGCTACACCCATGATGATCTTGTCTCGCGCCTCTTCAAAGTCAATCATTTCCACTTCGGGTTTGTCTTTGCGCGCGGCGAATAGCGTCGCTTCATTTACAAGATTGGCGATTTCGGCGCCGCTCATGCCTGGCGTAGCGCGGGCTATACGTTCCAGATCAACGCTCTGAGCCAACGACACCTTTTTGGCGTAAATATCAAGGATGGCTTCCCGTTCCTTTATATCGGGCATGGCGACCACCACCTGCCGGTCAAATCGTCCGGGACGCAGAAGCGCGGGATCTAACACGTCCGGCCTGTTTGTCGCCGCCAGAATAATGACGCCTTCTTTTGCGTCAAAGCCATCCATCTCCACAAGAATCTGGTTCAGAGTCTGCTCCCGTTCGTCGTGACCGCCGCCGTATCCCGCGCCGCGAGTCCTTCCAACCGCATCAAGTTCGTCAATAAAAATGATGCACGGGGCGCTTTTTCTACTCTGGTCAAAGAGGTCGCGCACCCGGCTTGCGCCCACGCCGACAAACATCTCCACAAAATCAGAGCCTGACATGTGAAAAAAAGGGACGCCCGCTTCTCCGGCGACCGCCCGCGCCATAAGAGTCTTGCCGGTGCCGGGCATACCTACAAGCAACACGCCTTTCGGTATTTTCGCCCCCATTTTAGTGAATTTCTGGGGGTTTTTCAGAAAAGCGACCACTTCCTCAAGCTCGTATTTGGCGTCCCTCTGCCCCGCGACATCGGCAAAGGTTATCTTCTTTTCTCCCTCTTGGTACCGTTTTGCGCGGCTCTTTCCAAATTGAAACGCTTTGCCGCCAGCCCCTCCTCCTTGCATGTTTCTCATCATAAAATAAATGAAGGCAAATCCTATAAGCCACGGAAGCAGTTCAAACGCTATCCGCAACAGGGGGTTGCTGGATGAGCCGCCTTCCACGGCAATATCGTTTTCAAGCAATTTGGGCAACAACATGGGATCGTTGTAGGGAATGACAGTCTTAAAAGAACCGCCTTTCTTGAGCGTTCCTTCTATCATGCTGTCGTCAAGAATAACAATTTTATCTATATTCTTTTGTTCAAGCTGATTCATAAAACCGGAATACGGCAACACCTGCGCGGTTGGCGTCGCAGGTCTAAAAAAAGTTGCGCCGACAAGAATAAACGCCCCAATCAAAAACACCAAGGCTGCGGGAGCCGGTTTGTTTTTTCGATTTATATCATTAGCCATTGACACCTCCACTATAATCGACCGCTATTTTTCCGTTGCTTGTAGAATGGATCACAGCGGGAAACGGCCCTTCGCCCACTTCGATTTTTACTTTTCCTATTATATACCTTCCGTTTTTTTTAATCAACATGCCCTGAGCCAAACTGCACTTTTGTTCTTCGGACGCATCGCGCCCGCCATGAATTAACAACGCGAAACCCGTTTCCAACAATTTTCGCCGCCTCGCAACGATCACCCTACCCTTCTCTTTTGAAATCCTCACCGCGCCCGTCTCGACCGCATTCTTGATCCCTTGGCAGAAAAGCCGCAACACAGAACGTTTTGGCGGCGCTTCTGGCGGCGCGAGCGCTTCTTCCGTCTGGTTAAGATCGTCTACCACCCTGAATAGGGCTTCTTCCCGCACAATTTCCGGTAAAGAAAAAAAATCCGCCGGCGCGGACATCTCTTTCCCGCCGACACCTGTCTCATCAGTCCACTTGACGCGGGCTGCGGCTTCCTCTTCAAGAAAATCGGCGACATGACGCTGCGTTTCAGCGCCCGCGAGTACATTCTTTCTCCATGCCTGCGCTGACTCACAAAAAAATGCGTCCAGAAGAGGGATAAGTTTAAGGCGGATACGGTTTCTCAAATAATATATATCGCTGTTTGTAGAATCGGTCCGGAAGGAAACGCTTTGCGCTTCAAGGTAACGCAACACTTCGGCGCGGGTTACGGAGAGCATGGGGCGAAGCGTGGGGCGCCAGTCTCGTTTCATACCCGCAAGCCCGGCAGGACCGGAGCCTCTTAAAAAACGCATCAATATGGTTTCTAAAAGGTCGTCTTCCGTATGGGCGACCAGCACCCGTTCCGCGTGGATACGCGCCAACTCTTTTTCCCAAGCCCTGCGCCGGAAGAGCCGCGCCGCAGCCTCTATACCGATGCCCCGCTCTTTTGCGGTCTGTTCAATTTGTCCCGGCGGAACAACCGCAATGGTACACGGCATATCAAAGCGGGCGCACAACCGTTCAACGGCTTCCGCGTCGCCCTGCCGCTCGGCTTCAGGTCTAATGCCGTGATCCACATGCAGGCAGTGCAACTTAAAGCCGCGTTCACCGGCTATGCCAGCCATCGCAACCAGCAACGCCGTAGAGTCCGCGCCGCCTGAAACGGCTATTAAAAACAAAGAGCCGACGGACCAGTCGCCTAGTCCACCGGCAATCTTCTTTTCAAAATCATTCATGTAAAAAGGCTTTGCGACAAAACCTCATTTCTTTTCAGAGGCGGCGCCCGCTTCGGACGCGGCTTCCTCTTCAGATGCGGCGGAGGCGGCCTTAGCGAATTTCACCAACGCCACAACCTGATCGCCGGAAGAAACGAGCCTGACATTCGCGCCCAACGCAATATCGCGCACATGGATAGATTGATTCGCTTTGAGTTCGGAAATATCAACCACAATTCGCTCAGGCAGATCTTTGGGAAGGCACTCGACTTCGATCTCGTGCAAAGGCAATTCGAGGGTTCCGCCGTCCCGCACGCCGATGGGGTTTCCCTGAACCAGAAGGTGAACTTTCGCCCGCATGGCAATGTCTTTCTCAACCGCATAAAAATCAACATGCAGAATGCTGCCATCGCAAATGTTGCGCTGGGTGTCTTTCACAAAAGCGTCGTAGGATTGTCCGTCAACGTCCACCGTTACGATGGCGCTTCCGGTGATGTTTTTTACGTTGCCGGAAAACTCTTTTGCGTCAAGATCAATAGACACAGACGTTCCTGATCGTCCGTATATAACCGCCGGTATACGCCCTGCTTTTCTGAGATTGCGAGCTAAAATAGAGCCGCTTTTCTCCCTTTTTTTTGCCGACAATACAAGTTTGCTCATGATTTCTCCAAATGTTTATTCATTTTCACTCCACCGCGCCTGTAAGGAGCGTGATACATCGCACTTTAAAAAATCAATTTTTAATATCTGGGACGACAGGGTTCGAACCTGTGCATGCCGGAGCCAAAACCCGGTGGCTTACCTCTTGCCTACGTCCCAAGTGAATACATCTAAAACCGAAGTTTTAGATGTTCCATTTTTTATATTTCCAGAGTCGGATCGTCACTTCCAGATTCATACTTATTCAGTATTTCTTTCTGTAGTTCCGCCCTGAATTCGGGATTAATCGGGTGCGCTACATCTTTATACTCTCCAGAACTGGTCTTCCGGCTCGGCATTGCTACAAAAGCCCCGCTTTTCCCCTCAATAATTTTTACATTATGCACCACAAAGCAGTCATCAAAAGTAACCGTTACGTACGCCTTGAGTTTTCCTTCACCGGATACTTTACGGATTCTGATGTCGGTAATCTTCATGACCCACCTCCTTCAAAAACATAAATACACAATACACTACTTCTTTAGAAAATGCAAGAGGTGAATTGAATTATTTGAACGAAATTTTTAACCTTACCCAGCGCTTTTTCAGTATATTCCGCCGCCTCTTTGTGAGTAAAAACGCCGAAACAACAAGAACCGGAACCGGATAAACTATAAAAATCAGCGCCCCCGTTCTTAAGCGTTTCAAATATAATGGAATACTCTTTTTTATGCTCTCCTTTTAGAAAAAAAGATAAAAAATCATTGTAATAACGCCAGTTTGAAGGATGATCTTTCAAAGCGCCTGTCAACTCTTTCCCGCTTGGAGAAGGTTTCAGATTGTCAACAAGCGAAAAACCGCCGCCATTTTCCCGTTCTTCATCCAATGCGCGGAACGCGGAAGCGGTGTCGCTTTCAAAATCAGGAACAACCAAAAGCGCCCAGAAATTCCATGGACACGCCGTCTCCTGTATGCGATCTCCCCGCCCGGAAACATACGCCGGCGTTTTGTATAAAAAGAACGGCACATCGCTTCCCAGATCCGCGGCCATTTCACACAACTCGCCAAACGGCAACCGCGTTTCAGCCAAGGCGTCAAGCGTCAGCAACGTCGCCGCCGCATCAGCCGACCCGCCGCCTAAACCGGCCCCAACCGGAACTCTTTTTTCAAGCGCAATTCGAATCCCCATGTCCCAGCCGGTCCGCTCCCTAAAAAGGGAAACCGCCTTATATACAATATTTTTTTCAACCGGTATATCACTAAAGGTTTTGTGAAAAGTTTCCATCCGTTTCCTATGGGGTATATTCCAGAACATTCGCAAATCGCATATACACCGCTGATCAAGCGTATTAAAAGAAAGAATATCCCCCCATTCCAATGGAACGAAAACACTCTCCAAATTATGATAACCGTCAGGTCTACGGCCTTTCACTTCCAAGTGAAGGTTAATTTTGCATCTTGCCTGAACAATATATTCGTTCATAACCATTCTTTCTTTTGGAAGCGAATTTCCTTTTCAACAGTATACTAGTAAAAGAAAGGAATTATGTCAAGAGCCTTTTCCAATATCCTATTTTGAAAAAGGTTCTGAAGAAAAATTTTTAGCCGCCGCCACGCCGGTAATCCCCCGCTAACCTTTTATATCCAAAAAAGACGCCAATTCTGTACTTGCAAATAAACCTTTTCGTTTTATATAAGGATTGTTTCTAAGCAGTTTCAGTTCTTCCCGAAATTCATTCAGACGTTTTTCAAGCAAACTGCGGTTTTGTTCCACCTTGTTGTTTGCTTCCGCCCTGAGGCGTTCAAGCGCTGTCTGGATTTCCGGTATATCGGAGCCGCTGGCGACTCCAACAACGCCAACGTGGGAACGGTACTGCGTTTCAAGCGGAACTATGACTTTCTGGATAGAAAAAATGTCGGAAACCATTTTTTCTTCCATTTCAACATAGGCAAGTATATCCTCCGCATTGCCGTTCTCCACAATACTTTTTTGCTTCTCAAGGGTCTCAAGGTAGACGCTAAACCGCTCCCGTTGCGCGATGAGGAGTTCACGAAAGCGCTTGACAATCGCCACTCGTTTCTTTAATTCTTCTGGAGAAAGCTCACTCAAGACAAAACCCGCTAAAATGAAATATTGACGCTGTTTTTCGGCGGCGCGCCTTTCTCGCCGACAGCGGTAGTTGACGCGACTTCGTTCCATGTGTTCCGAAGTTCGCTAACCATATTGCGGACAATGGTGATCCGCCGCTTGTCATGGTTTATATTCGCTTCGAACAGTTCTCTATTGAACCATGAGTAAAGAGAAAAAAGATTGGTGGCGATTTCCCCTCCCAGTTCCATATCCAAAGACGCCATAAGCTCAGTTATGATGTTTTGCGTTTTAATTATAGCTTTGCTGATAGGCTCTATTTTCCCCGGATCTTTTTTCCCCCCGTCGTCATATTCGTCCAACAGGTCGATTGACTTATCCAACTGGTGGACAGCCTCATCATAGAGCTTTACCAACAACTGCGCAGGACTTGCCGTTGTTATATCTGCGCTTTTATATGAAGATATTACATTATATGCCAAAGTCTCTTCCTCCATGTAGAGTATGGTATAGTATACAAACAAATGAGGGAGCGTGTCAAGATATGCGGCGGATTAAAAACAAGATGCCATGTTGTTTTCGTAAGAAACTTTCAACTTGTTGTAAGGAATGGCCGCCACTCCAAAAAAGAAGATAGAGATTATTCCAACACCCGCAAAACCCGGTTGATTTTGGAACAATCTCATAGAATAGATGCGCTATTTCTGTTTGTCCGCAGCGCGCGGATCCGCAATACGCGGACAAACAACCGTCTCCGTCCTATGCGCCGGGCAAAGCGTTCATCTTCCGTTTCAATTCCAGCAGCATGATGTCTGCGGACGAATCCGATTTTTCCAATTCCCTGAATTTCTTGTCAAGATCCGACTCTGCGGACAGATCCGCCAGTTCCGCGTGGGCGTCGGCTTTGGCTTCCAGTTGATCGACCTTCGCCGCCATGCGGTCAAAGGCTTCAAACGCGCTGGTGTTGCCCGCCACGCTTGAGACGGCGCTTTGGATTTTCTCCTGAGCTTCCGCGCGTTTTGCGCGGGCGACAAGGAGGGTTTTCTTGCGTTGCGCCTCATCGATCTTGTTTTGAAGCTCCCGAAGCGTGGTCTTCAACTTTTCTACAGCGGCTTTTTGGGCTTCCCATTGTTTCTTATATTCGACGTATGCGTTGTCGTATTCCTGTTTGCGAAGCAGGGCTTCTTTCGCAAGGTCGTCTTTGCCAGCGTTGACGGCAAGCATGGCTTTACGCTCCCATTCCTGAGCCAGAGCCAACTGATTTTCCGTATCTCTGCCAAGTTTCTTTTCGTCGGCGATGGCAAACGCGACCGCTTTCTTGGATTCGATGAGTTGGTTGTTCATATCAATGACGAGTTGGTTTAACATCTTCTCCGGGTCTTCGGCTTTGCTGATGAGATCGTTCACGTTTGAACTAATAACGGTTTTAAGTCTAGAAAAAATTCCCATATATCTCTCCTTCCCCTACTTTCTATACACAGAAAGAATTTTATAGTGCTGCGACAGAGCCAGACTGAAAGCGTCCAGACTCGCCCTGAATTCCTGTAGATCCATTGTATCATATTCCAAAGTGTCGATCAAAATAACTTTTCCTTGATCCAGAGCATAGGCGCCATGAACCAGATCCGTCGCGTTGAGTCTCAATAACAGCGCAAAAAATTCCTCTTTGTTCTCCTCCGGCGCATCCATCACCGCAGCTCTCATAACGACCAGAGGATCCGCCCTCATGATGGCGACCTCTTCCAGATAGTTTTCCTCGTCCTCAACGAGCCACAGATTCTTATCAATTTCACGGTACGTTACCATAAGATTGATGAGGTACTGTTCAATTTTTTCATCAGCCATGATATTTTCTCCTTATATTCGCAGTGGGGTCTATTGCCTCGCCCTTCAGGGCGCGCCCTAAAAAAGCGGGAAAGCCGGTTTCAACATAGCGCCTTTACAAATGCTCCTTCGTCCGGTAGCTCCGCTCCAATTTTTCCATCACCTTGTTCATTTCAAGCTCAAAATCATCTAGCGAAGCGACGTCGGTGTTTTTAATCTCGCTCTTGAGACGGGAAAGGCGTTCCCGTTCGGACAACGCGGTTATCTGTACGAGAGGCGCGCCAAGTTTTATGCATATCGCGGCTTTTTCGTAAAAATTCATCATAAGTTCCAAAAGCCGCACCTGTTTGGCCGGCGCGCAATACATGTCAATTTCATCAAACGAATTTTGCTGTAAAAAACCGTTCTTGATGATTTCCGCGACAACGAGAATGAGCCGCTGATCGTCAGGCAGGGCGTCAGGTCCGATGAGCCGGACGATTTCCGAAAGGCGCTGTTCTTTTTTAAGAAGGTCCAACGCTTTCTGTCTGACTACAGCCCATGCGGGATTCACCTGCTCCCACCACGGCTTGACTTCTTCGGCGTACTCGGAATAACTGTCGAGCCAGCCTATGGCCGGGTAATGGCGGGCGTTCGCCAGATCGCGGTCAAGCGCCCAGAAACAGCGGGTGAAACGCTTGGTGTGCTGGGTGACCGGCTCGGAGAAATCGCCTCCGGGCGGGGACACAGCCCCGATAATGGAAACCGAACCTTCTTCGCCGTTGAGGGTTTCAACGCGCCCCGCCCTTTCGTAAAATTCGGCGAGACGGGTGGGAAGATACGCGGGGAAGCCTTCTTCGGCGGGCATTTCTTCCATGCGCCCGGAAAGCTCGCGGAGCGCTTCCGCCCAACGGGAGGTTGAGTCCGCCATGATCGCCACATGGCAACCCATGTCGCGGTAGAATTCGGCCATTGTAACGCCCGTATAAATCGAGACCTCGCGCGCGGCGACCGGCATATTGGACGTATTGGCGATTAAAATCGTTCGTTCCATGAGGGAACGTCCGGTTCTGGGATCGATAAGATGGGGAAATTCGGTGAGTACGTCGGTCATTTCATTGCCGCGCTCCCCGCAACCGATGTAAATGATGATGTCCGCGTCGCACCACTTGGCGACGGCGTGTTGAGTCATGGTTTTGCCGGTGCCAAATCCGCCCGGAATCGCCGCCGCGCCGCCCTTCGACAGCGGGAAGAATACGTCGACGGCCCGCTGTCCCGTAACAAGCGGCTTGTCTGCGGCAAGACGTCGCGCGGAAGGGCGCGGCGTCCGGACAGGCCACCAGTGGGCGAGGAAAAACATTTCTTCTTTGTCACTTAACGCTATGACGTCATTGATGGTGTACGCGCCCGCTTCTTTTAATTCAAGCAAATATCCGCCCTTGCATGCCGGCGGAACCATGATCTTGCAGGTGATGCTTTCGGTTTCTTTCACCGAACCGAGGAGAATTCCGGGTTTTACCGCAACCGGCTCTTTTCTCCTGAGTTTTTCGGCGATTTCCTTATTGGGAACAAAATCCCACCGTTTATTGGGATCGATGCGCTCGCCCCGTACGCCGGGATCCATGAACGCGCCGGACTGCTGGTACAGCAGTTCCAGGGGACGCTGTATGCCGTCGTAAATGGCGCCGATAATACCGGGGCCAAGACGCGCCGAAAGCGGACGCCCTGTTGATTCGGCGGCGGCTCCCACTTGCAGTCCTGTGTCATCCTCGTACACCTGAATAACGGCTTCATCTTTCTCAAGGCGCACGATTTCCCCGATTATCTTTTTAGGGCCAACATCAACCACGTCAAAAAGTCCGGCGCATCCGAGACCGGTCGCGTGTATTATGGGGCCTGCTATGCGTTTCACCTGTCCGACGCTCATGCAACGCCTCCCAAGACCGCGTCTCCAAGAAGAGCCGCCGTCAATTCCGCTCTTTTGTCTTCAAGAAGAAAGGCTTCGGCGTCATCTATGGACGCGGTGACTTTTACTTTTTTGGCGTTTACAATAAGGGCGGGAAAGGTTCCGGCGCTCAAAAACATGACGTCAGGTTTCACAATAGTCCAGAATTTTTTTTTCTTTGATTTTTTAAAAAAGGCGTTTTCCAGAATTTTTTCAGCTTCCGGTTCAGTGATTATACGCGGCATCACTTCCGGCTCGTCTTCTTTGGCAATGGACGCTCCGTCCGCTTCAAGCGCCTCAAGCCGTTTGAAAAGCTCATGTTCCAGGAGGGCGAGCAATTGTTTCCTATCCAGCGAAGAAAGGTAATCACTCGCCGCTTTTTTCAAAAGCGCTTCAATTTTGACCGAGCGGACGCGGCGTTTGTCCTGCATAAGCCTTCCCATAATATCATCGCCGTCTCTTTGGGTTTTTTCCGCGTATCTTCGCCGCAATTCGACAAGAGCGGACTGCATTTTCCGCTCCCACGACAAGGCGGCGTCTTTTATGGCGTCATCCGCGTTTTTAATGATGCGGAACGCCTTTTTCCGCGCATCTTCAAGAATTTCCCGATCCAAAACTTCGGTTGATTGCAGCTCTTCCATGAATATCCCTCGGATAATGGTGACGATTTACAAAGGAAGTGTCAAGAGGGCAAACGGGCGCTTGGCGCGCGCCAGTTGGCGTACGCCAAGCTATGCTGTAAAGCGCGGTTCCTCTCAAAACACAGTGGTCTGGATTTATTCCCAGAATATGAATTTTACGAGGGAATGCGCCGCAAATGCGGGCCGCATTTGCGGGCCTTAAACGCGGGCCGCGTCCGCAGTGTGGGGAAGCCCGCGCCGGAACCGCGTCAAGGGGCTTCGCGCGGCGCCGGGCATAGCGTCAGTCAACAAAGATCACCGTTTCTTGGCCTTTCTTGTCCGGC
>JAITIK010000004.1 GCA_031279555.1 Treponema sp. | reverse complement strand
ATGGTCTCGTTGGTAATATGGCTGTAAACTTCCTTGTTTTGAAGCAGGATCAGTTGATTTAAGATCTGATTAAGGGTTTCGTTATCATCCGCGCTGGCGGCGGGATAGGTGATAGTAAGTACAGGATTTTCGATATAGGTAAGATTCCCAATGTATGCGGGGTTCTCGATGTGGGCAGGAAATTCAACAATAACGGGGTAATTTCCCGAATCCCTATCAAAATCCGGGGCAACGGCCGATTGCGTCGCCTTGCCGCTCTCGGCGCCGGAAGCATCAACTACCGGCGGGGACGGGGCGATAAACACAGAAACCTCGTAGTTTTGAGATCCCCCCTCCTGGTCGCGCACCGTGTATAGTACCGGAGCCGCCGGATCCGCGGCCGCTCCGGTAAAATCCCTCGGCTGCCCGCTTATGGGGCTTACGGAAGCGCCCTTGTAGTAAATCTCAGGCCGCAGCGCGCCCAAGTCCGTACCGGCGGGAACCGTCAGGGCGATGGTATGCTTTACCTGGTCTATCACCCCCCGTACCAGCGGTTCCTGGAAGTAAAAGCCTGTTATTATCTTATCGGCGCCGTCAACGCCATTTTTTTCGACGATATATACCGTGTATTCCCTGACGCTGCCGTCTTCCGCCGTTACCGTGTAGGTTTTCGGCGTGGAGAAATCCAGCGATGTCTCCGGCGCGGGGCTAATGGACTCCCCCACATAGTCAATGAACGGGGCTTTGTTAAGAGCCGCGTTTTTCGGGACAAGAGCCAGAATGGGGTACTTCCCATCCGGCTGGGGTTCCCCGCCTATGAGGTCCTCCTCCCCCGCGACGCCTAACCTGAAGGAGGTTATCGCCTTGTCATGGCTCTTTTCCCTGACAATGGTAACGGTATACTTTTTGGTGGAATCGTCTCCTGCGACAACCGTCCAGCTTGTGTCTGCGGAAAAATCGCCGGTGAAATCAAAGGTTTCCGTTGAATGAGGGGCGCCTAGAGGCCCCAGCGTTAAAGCGCCAGTGTGGGTGACATGGGCGGTCATATACGACAGGCCCGTCCCGGATGGAACTATAACCGTGATGGCGCCCTTCTCCTGATCTATAGTCCCGTCTGCGGACAGGAGGGTTCCGGACTGGGGCAGGTCAATTGCAAAATGGACTATCTCTTTGCTTGAATGCCCTTTTACATAAACCTTGACGCGGTAATCGGCTGTAGAGCCGTCATCCGCGGCGACTGTATACGTCACGGGAGAACTGAAGTCCATGGCCGCGCCGGAAGGCGGGTTCAGCGATTTCCCGGTATATACAACCGAGGGGGTCAGGGCGTTAAGGCCGTTTCCCTCCGGCAGGATAATAGTGATGGGGATTTCCCCGGAGATGTCGTGCTGATTGCCGATAGAAAGGTCTGTTTCACCTTCAATGCCGAACGTAAAAGAGACAATTTCCTTGTCGTCCGTCCGCAAGGATATGCGGCCTGTGTCCGCGTATGGGGTGTCTATCCACTTTAACGCCAGATCGGAACAGGCCGACAATACGGACGTAAGGATGAAAAGTCCCATAACTTTTTTCATCATTCACCTCCACAGCAATGGGGCGGATGCGCATTCCCCAGAGCCCTTCATTTTGAATGAAAGTTTAATATTTTTGTATTGTAAGGTCAAGTGTCCAAAGGGTTTTTCCATAAAAAAACGACCGAAAGGATGCTCTATCCGGCGGAAAGGCCAGGGAAAGTATGGGGTATGCGTGAACGAAACCCGATTGATCGGCCCGGTTGACCGGGACGCAAAACGAGGGCGGAAAAATCCAAAACCCTCGCCGCGTTTGCCGATGCCGCCGGCTTCAACCGGAAGCGCGTCAAAAACACGCCAAGCCAGCGGTATGTTCCTGCATCTCATCCTTGTCTATACCCGGCAGAATCATGTAACCACCCGCATTAAAGCCGGAAACATCATCTGAAACGTAAAAATCTCTCTATGAAACAGCCTTAGCGCCACCCAAAATGGTGGAAACACGTGGAAACGCTGGGAGTCTGCCCTTGAAAGATGGGCATATTTTTAGTGGTAGTGTTGATAATCGTCAAGCCGCTGTCGCCTCAGACCCCCATTTGATCCCGCCGCCGCCATCTCCATTCCCATTGCTGTTGTCACCGCCAGCGCCCGTGGGTCAACCGGCAAGCGATAAATCCAAAGGGAAAACTAGACGAGCTTTGCAAACTATGCTATAATTCCTTTAGTTTGGAGATATTATTGCCATGCGCGTGGCGCGGTGGAGAGCCTTATAAAAATATGGTTGATACGCGGCGCTTTGCGCGCGCCCACGCCGCGAAACGCAGATCCGCGCAGCCGTGATAAAACCTGAAGCAAGCGATGAAGTTGAAAGGAGCGTAGTCCCACGTTATGAAGACCATGAAAAAGATAGAACTGGAAAAAGCGTATAATCCGAAAAATTTTGAGGAGCGCATCTATGAGCGATGGAAAGAAGCGGGTTGTTTTCAGCCTCATGGAGAGAGCGGCAAGAAGCCGTACGTGATGGTCATTCCGCCTCCCAATGTAACGGGCGTTCTGCACATGGGACATGGGCTTGATCATGCGCTTCAAGATACTATGATACGGTTTCACCGCATGAAAGGCGAACCCGCGCTGTGGCTGCCGGGAACCGATCACGCGGGCATTGCGACTCAGAATGTGGTTGAAAAGCGGCTTAAAAAACAGGGGAAAAGCCGTCGCGACATTGGGCGCGAGGCGTTTGTTGAGGAGGCGTGGAAGGTGAAAGCCGAACATCACGCGGTCATTTCCCGGCAAATGGCGCGTATAGGCGACAGCGTGGACTGGTCGCGGGAACGCTTCACCATGGACAAAGGGCTTTCCCGCGCGGTGCGCGAGGTTTTTGTCGCGCTCTACGAACGCGATCTCCTGTACAAGGGCAATTATCTAGTGAACTGGTGCGCGGGTTGCGGCACCGCGCTTGCCGATGATGAGGTGGAACACGAGGATACGCCCGGCGCAATGTACCATCTCCGCTACCCGTTCGCGGACGGTTCCGGCTTTCTTGAACTTGCCACCACCCGCCCTGAAACCCTTCTGGGCGACACGGCGGTCGCCGTACACCCGGAAGACGAGCGTTACGCGGCGCATGTAGGCAAAACCGTGAACCTTCCGCTTGCGGAACGCGCTATTCCGGTGATTGCCGATGCGTACGTTGACCGCGCCTTCGGCACCGGCGTGGTGAAGATCACGCCGGCCCACGATCCCAACGACTGGGAAGTGGGCAAACGCCACAATTTGCCGACGATCAACATCCTCACGCCGGACGGCAGGCTTAACGCCGAAGCCCCCGAAAGATACCGGGGCTTGACCGTAAAAGAAGCCCGGGAATTGGCGTTGCGCGATCTCAAAGAGAAAGGCTTTTTTGTCAAAGAAGAAGCCGTCACCCATGCGGTGGGACACTGCTACCGGTGTCATACTGTGATCGAGCCGTTTCTTTCCGAACAGTGGTTTGTGCGCATGAAACCCTTGGCGGACAAGGCGCTCGCCGCATGGGAGCGGGGGGAGATAGCGTTCCATCCCAAACGATGGGAAAACACCTACAAACACTGGCTTATCAACATCAAAGACTGGTGTATAAGCCGTCAACTCTGGTGGGGGCATCGCATACCCGCGTGGTACTGTCAAACATGCGGCAAGACTATCGTTTCCCGCGAAGACATCTGCCTGTGTCCCCATTGCGGCGGCGAAGCGAGACAGGACCCGGACGTGCTTGATACGTGGTTTTCAAGCTGGCTCTGGCCATTCAGTACGCTCGGCTGGGAAAACACCGGCTGCGACGCGGAAGATTTTCGCCGCTTCTACCCCACTTCGGCGCTGGTAACGGGATACGACATCATTTTCTTCTGGGTTTCCCGCATGATCATGGCGGGGCTTGAGTTTACCGGCGCGGCGCCGTTCCGCGACATCTTCATTCACGGGCTTGTGCGCGACAAGCAGGGGCGCAAGATGAGCAAGTCCGCGGGAAACGGACTTGACCCGGTGGAACTCGTTGACGAATTCGGCGCGGACGCGGTGAAATTTACGCTTGCGTTCCTCTGCGCCCAGGGGCAGGATATCCCGCTTGACAGGGAAACGTTCAAACTAGGCTCAAAATTCGCCAATAAGATATGGAACGCCAGCCGTTACATTCTGATGAACCTTGAGGGCAGAAACCTCGTGGAAAATCCGAAACTTCTCCCCATCGACACATGGATATATTCCCGCCTCAACAACACGGTGAAAACCGTAACCGCGGCGTTTCTGTCCTACCGCTACAACGACGCGGCAAGCGCGGCGTACGAGTACTTCTGGAATGATTTCTGCGACTGGTACGTGGAAGCCACGAAACTTTCGCTCCGCAGCGACTCTGACGCTACGGACGAGGAAAAAGATCGCGCCGCGACCGCGCTTCTGGATGCGCTTGCGGAATCGCTTCGGCTTCTGCACCCGCTCCTCCCCTTTGTCACCGAAGAAATCTACGGATTTTTGCCAAACGCCAGGGGGCTTCTCATAACAGCCCCCTACCCCGAATATGATGAAAAAAGAAACGCGCCGGAAACAGAGGCGCAATTCGCCTTTCTGCAAGATATAATCCGTTCCATCCGCACCTTGCGCAGCGAATGTACCGTGCCGCCTGAAAAAAAAGTGACCGCGCTGATCAAGGTGGCGGAACAAAGCGGCTTTGAAAAGAGCCTCGCTGAACATGAGAGTCTTATAAAGGCGCTTGCGAATGTCGGAGAGCTTGCGATAGAGAACGCCGAAGCCAGCGGGAATCGTCCGAAACAGGCGATTGGGCTTGCCGGAACCGGGTTTGAAGCCTTTGTCCATATAGCGGACGCCGTTGATCTTGATTTTCTCAAACGGAAATTCTCAAAAGAACGTGACAAAGAGACGCAATTTATCGCATCATTACAAACCAAGCTGTCCAATGAAAACTTTCTCCACCACGCGCCGCCCGAACTTATTGCCGGGGAAAAGCGGAAATTGGAAGAAGCGCTTAAACGGGCGGATAAAATAGCGTCCTATATCCGGGATATGGAGGCGTCGTGAATACAGAAGAGATGCTCCGATTAAAAGGAATTCACCTTGCTCCGTATATGCAGCTTGCGACCGCGCTTATAGGCAAGACACGCGAAGGCGGCGGAAATATGTTCCGCCATCAGTTTGACACAATGTCGATACTGATTGATTACGGGTATATTGACAGCGTACTGCTCAAAGCGTCGCTTGTACATGATGTTCTGGAAGACATTCCCGAATTCAACCACAACCTGCTTATGACTATTGACTATGAAAGCTCGGAAGTGTACCGGCTTGTGCTGGAAGTGACGCGGGGTCATAGCGAAAAAAAATCAGACTTCCTCACCCGTATATTTAAAGAAGGCTCCGCCAACGCAAAAGTCCTTAAAGTGGCGGATCGCATATCAAATATGATTTCTCTCGGATTTGTGAACAAACCGGAATTTGTCGACCGCTACACCAGAGAAACGGTCGACTATGTTTTCCCCATCGCCGAAGAAATAGATATTCTCATGCTGAAAGAGCTCCAGTCTTTAGTGGAATCCAGAAGAAAATATTCTGAAGCGTTTGCGAAGAAACCATGATGAAAAAAAACAAGCGAAAGCTATTTGTCATTGCGATAGTTTGTTTAGCGCTTTTTCCAGGCCAGTCATGGCGCGCGAATTCCATCAAACTTCCTTTTACTCCCGGAGAGGAAGCCTTTATAAAAAATCATCCGGTGATAAAAGTCGGCGCAAGCCCCTACTTTATGCCTTTTGAAGGTTTTGATGAAAACAGACAGTACCAAGGCATGATTTCCGATTATCTTAAAGCGATTGAACGGCAGACCGGTTTGCGGTTTGAAATTCAAAAGGAACTCACTTGGTATGAAACGTACAACAAAGCCTTGGATGGAGAAATCGATATGCTCCCCGCCATGGAAAAGAGCGGCGAGAGCGAATGGTTCTTCCTCTTTTCAAAACCGTATTTTAATTTCAGGCGGGGGCTTATAATCAGAAACAATGACGCCTCCATAAAAAAACTCAAAGACCTAAAGGGCAAAAACATCGCGGTGCAGTTTGAAAGCGTTGAATACGATTATTTAAACGCTTTGTCTTTAACTGAATTGCATCTATACGCTTCGATTGAAGAAGCCTTGATTGCGGTTTCTACGGGCAACGAGATCGCTACTATAGGAAACCTGAGTACGGCCGGCTATTACATTAACCGGAATGGGATCACCAACCTCAAATTCATATTATTAGGCGACAATTCGCGAGGGAGCCTCCATTTCGCGGCGCGGAAAGAATACCGCGAGCTTATGACTATTATTGATAAAGTTATCAGCAATATATCTATGGAAGAGAAACACGCGATTAATAATGCGTGGATACAAGTTGCCGATACAGTAGACTATACAGCGCTTTTTGAAATTATTTCGATTGTTTCATTGATTATCATTCTTATTTTCACCATCTCGATTTACTGGATACTCCGTCTTAGACGGGAGATTGAAATACGCGCCTCCGCCCAAAAGAGAATGGAGCTTGCCAAGCAGGATGCGGAAACGGCGAACCGCATAAAGTCGAATTTTTTAGCCCGCATGTCGCATGAGATACGTACGCCCATGAACGCGGTTATCGGGATGACATATCTTATCGGCAAAACTGAAATTACGGCGACGCAGGCTATGTACTTGCGGAACATCGATCAAGCCGCGTCAACCATTTTGGGCATCATCAATGATATTTTGGACTTTTCAAAGATCGAAGCGGGCAAGGTCGAACTTGAGTACACATCCTTTAACCTTGATGAAATGTTGCAGAATGCCGTCAACATCGTCTCCTACTGCGCTCGTGAAAAGCGCATCACGTTCAAGCTGATGCGCGATGCCGCGCTGCCTGTTTTCTTTTACGGCGATCCGAAACGGCTCGAACAGGTTCTGCTGAATATTCTCAACAACGCGGTCAAATTCACCACGGAAGGCGAGGTCGCTTTCTATGTTAGAATGAACAGCGGCGCCGCTGGTCGCTGTCATATATCGTTTGTCATTCACGACACGGGCATTGGCATGTCGGAACATCAACTCGAACACCTCTTTGAGCCGTTTTCTCAGGAAGACGCCAGCATAAACAGGCAGTTCGGCGGCACAGGGCTGGGGCTTTCCATTGTAAAAAACCTTGTCGATCTGATGAATGGCTCCATTAAGGTGTACAGCGTGAAGGGCAAAGGCTCCAGATTTAACATAGACATTCTTTTGCGCCAAGATCTTGAACAGGAAGAGCGGATGCGGCAAAAAATCAACGAGGTCGCCGCTAAGAACGCAAGGATACTGGTGTGGGAGAAAGCGTCCGGCGACGAGTCTATTGTAAGTGAAAATTGCGCGGTTTGGGGCGTCAAAAACGAGCGAGTGTCGTCCGAGGAAGACGCTCTTGCAGCGCTGGAAGAGGCGTCGAACAATGGGACGCCGTTTGAGGTCTTTATTCTGGATTATGACGCTCCGCCTGACAAGGGCTTTGACTTTATCGCCGCCATGCGGAAAAACAAACGTATTGCGATGCCGTTCATCATTATGCCGCTTCCTATGAGGGGCGAAGAAGCTCGGCTCCACGAATACGAAAGAAGCGTTGGCATCGGCAAGCCCGTTATCTTTTCACTATTGTTCGAAGCGTTGTACACGGCGCTGCAAGGCGTTGGCGGGGAAGAGGCTGCGGTCGGGCCGGTTCCGGCGGCTGCGGCCGCCGGGTCGGGCGAAACTCAGTCCGGCCGCCACATTCTCATAGTTGACGACAACGAGATCAATAGGGCCATCGCCGAGTCCCTGCTTGAGGCTGAGGGCTTCGCCGTTTTCCAAGCGGAAAACGGCGAAGCGGGCGTCCGGGTGTTTGAGGAGCATCAAGATGAAATCAGCGCCGTGCTGATGGATTTGCACATGCCTGGCGGCATAAATGGAGCCGAAGCCGCGGAGCGCATACGCCGCCTGTCCGAAACGGTTCCCATCGCCGCCATGACCGCCGATGCGCTTGAAGGCGTAAAAGAAACGTGCGAGAGGCATGGCATGCGCTATTTTATCAGCAAGCCCTTTGACCCCAAGCGTTTCACAGACCAGGTTCGCTCCATGATTTTTACATAAGCGAGACGATTTTCGCGCGAGGCTGACACGCGGGCGGGTGCGAGGCTGACACACGGGCGGGTGCGTGTCCGGCGCGCGGGCGGGTGCGAGTCCGGCGCACGGGCGAGCGCGAGTCCAACACGCGGACAGGCGCGAGTCCGGCGCGCGGGCGAGCGCGAGTCCAACACGCGGGCGGGCGCGAGTCCGGCGCGCGGGCGGGTATGAGGCTGACACGCGGGCGGGTATGAGGCTGACACGCAGGCGGGTGCGAGGCTGACACTTGGGCGGGTGCGTGTCCGGCGCACGGGCGGGTGCGAGTCCGGCGCGTGGGCGGGCGCGAGG
>JAITIK010000176.1 GCA_031279555.1 Treponema sp. | reverse complement strand
AATTGTTATATAGATATGTAAATTGTTTAACACACATATATGTTGGGTATACTGGAAGTTCATTACAATTCTCAAGGACGGATTTTTATGCCGATGGCGCCTCAATGTATATTCCACACCTTTTTGAGAAATTTGATGGCCAAGCGGCAGATGCGTTTTTGAATTCGATTAGAGAAAACCAAACATTGCGAAGATGGAGTGGTCTCGCTATGCGCATAAGAGCGGGATCGCCCCGCGTGATTCTGCGGGTCAAGTTTAGCCCCTGAACGGCGGGGATTATTTATTTGGCGCGGCGAGCGCAAGAGCGGACGCGCTGAGGATGCGCGGTCGTGTGGAAAGAAGGGGCGGGGGAGGGATCGCGGCGACGGACTGCCCGCCTCTTCACAAAATTTTTCCCTGCTGAAGTCGATGCTGAAGAAAGCGAGGATAGGGAAGTGAAAAGCTCGGAGCGTTTTTAGAATCGCCGCCAAAACTTTTCTTCCCGAGTGAACGCGAACGCTATGGAGTGGATTTGCTCGAATAGACCGTTTGGGCTAAGGGTCGCCCCTCGTCGCCCTTCCTGGTGAGAATGGTACGCGGCTCATCTGATCAGCCTCCCAAGTGCCATATACAGGATAGTTCCACCGAATATGCTGATGAGCGTGTTTCGCTTCCACATGTACGAGAGGGCGGTAAAAGCCGCGCCAACGGCAAGCGGCAAACCCGCGCAGAGGATGCCGGCGATGCCGTGGTTTTCCAATACGGCGTCTTTTACCGAAGAGGCGAGCGCGTTGAAGGCGAGTACGGTCATGGCGACCGGCGGCGCCACTTTTTCAACAAAAGTGAGGAATACGGCAAACGGTGAATTGTCTTTAATGGCGCCGTCTTTTGTCCTGTCTCGAAAGATCAGAAATGGGAAAGCCCGGCAAAAAAAGATGACCGCGCCCATAATAAGGGTTAAAACAAGCGCTTTTTGTACGCTAACAGCGCCGTTATTCATTGCATCCCTTTTTCCCAGCTTGAATCATCGCTTCGTTGAGCGTGGAAACGATGTTTTCTTTTCCCACATTCGTTGTGAAGCCGGTTTTTTCAAGTGCAATTTTCGGATGATCGTATATTTCGGCGAGAATAAGCGCTATTTTCCGGCGTCTGCGCTGGGCAAGGAAGGATTCAAGCGCGGTGACGCCCGTTGAATCAATTGCGGGAATGTCTTTCATGCGCAGAATAATGGATCTGGATGATTTTGAGACATGACGCAGGGTATTTTGCAACATATCTGCGACGCCGAAAAAGAAGGGGCCGGTTATTTCGTACGCCTCGACGTCATTTTGATGCGACGCCCTAATCGAATCAGCGTCCACGCTCCGGTTGTTGATGTCTCCATAAGCCAATTCCATGATCAGATCGCTGTTCGCGCTTTTTATACCGCCCGCCTCAATTATGCGGCGCAGGAACAGGAAAACTGCAAGAATCACGCTTACTTCAACCGCGAATGTCAGATCAACTGCGATAGTAATGACAAATGTCGCTATAAGTACGCTTGCATCGCTTTTTGGCGCCGTCCTTATGATGCGGATGACGCGGGGAATGTCGCTTATGTCCCATGAGACGAGCATCAGCGACGCGGAAAGGCAGGTGAGTGGAAGTGCGGAAGCAGCCGGCGCGAGAAAAAGCGTGAACAGCGCAAGTACGACTGAGTGTACAACGCCCGACACAAGGCTTTTCGCGCCGGACTTGAGGTGTGTCGCGGCGCGGGCAATCGCTCCGGTCGCCGGTATGCCGCCGAAGATAACCGAGTCGATGGCGCCTATGCCGTTGTGCCGGGCGCCGGTCATGCCGTGGGCGACTACGGCGGAGAGATGGAATTCGATTGCGGCGATCGACGCGATGGTAAAGGCGTCCGGAAATACGTCCCGCGCCACTTCCCATGTGATAAGCGGCAGGCGCGGGATCGCCATGCTTGACGGTATGCCGCCAAAACGGGTCTGAATGGTCTCAACCGGCGGTTTGAAGGCCATGCACACGACGGTGAGCGTTAGTACGCCCACAACCGCGCCTGGAATACGGGGCGCAAATACACGCGACAGCGCAATAATCACCATAGCGTCGAGTCCTACCGCAAGAGTGACAATATCAACTGTGGGAAGCGCCTTGCCGTATTGGAAGCATTCTTCAAAAAATTCAGGCGAGCTTTTCTCTATCGTCATGCCGAAAAAAGCTTTCACCTGCTGGGAAAAAATCAGTACGCCGATACCGGCGGTAAAACCGGTCGTAACCGGATATGGTATGTATGTAATAAATGTGCCGATTCCGCATAATCCCATAGCGATGAGCATGAGTCCGGCAAGCGTTGAAGCGGCGATAAACCCCTCCATACCGCGCTTTGCTATTACGCTAAAAATGATGGCCACAACCGCGCCGGTCGGACCCGCTATCTGGAAACGACCGCCGCCAAACACGCTCACACAGAAGCCCGCGATGATACTGGCGTACAAGCCTTGAGCCGGCGTTCCGCCCGCCGAAATGCTGAACGCCATGACAAGCGGCACGGCGATGATGCCCACCATAAGCTCCGCAAGGCGATTTTTCTCAAAAGACGCCCATGAATAGCCGCCTTTGGCGAATAATTCGGCGGCGCGGGGAACAAGATCGCCCACATTGGCACATGGGGAGAAACGCATTAGGGATCAGCCTCGCAACTTCTGAAAGGCATCGCCGCAAGTCCGTTCTTCGCGTACAGGGGGGTTGGCCCCCACTTGATCCACGCATAGCGCACCCGTGTAGGAACCGCCACCGCATCCGAAAAGGCAAGTACGGTTCCACCCTCGATCCTCGCGTCAGCCTTGTAATACCTGCCGTCTTCGCCCGCGACCTCAAAGCCTTCCAGTACGCCCTTGCTTTCAAGTCCAATCTCGGCGTTGGCAAAATATACGCGGATGGCGTATCCGTCGTTCACGGCTCTGCGGAAAATGGGGCCATCGGCGGCCACATCCCTGCCGTACGCCTTCTTGAGCGCCTGCAATGCAAGTCTGAACCCTACAGTCTGCTTGTCAAGCGGGTGAATGTTGTCGAATTCGCCGCAGTCAATGATGACCGCCATACCCGTATTGGCGACAAATCGCGACGCCTTGTACTGATTTTCCTGTATAACGCACCACTGCTTGCTGTTTTCAAGCCCCGCGTCACACTCGCTTTTTGACGCATACATGGGAAGTTGCACAAAGAGGAAGGGCAACGCGCCATCGCCCCAGTCCTTGCGCCATTGATCGATGAGATACCACATCAGTTCGGCGTAGTCGCCGGCGCGGTTCCAGTCTTCTTCCCCTTGGTAATAGAGAAAGCCCTTTAAGGCGAAGGGAACAATGCGGCGTATCATGGAATGATACAGGTTGGTTGGACAGTAGGGACTTTTTCTGCCGGCGGGCTGGGGCCACGGGCATTCGCCGCACTCGGCGTTCAACGTTTCCCATCCAACAGAGGGATCGAGCGCGCGGCGCGCCTGTACACGGGCGTCCCACGCCCGCCAGTCCGCAAAATAGGCTTCCATCTCGGCGTCCCATTGCTCATCAGTTTTATCGCCGATAAGGGCGGCGTAATCGTCAAGGCATTTCTGACCGGCTCTGCTCCTCTGGAGTTGTTCCTCACTCATCCAACAGCTTATGGAGGCGCCACCCCAGTTGCAGCCGATGATCCCGATAGGCGCATTGGTCTCGGACACGACCTTATGGGCGAAGAAATAGGCGACCGCGCTCATCGCGCCCGCTGTGTCAGGAGCGCACGTCTTCCATCCGTTGTTCCGCTCGGCTCTCAAAAATCCATCGTCAACAACCGCCTGTTTTACAGCTTGATATATGCGGATATTGGGATTCGCGCATACGGCAAGCTCCTCCGCGCCGTTAAGACAGTTCTGCAACTCCAGTTCCATGTTGCTCTGCCCGCCCGCAAGCCATATATCACCCGCTATGACGTTTTTGAAACAGATTTCATCGCTTCCGTCTGATATGCGCAGACTGCCCACAACGCCCGCGTTTTGCGGCGGAAGAAAACACCGCCATTCCCCATTGCGCACAACCGCTTGAGCTTTGCCAGCGGCTTTGCCGGCGTCGAAGCTCACCATAACGGTTCTTCCTTCAACGCCCGTTCCCCACACCGGAACATCCGCATCTCTCTGCACCATCATATTGTCTGAAAAAATAGGAGCGGTTTGTAACATTGCCATAAACACCTCGTATATGCCTTTTATTATAGTATAAAACAAATGAACGTAGAAGCCCCCATGAAGTCTCGCGTAAAAATCTGACCGAAAACCGGAAAAAACTCATGTTACAATTCTGACCATGGATTTGAACCTGTCAGCATTTCACGCGGCGGCGCGATCCCTTCCCCTTCGCTGTTGAAGATGCCGAATTCCTTCCGGCAGACATTTCTTCCTGATATAGGTAGGTTTCCATGGTCAGATTTTTTAACGCGGGGGCTTGACACCATTTTGATGCTATGCTAGAATGAAAGCATATTGGGGGTGTCCCGGTTTCGATTGGTACGGTTCGGGACGCCAGTTGCAGGTGGAGCGCCGATCTCCAGATTCGGCATCATTATAACTGCCAAAGCTAAAGTCGCTAACGACAGTTTTGATTACGCACTCGCTGCGTGATCAACGTGGACCCGTTCCCACGCCTTGAGGAACGGTTATCCGCGTTGCAATCAAGGCTGGCCTTGTTTTCGCATCCGGACGGAGCGGGGTGAGATTTTTCCGGAATACGGTGACGCCGCGCGCCGCACAGCCACGCGCCACCCGACAATATAATGTGCGGCTAAACCTGTAGATGCTTGTGTTTCGCGTGTCAGGACACGGGTTCGACTCCCGTCACCTCCAATTCTTTGTTCGCCTATTCCCCTCCGCTTTCCCATTATGAGGCTGTAAACAACAGGGCGGCGTCACGCCGCCTCCCAAAAAGAGATTTCTTAGGAGGCGGAGACGCAACGCGCTGTCTGCGAATGGCGTCAAAAAAATCCAAACAGGCGTGTTTCTTTTTATGTATAAACAGGCGTTTCTTTATAGACAAAAACTAAAACTATCGCTATAATTCGTTTTGCTAGAGGCGGTTCCAAAACTTCAGTTTTGGAACCGCCTCTTACCCTTGGAGAAAATTGCGCGAGTTGCAATCGCTTAACCTATAAAGAATTAGCAATTCTCTCCTGAAGCCGGTTCCAAAACCAACCCGAACGCAAGTTCGCGTTTTGGAACCGGATCACTAAACAAAAGAGGAGTCCTATGTTATATATAGCAAGGCGGTATGCGCCATTGTGGACGCCGTTTTTGGGGGGTTGCCCCCCCCCCCCCCCCGCTTGGGAGCGTATAATCTCAAGAAGTCTTCCCAAAAGGGAAAAAGCCCTTACGTCGTCATATTAAAGAAGCATGACTTTCGTGATGTGTAAATATAGAAAGGATTGCTAATGATATACCGCCTTAACAGCACGATTAAACATAAAGCGATTGTCTTTTCTGTGTTTTTCTTTTTTTTCATTTTGATAAGCGGCGGTATTATTTTTTTTCAAGTAATGCGGAATTTTATTATCGCGCGCTCGGCGGAGGAATCGGCGCAGTTTGCCGAAAACAAACGGTTGCAACTGGAATCGCGGCTCAACCGGGAAATTGAACTGACCGTGAGGCTTGCGGAGTCTCCCCTTGTCCGCCATTTCTTTCTCGATCCCGGCGATCCTGTGATACGGCCGCTCGGCGTTGAGGAGATCCTTGCATATGGACAGGCTTTCTCTAGCGGCATCGTTTCGTGGGCTTGCGACGCAGACGGGCGGTACTATGAAGGCGACGCCTATCTTACGACTTACGATCCGGACGACGTCTATCATCAGTGGTATCCGGCTGTCCGCGACCAAAAAGAATCGTTCAATCTGAATATATACTATGACTACTTTGCGGTGGAGGACTGGTATTTGTATATCAACGCGCCAGTGCGGGAACATGGTTCTGAGGGCGCAAAAGGAATCGGCGTTGTGAGCAATCGGATAGCCCTGACGATATTTCTCTCTTTCCTGTATGGCGTTGATTACACCCCTCCGTCAGAGGGGGAGTTGTACTTGTTCAACAGCAACGGTGAAATAACCGCCGCCCGCGATTCCACTCTCATCACCGGCGTGGCGGAAAAACCCCTGCTGTCCGATTGCTTTGCGGAAGCCGGCGAGAAAATAGCGTCCGAAATCCAACGTCTCGCGCCTGATTCACCGTTCTCTTTCGTTGACAATAACACCCAATACACAGTCATAGCTATAACTTCGCTGAACTGGCGCATGGTTGTAGTGAGACCGATCTCCTTTTCCCTGATTTTAGGCAACTCGGTGACCATAGTATTCGCCGCGATGATGGGAGCCATCTTTTTGGTGTTCGTCGTCTTCAACTCATATATTTTTATACTCGTCAAGCCGATAATCACCCTTACTGGAATCATGGACACGATTTTTTCGATTACTCCCAATTTGCTCGCCGTGGTTGACGAAAAGAACCGCGTTATTTATATGGGCAAGGCGATGCGCGAAATGACGGACTTCTATAAGACGAAAGACTGTGAAGGCGCGCCGATTCTCGATTTATTTAATAATGAGGATATGAAAGCGATGCTCTCTGAAGCGATTCAACAGAGAGGGTATTTTGAAAGCATCCATAAAGCGAAAATAGGCGACAAGCGCCAGTTTTTCAAAGTTATGGCTAATGACATAGATTCGAATTTTCGAGGAAAATTTCTTCTTCTTGCCAATGTTACGGCGACGATGATGTACGGTCTCACCGACCCATTGACCGGTCTTGCGAACAGACGGAACTTCGATCAATATCTGACAGATGAATGGAAACGCGCAGTAAGAGAACGGTTGCCGCTCTCGTTTCTGATGATGGATTTGGATATGTTCAAATGCTACAATGATACTTATGGGCATCCTCAAGGCGACCAGATGCTCAAGGTGGTGGCGGGCGTTATTGCGAGAGCCGCAAAACGTCCGGCTGATCTTGCGGTGAGAATGGGCGGCGAGGAATTCGGCCTGTTATTGCCGAACACCAAACGCTCCGGCGCATTGGAAATAGCTAAACGCATCCGGCGTGAGGTGGAAAAGACCAGCGTTCCCCTTGTCGGCGGAGAAGAGGCAACCTCCATAACGATCAGCATCGGCGTCGCCTGCATGATCCCAACCTTGCAGACGAAGGCGGAAGCTCTTATAAGCGCGGCTGACCAGCGCCTATACGAGGCGAAAAAACAAGGCAGAAACCGCGTCTGCCCTCAGTCGCGCGATTAGCTCTTCGAGCCTTCTGTAGGTGAAGATTATCGTTCCCTATACGAATTGAGTTTCTCCAGCAACAGGCGCGCCTTCTTTTGTACCGGTTTTGTATACGCTCCCTGCGAGATGTGGAAGATGGAGTGACGGGTGGCGAGATTTACCGCGCCGTCCTGTTCTTCGCTGTGTTTTTCGAGCGTGTCCAAATACGCTATTGCCAACAGGTTGTCGGGGTAGCGGGCGTCGAGACGGCGCATCATGTCGTTAAGAACGATTTCATCTTCCTCGGTGACGCCGATTTTTGAAAGAGCGTACAGCGCCGGTATCAACACCATGGAATCGGGTTCGACTTTAAGCATCCGCACAAGGATTTTTTTCGCCTCTTCTCCGCCGTAATCCCCCAAACAGGTTGCGGCTTTCGCCCGTATGCTTGGGTAATTGTTGATGGTTCTTCCGTTTACGCGACTCTTGTTGACGGTTCCTTCAAAAGCAAGAAATTCCAGAGCGTCCAGCATTTCAGGACTTTTCCTGTTTTGCGCAAGCAGTCTGGCGATAAGGGCAAGCGCATTGTTTTTTAGTTTTATTTCGGACGATCTGCTCTGTTCCGTAATAAGGATAAGATTCGCCATATCCGGGGAGTAAGATTGTTCAGTTTGAACATCCCGTTCCATTCCGGTTTCCTGAGCCGCCGCTGTTTGAATGCTTTGAACGCTTAGAAAAAAAGCGGACAAAAAAAAGATTGTTTTCACAACCACGATACAGAGAGATGGGCGGTATGCCATTTTAAAAAAAATTAAAAAACCGTTGCGAACAGCCGCCATGCGGATTACTCTGTCAATTCTTTCGCCGTATCGTAAACAGCCTGATACACCGCCGGTATATCTTCTTCTTCTATGCTGGAAAACGCCACGCGAAGGTACACGCCGCCCAATGCAATCGTACCAATGCCGTGTTTTGCGAGCAACGTCTGGCGCAACGTTTCAGCGTCAAGACCAATGCACCTGAAACTCATAAAATACCCCGAATTGAAGGGCAGCGGGTACAGCGACTTATGGCCGGGATGGACTGCTATGAAGTTTTTTACCGTACGGTACCGTCTTTGCAACAACTCAAAGCATGCGTCTTTTTCAGCGCTGGTTCTGGGATCGTTCATGGTTTTCAGCATGAGGTATTGCGCGGGCGTGTTGGCGCAGGAAACCGAAGAACGGATGCACCCCATGAGTTTCTTTACCAGCGCATCGTAATGATGAGCGTTCATGCCCTTGCATCCGAAGGTGACAAAGCCCATGCGCAAGCCCCACGCATAGTCTTCTTTTGTAGGACCATCGATCTTCACAGCTAAAATCCGCTCATGGAGGTTGGTGAGCCTGCAAAAAATGGATTCCTGAATGATATGATCCTCGTAAAAAAGCCCAAAATAGGCGTCATCGCAGAACACAAGCACATCCGCCCCCTGTTCCGCGACATCCCCAAGCAGGCTGAATATCTGTTCCGCCTCATCTATAGTGGGCGAATACCCTGAAGGGTTGTTCGGAAAATTGAGAATAATGCGCGCCGTTCCGGTTTTGGCCATTTCCCGTACGCCCCGCTCTATTGACTCCATGTCGAGTCCGGGTCCCCCGTTGAAAAAGGGAATCTCTTTTATAACCGAACCGCTCCGCTCCTGAAACACGAGTTCGTAATTGTCCCAGCACGGATCGCTTGCTATGATGACATCCCCCTCGTTGAGGAAAAGCTCAGACATGTAGGAAATTCCTGCGGTGATGCCCGGTACAACCACCGGCAACGATATATGCTCCGAATTTATAGAAGGATTTTTTTGAATGAGCATATCCTTCCACGCCTGCCGCGCCTTTTCTACGCCAGCGGTCGGCGCATACGCCACGATTTCTTCGGGTTTGAAAACCGGCATAGCCTCCGCAATGGCGGACATGAGCAACGGGCTTCCCTTGCTGTACGCCATGCCAATTGTACCATTCGCTTTATGGGCGGATGTTCTCGCTTCCGCAGCCTGGGCGATGATGCCTTTGGGGAAGTAAAGGCGGCTCCCCAATGCGGACAGCAACCGTGAAGCGACCGTACCTTCCAATACGCCGTTGAGTTCCTGCGCAAGAATGTGCATATTGTTCTCCTTTGAAAAGCCTTTTTAATTTTTAAATATCCCTTGAGGGAGGTCTTCAAACAACTGTCGCTTTTTCAAAACGCGCTCTATTGGGACGGCAAATTTTGAAAAAGGCTCTTTTTTGTTTTAACAGCGCCAATCATATAGCATATGAAACATATTAGTCAACCGTACTCAGCGACAAGCCGGCCTCTCATACAGACGCGCGCTTATTTCAGGCGCTTCAAATTTCCCCCTTGATAGTTCTTCTTTTTTATGGTACCGTATATTTTATATTTTTTCTATATAAGGAAGTTACAGTATGAACTCAGCATTTTTTTCAGTATTTTCATTTCATCGCGCCTTGCTTATGGCCGCGCCTGACGCCGCAGCCGGTGGCGCAACTGGCGGAAACGCGCTTGTTTCCTTTGTTCCTTTCATCTTGATCATAGGGATATTTTACTTTCTCATCATCAGGCCGCAAAACAAGAAACAGAAAGAGACCCAGAAAATGCTCAGCGCGCTTAAAAAAGGCGACAAGATCGTCACCATAGGAGGCGTTCACGGGACTATTCAGAAAGTCAAAGACGCTTCCGTTATTGTTAAGGTTGATGAAAACACCAAGATGGAGTTCAGCCGTTCAGCTGTTTCCAGCGTTGAGGCGGCGGCTAAAGAAGCGGACGACGATGAAGATGGAGACCAAAAGAAGATTGAAGAAAAAAAAGATGAGAAGGGCGGTGGAGAGAAGCCATGAGCAAACGCTACCGTTTCTTCATTATTCTGGCGGTAGTTGCGCTGTGTTTGGTTTTTCTGTACCCGACTATCCGCTGGTATTTTATGATTCCCAAAGATGAGCAGACTTTGGCGTTAAGTTCACGAGAGCAGATAAAGATATATGCATCCCAAACCGCGCAAGCCGATTTGCAGATTCTGCTTGACAAGGCGAAGACGAGCGGCGATGCGCCTGAAAAGCTCCTCTTTTTGCAGAAACAGGCGAAAAAAATTTTAAAAGAATCTCGCGCTCCCGCTCCTGAAAAGTGGAGCGCGAGAGCCACGCTTTCCGCCTTCGCCAGCAGGCAAGAGGCTCTTGACGTAATAGAAACCAATTACCGTGACAGGATATTCGCTCTAAAAAACCTTCAGAAAAATGCGGTTCAGCTTGGTTTGGACCTTTCCGGCGGCTTGAGCATTGTACTTCAGACCAACATGGATGCGCTTCAGGAGATAACGGATCATCCGTTGACCGACGCCGACCGAGAAGACGCCATGAACAGGGCGCTTGAAGTTCTCAACAGTCGCATCGACCGTTTCGGTCTCACCGAGCCGGTCATCAGGCGGCAGGGAACGGATCAAATATATGTGGAAATCCCCGGAACCGCAGACCCTGAACGCATCAACGACATCATCATGGGAAAAGGCAGCCTCACCTTCCGTCTGGTTGACACGGATGCGTTTGAAAAGTTCAACCAATACTACAGCGAGCATCCTACAAGCACATTTGATGGAGCGGGCAACCTCATCGATCCGACGATCATTCCGGATGACGTTATGATTTTAGGCGTTTATACCAAAGACCGCTATGGTCTTGACGAGTTCACCGGCTATACCGCGGTCAAGAAAGAGATCGGACTGGACGGCAACCATATTAAGAGCGCGGTTGTCGACCGCGGCGACATTGACGGCAAGCCGGAAGTCACTTTTATCCTTGACGATGAAGGCGGCGAGATATTCTATAAACTCACGTCCGCGAATGTCGGAAAACGGCTCGCCATCGTGCTTGACGACCGTGTGAAATCTCAGGCTACTATTCAGAGCGGCATTCACGAGTCCGTGCGTTTGACCGGTTTCGGTTTGGACGAGGCGAATAACATAGCGCTTACCTTGAGGACGGCGGCGTTGCCCGTGCAGTTGGAGGTTGTCAATCAGCAGAACATAGGCGCGAGCATGGGCGAAGATACGATCCGGCAAGGATTGTACGCCCTCGTCGGCGGATTGGGCGCAGTCATGATTTTTATGTTGCTCTTCTACAAAGTTTCCGGCGTCAACGCGGTGATAGCCCAAATCTTGAACATCTTCTTCATGTTCAGCATCCTTTCCGCGTTTAACTTTACCCTTACCCTGCCGAGTATTGCGGGGTTCATTTTAACTATCGGTATGGCGGTTGACGCGAACGTCATTATATTTGAGCGCATGAAAGAAGAGATGCGGCTTGGAAAAAGCAGAAAAGCCGTGGTTGACGCGGGCTTCAACAAGGCGTTCTGGGCGATCATGGACTCAAACGTCACCACATTTATCGCGGCGCTTTTCCTCTCGCAACTCGGTTCGGGACCCATACAAGGCTTTGCGGTCAGCTTGGCGATAGGCGTCGTTTCGTCGGTGTTCACCGCGCTCTTCGTGTCCCGTCTCATCTTCGACTTTGGCACGGATGTTCTTGGCAGCAAGAAAGTCTCCGTGAGCTGGAGGATTACATAATGAAAAAAATCATACGTTTCTCAAAAGCGTTTTTGGCGTGCGCGATTGTTTCGCTCGTACTGATTGGCGCGGGTCTTACGGGCTATGTTTTGAAGGGCGGTTTCAATCTGGGCGTTGACTTTCAGGCGGGTCTTATCCAGGAAGTGCAGTTTGCGCCCCCGGCGCTCCGTCTGACGTACAGTGGAGCGGGCAACGCATCTATTTCATTTGATAGAAACACTCTATATATCGTTATATCGGGGTCGGGGGTTGAAGGAAAAACCTATCCCTTTCCCTACGCTGAATATACTACCGTCGGTTCCATAGCCGCCGCCCTTTCCGGCGTAAACGGGATCAGCGTGGCGACAACCGCTCCTTCGGATGTCCAGACTTCGCTTTTTGTGCAAAGCGCGGCGGGCAACCCCCAACTTGGCGCCGAGCCTTTTGTGGCGCATTATCTTCCCCTGAACGCCGCTCCAATCTCGATTGAGCGGGTGCGCGAGAGCCTCGCGCGCTTGGGCGAGGTTTCGGTGCAGGTGCTGGGGCAACCTGAAGAGCGCCGCTTTATGATCCGTATGCAGGACAGCGAGTTGGAAGGCGCGGTGCCTGCCGAGTCTATCATAACGGCTCTGGAAACCAGTCCCGAATTGAACGCCGGAATTGACGGCGTAGCGGTGACGAGTTCCAACTATGTGGGATCGCGCTTCTCGCAAGCCCTTTCCCATCAGGCGGGCATTCTTATGGCGTTGACCTTGCTGCTTATCCTGATTTACGCATCCATCCGGTTCAAGCCCCAGCACGCGATTGGAGCGGTGCTTGCCATCGCCCATGACGCCCTCATCATGGTGGCGTTTATCACATGGACACGCATGGAGTTCAACACCACCACCATTGCGGCGATCCTCACCGTTCTGGGCTACTCCATCAATGATACTATCGTCATCTTTGACCGTATTCGTGAAACCCAGCGTCTCTATCCCGAAGATGCCTTTGTCGATGCGCTTGACCGCTCCATCACCGAAACGCTTGGACGCACCATCATCACGACTGTGACGACCATGCTCGCCGTTGTCTCTCTGTACATCTTTACGACAGGATCCATGAAAGACTTTGCCTTTGCCCTGCTCATCGGCATGACGAGCGGCGTGTATTCAACTATCTTTATTGCGTGCGGTTTTGTGAACTTCTGGGATATTTCCGCCAAAAAGAACGAAAAAAAACGGAAAGGCGCGGTTGGCGCCGCCGCCACAACCTGAAAGTCTTGAATGTCATTCGAGCTTCCGTGTTAGGCTATTGCGCGGGCGTACGCAGGGCGATTGACATCGCCCTGCGTGAAGCCGCCGCTCATCAGAAGGTATACACGGCGGGTCCGCTTATTCACAACCCCGTTGTACTCGAAACCCTAAAAATGCGCGGCGTTGAAGTGTTGGAAGAAGACGCGGACACGCAAAGCGCCGCCGTACAGGATGCGGTTGTCGTTATACGCGCCCACGGCGTCACACCCCAAGCGGAGGCGCGGCTTAAGGAGCGGGGCTTCCGCATTACGGATGCGTCCTGCCCCAAGGTGAAGAAAAGTCAGACGCTTGCAAAGGAGCTTTCCCAAGCGGGTGTCCGTGTTTTCCTTGCCGGCGAAAAGCGCCATGCGGAAATCATCGGCATACAGGGCTATGCGCCTGACAGCATCGTGGTGGAAAACGTCCGCGATGCATTGGAAACCGCCCTCCTTCTCCTCGCCGAGGATCCCGCAACGAAAATAGCCGTGATTGCGCAGACAACTCTGGCGGAGGAGGATTATGCGGCGATAAGCGATGCGTTGCAAACGGTCTTTCCCCGTATAACAATATACAACACTATATGTTCCGCGACGAGAACGCGGCAGAACGCGCTGAGATCACTGTGCGAAAAAGCGGATGCGATCATCATTGCGGGCGGGAGAAACTCCGCGAATACGCGGCGTCTAGCCGCCGTAGCTGAGGCGGCGTGTTCCGCAGGTGGCGGAGCCGGAGCCGCCCCTGGCAAACCTGTCGCGCTTGTTGAAAACGCCCGTGAAATACCGGAAGCGTTTCTGCGGGGAACGTACGCCACCATCGGCATATCCGCCGGAGCGTCCACGCCGGATGAGATTGTTGACGAGATAGAAAGGCTGTTGCTGTGGCGACGGCGCTGACGATCCCGATTCGGCGCATGTCTCCGCGCAGCCGCCCGAAATGCAATGAATTTGCACTCCACCGCCGTCCGAAGCGAGCGTTGCAAAGGCATGCGCAATTAGCCCCAAAAGACATGAAAGAACAACAAAAAACACGCGCATAATATATTGTCATTTGGTCATGTTATTTCATTATTGCGTAAGCGTCAAAAATAACATGCGGGCATTTTATTTTTGCGTGGCTCCTAAGTTGAGTCAAGTCTTAAAGTGATTTTATTTTGAGGCGTTGCGATTTTCACACCTCATTGTGGCAAGCCCGCCCCGCCGCTCCCGCCTCCTGCGGGAGCGGCGGGGTGTCCGCATTGTTGACAAGCGTCTTTTTTTTACGATATACTTTCCCTCATGTATGATAGTGGGAAAACGCTAAGAAAATGGCTCCGCGAGCCGGGGAAAAAGTCGATCCTCATTGCAGGCGGTTTTGTGGTCATGGTTTTTTATATTTTCGGCGCGGCGCGTCCGATTCCCGAAGAGACGACGCTCGCGTTCCGGTGGATCCATTCGTTGGCCACGACGCATCCGCCTGCATCCAATGTGTATGCGGACGGGAGGCCGCTGTTGGCGTTTGAGCTTGGGGATCGCTTCGGGTATGTGGACAGGGAGGGCGTCTTCACGGTGAACCGGACGAGGAGCGGAGGCGTGTCCTTGTCCCAAGACTATTGGGCGGAGTACAGCGCGATCCCCGACAAGATAGAAGTGAAGGATCCGCTGAACGCGCCGGTTATGACCATAGAGATGCAAGACGGATCGCGTGGATATCCGTTCTTTCTGGATAAAAAGATGTTTTTGATAAATAGTGAGCAAAATTCGATCTCCGCGCTTGACGAGAGCGGAAATGTCGCGTGGACGTACGACTTTGGATCCGTGGTCACCTGCGTGGATGCGGCAGGCGGATTTCTGCTGGTCGGCTCTCTGGACGGCGTAGTAGAGGTTATTGACGGATCTGGGAAACGGATGTTTTTCTTTGAGCCTGGAGGGTCGCGGCTGTCGGTAATAGCGGGATGCGCTTTTTCTGAAGACGGGTCTAAAATAGCGATTGTGTCGGGAGTGGATGAACAGCGGTTCCTGCTCATGGAGCGGCTTGGGGAAGGCGTCGAGGACGAATACCGGGTGACGCGCCACGAGTTTCTGGGGACTGGGTTCAGACGCCCGGTGAAAGTGGCCTTCGTTGACGGAGGGAGCCGTGTGGTTTTTGAGCGCGAGGGAGGGCTTGGCATCTACGAGTTGTCGGGCCGCAGAAGCCTGACGTTGGCTCTGGACGGCGAAGTGGCGGCGGTTGACGAGTTTGGCGGCGGCGGGCTGCTGTTCCTGTTGCTCGCCGGAGAGGGCGGACACAAGAAGTTGGCGGCTGTGAAGTTTCCGTCGACTCTGATGTTTGCGGCCCCATTTGACAGCGAAGCTGTGTTTCTGGGGAGAGATGGGGACTATTTGTATGTAGGCGGCGGGGCGAAGCTCGCCTCGTTTGAGATAGTCAAACGGTAGGAGGCTGAGGTGGAGTGGCTGAAGATGATGGCGCGGGGAGCGGCTGTCGTTGCGGCGGTGGTATGCGCCGTGACAGTGCGGGCAATGGATCGCCCGGCGCCGGAGGCGGATTTGATCGGCAATTTCGGGGCGGATTCTGGAGCGAGCGGCCCGCGTATGGGCGATGTGTATGCCGGTGAAGGCGTGGTGCGGGCTGTGGAGACCGGAGAGGTACTCTTCAGCCGGAGCGCGTCCGACCGCACGGCGCGGTTGCCCTCACCGCTGGGAGACTGGACGTCCATAGATCACGGGGATGGACTTATCAGCCTGTATGGGCGGCTTGAGGGAGGACGAAAAAGGCGTCTCCCCTCGATTGTGGAAAAAGGCGCGATGGTGGGGTCAGCCGGATCGACTGGATGGTCAAAGGAACGAGGCTTCTACTATTCGCTGTTCGACCGCAAGGAGAGGCGGTGGGTGAATCCCGCTGTAATGGAAGAGCGGCGCAATGATGGGCGCGCGCCTGTCATATCGTCAGTGATGCTGAGGGACTCGCAGGGCAGAATGGTTGACGCGTCGCAGGCAAAGGGACTCGTACAGGGAAGGCGGACGGTGTTCGTGGCTGTGGCGGATTACACGCAGACCGGAGAGGCGTCGCTTGCGCCGTTCAGAGTGGTGTGTTCGTTGAACGGACGTGAAGTTGGAGCGGTGGCGCTGGAAGCGTTCTCCGCGCGAGATGGAAGGTTGTGGATATACCGAAATGGGCTTGTACCGGTCAACCAGGTGTATGCCGGGTCGTTCGGTTTCGAACTGGGGGAGGCTGTCTTCATCCGGGGGCAGGCGCAGTTGGAGGTTCTCGTTCAAGACGCCGATGGAAATGTTCAAAGGGCGGCGTACCATTTTACGGTAGAGTAGGGCCGCATGGAGGATATTGTTACAGTAGAAAATCTGGTGAAAAACTACACATCGGGCGCTGAGACTCTCCGCATACTGCGCGGCGTCACTTTCTCTCTGAAAAGCGCCGCTTCGCTGGCTATAACCGGTCAGAGCGGAAGCGGAAAAAGCACGTTGCTCAATATTTTGGGCGGTCTTGATACAAGCGACTCAGGTTCCGTTGTGGTGGCGGGCATGGAAATTATCGGACTCTCCGAAAAAAAGCTGTCCGCATACCGAAGCCGTCAAGTGGGCTTTATTTTCCAGTTCCATTACCTTCTGAAAGACTTCACCGCGTTGGAAAACGTGATGCTTCCCGCCTATATGTTCGGCATGAAAAAAAAAGCCGCCTTTGAGAAGGCGCGGGCTTTGCTCTCGGATGTGAGGCTCGACGACCGTATCGGGCATTATCCGTCCCAACTTTCGGGTGGGGAGCGGCAACGGGTTGCTGTCGCCCGTTCCCTCATAAACGATCCCGCAATTATCCTTGCCGACGAGCCGACCGGCAATCTCGATCCCGACAACAGTTCTATGGTTGCGGAAATGCTCTACGAAACCTCACGCAAACGAGGGAAAACGCTCATCGTGGTGACGCATGATGAAAAAGTCGCGGGCAACGCCCAATACCGCTATACGCTGGAAGCGGGGGCGTTGCAATGAGCGGAGGCGCCGTCTTCTTCATAGCAATCCGTTATCTTCTCGGACGGGCAAAGGAAGGCGGCAGGTATTTGCGCGGCGCCGCTACTGGAATAGCGGTAAGCCTTGTGCCTATCATCGTCACCCTCATCGTGGCGGACGGCATGATCCGCGGCATCACGGACAGGTACTTGGAACTGGGAACGGGACATGTGCAGGTGTATGACTTTGCCGGAGCCAAAAACCTTGAAGAGATAAAAGACGCCGTCACGGCCCAAGAGGATGTGCGGGGGGCCTGGATAGAATGGCAGGGCATGGGCGTGCTGGTGGGCGGCAAGGGAAAAGCGGCAGCCTCAATACGGGCGATAGAGAGCGGGTTCTGGGAAGACGAAGGCGCGGCCGCTTATTTGGAAGTCGTCTCTGGAAACGCCCGCTTTGAAGCTGACAACGAAGTGTTCCTTGGCGCGGCGTTGGCGGACTCCGTCGGCGTGGCGGCGGGAGACATGGTGCGTCTTATGACTGTACGCATCGCCGATGACGGCAGAAGCGTACCGCGCATGACTCCGTTCAAAGTGAAAGCCGTTGTTTCCGCCGGGTACCGTGAAATAGACGCGCTGTGGTGCATAACAACCTATGATGCGGGCAAGCGCATATTTGCCGGCGCCGAAAGCGCCTCTAATTCGTTCCTTTTGCTTAAAATCGACGATCCGTATAAAGACGCCGATTCCTGCGTCCGCTTCCTCTACACCCTCTTGGGCTCGGGGTACGGGGTGTACACATGGAAAGAGATGCAGATGGCGCAGTACAGCTCGTATGAGTCCACCCGCCAGATGCTTCTTTTCATCATGGCGCTTATTGTAATCATAGCGGCGGTCAACGTGTCTTCCGCAACCTCCATGCTGGCGATTGAGCGGCGGAAAGATATTGCCGCGTTTAAAGCCGCAGGCGCAAGTCCGGCCTTCACCAGCCGGATTTTCGTATGGGCGGCGTTCATCACCGGACTTATTGGGGCAATCGTGGGTATAACAGCCGGGCTTTGCATTGGGTTGTCCATCAATCATATTATTAGAGCGCTTGAAGCGGCCGTCAACTTTTGTATGTTCGGATTCAGCGCCGAACGCTTCAAACTGCTCGATCCCAATTACTACCTCGAACAATTTCCCGTCATCATTGACTGGCTCACCATTCTAATTATCGGGGTTTTTACCGTGCTATGTTCAATAGTCGCTTCGTATCTGCCCGCGAGAAGAGCCGGAACGTTAAAACCGCTGGAAATTCTACGGAAATTATGAGCGGCGGCTTTAAGCCGCCCGCCATCACCACCGCCACGAACCGCCTATGCTCCAATAGTTGACAACGCCGTTGTTGTCTCTCACTAAATTCCTGTTCCAGCCATATTCAAACACGTAATTCGCAAACAAGGAAAATTCTCCAAACGAAAAGAACGGCAGTCTCCACGCCACCCCTAGTCCCGCCGCAATGCGAGTGTCAAGAGTATCTTGGGTCAGAAAGCGTATCTCGCTGTAATTGTTACCGTTTTTGGTGGAACCATCGTCATAGATGGAGCCGTCATGCCGTTCATTTTTACCGTTATCGTTTTTCTCCCAGCCGTCAGAAGGAACATTCTCGGAAGCGTTCCCGTGTTGGGTGAAATAGAGCGCCGCGGAAAGATCAAGGTTGCGGATCGTCCGCCACGAACTCTTCACCGATATTCGGTGCGAATTCGGGTCAAGATCGGAGCCTAAATTTCTTCCCCCGTGGGAATAGATGAGATAATTCGGTATCCCGGCATCATAACGGTTCTCCTCCGGTACATTCCAATGCGAATACATGTACGGGAAGATGATGGTATAATCCGCCTGAAGCGATGCAAGCGGACTTTCCGGCGGCGCCCACGCAAGCCCCAGTTGACCGGAAAATTTGTACTTGGTGTTCCACTTGAAACGCATAAAGTCGTTGAAATGAAAATCATCTACATAAAGCTGCCCAAGCAACTGGATATGACCGGGGATGTCCCATCGTACGTGAAAACCAATGAAAGAGTTGTCTCCAAAATCGCTGAGGGCTTGCGATGTAAACAACACGGCGAAGGGAACAAGGTATAGATATTCCATACGCCCGCCCCATATCACCGATTCTTGCAATCCGAATTCAAAATTCGGCAGCGGGTTGAAATTAATCGAATGAAATATAAGATACTTGTTTGGGAATCTGCCCTCTCCAAAATCATCGGAAGCGGTGAGCGTCATAAGCAGCATTTCAAAAGACCCCTTGGGCTGTCGAACGTTGAGGCTGAAATGTCCGGTGCGTCCGGCTTGGGGTCCAACCACCGTGCTATTTTCATAAAAGGGACCTATTGCGGTGCGGTTTACGCCCATTTGAAAATAAAGGCGGCTGCTTCCAAAAGCCGTGGCTGACGTCCAATCAGGATAAAACCAGAAGTTCCCCGCATTTGCATTATCGAGAATCAGATCAGGAAATGGAGAATACGTTCCGGGGACGCGCAACTCTTCGCCAGGAATTCTGTCCGAAGCGTAGAAGGCGAAAAAGTAGCTGGCGGTGATCCAATCCATAAGCCGAAAATTGCCGTCAATGGCCGGCGCAAACGTCAGCATGGCGTCGCCATCTTGCCCAATAACCTCAGCCTGAACGCCCGCATGCAAGAAGCGGGACGTTGGGGCAAGCTCCGCCTTATACGCCGCGGCTTTTTCCCGATCCTCAACGCCGCCTCGCTCAATTACATCGTCCAACAACTCGTCAAAAAGTTGTATCGGATAGGGGCGGATCAACGGCAGGGACTGCGTTATGTATCCATTCGCCGCCCACCGGTCAATATCCTTGTAGATTCTGTCATTCGGATCATGAATGATCTGCGCTCCAAGTTGCGCTCCAAAAGTGGAAACCAGCGCAAAAAAAGCGAATGCAAACTGGAATCGTTTCATAAAACTTCACTCCTTTAAGGTTTTCCCAAAACGCACAGGCCGCGCTTGTGGGAAAATAACGTTAGATTTAAAAGGAAAAAGCGAATTGTAGCCGCTTTTTCCAAATTTTTAAAATAGCGTCTCATCATCGGCGACACGCGCATATACACGCCGGTGATTAATACGTACACGTTACGCTTATCATCGCGTCAAACCCCTGTTCCTGCGCGCCGGATGTATGCCCATAGTTGAAAACAACGCTCCCGCCCACATGGGCTGAAAGCTCCAGCCAGGCAAGAGGCTTCCAACTTGACCCAACGGCAAGGGTCAGTTTGTTTTCCGGTATGCCGCTTGGCGTTTTCTGATCATTATATCCTTTTCCCATATTCCAATCCCACAGAAGCGTATGCTCCCCTTTTTGGACAAAAGCGACATTCAGAGAAAAGACGAGGTTTTCTTTTGAGAACCTCGCGCCCGCCATATACAACATGGCGTCCCTGCCCTCTGGATGCCCTATCCACATGTATCGCAGAGGCTCGCTGTCGGAAATCCGGCGCATCCATATATAGCTTCCAAACGGAGTGGAAAGGACATAGAGGTAAGGGTCTGCATACATGTATTCCGCGTAAAAAGACGCGCCCCAGCCCGCAATATCGCGGGTGTATTCCAGCCCGGCCAAAAAGCCGGTCGCGTTAGGCGGCTGTATATCGGGCCAATGTTCAAGCTCGTACGGCGTGGACCATTCATTCATCACAAATTGACCATACGCCACAAGGGAGGGCAGCACAGCCCAGTTTGCGTCAAGCGAAAAAAGCGATCCCACCATATCCGCGCGCTTGGCGCTTTCATTCCATTCGTCATAATCACGCCACGCCGCAAAAGAGTGAAATATCGCCAAAGGATTGAGAAAACGCAGTTCAAGTGGAGAATTCCCCACCATGATTCCTTCCGTAAGTCCAAGAGACACCCGTTTGAACAGCCGGAAATCAAGCCTATGCACGTAAAGGTGCCGTTGCGTCGTGTTGGTGAGAGCGCCTTCTTGCACTTCCGCGTCCAGTATCCCGCTTGTCGCAAGCGGCATCTGACTCACCATGAGCGAGTACTTGACTGTCGATGAAAACACCGAAAAGCGCGCCATGTCATAATAATCGGGCGTATCTGAAACAGCCATGTTGCCGGAGCGTCCAAGTCCATAGGAAAGCCGGTCCCTCCCTATTTCAAAATTCCACCATGAACCGCCAGCGGCAAAAAAGGCGCGCAAAGGCATCGTTACGTCGATCTGTCCCGCGTCAGATGGGATGTTCGATCCAAAGTACGCGCCAACTTCATTGAAATACGATCTCGACCGCGCCAAAATAGGCTCTATAGACATCTGCGCCCTGTCCGCAAAATACACATTCACGGGCAGTTCCAGCAACGGGGGGCTATCCTTGTCGCTTTGCGTCCATGGAACAGCGGAGTTTGTCCGTACCCGCGCTTCTGCGCCGGCTTGTATGTGGGCGTCCACGCTGAGAAACCCGTTTGAATAGAGTGGCTTGGGATTGAGCGCTTCCATTACACGGTTGTACGCCGCTTCGCCGGCAGGGAAGAGGGTGTCCACGTCAATGTCTTGCAGTATGAGCAGCGCCTCGTCGCGTGAGAGCGGCGGTGTCAACGACAGCAAACTTTTTCCCGATTGAATCGCCAAAAAACGCAGGTCTTCCAGCGCCGGATCGCCCGCCGAAATCATGGTGAAAGGCGAAGCGAATGCGGAGGCCGGAAAGAATACAAGAAAGAATACGCAAAAAAGAAGAACATGGCGAGGTTTTTTCAAGATGTCAGACTTTAGAAAAGCGGGCTGGCGCCGGCATGCCTTTGGGCTTAGTCCGCTTTTCCATAAGCCTATTCCATCGAACTTATCGAACTTTTGGTTCGCAACCCGGATGTTCGCGTTCTGGAACAGGTTCTGACGTTTATCTAATTCCATACTTTATTGATTATAATTGACTTTTTTGCAAAGATCAAGAGGGGATAAAAAATCTTCCTTCCCCATCATAGAGACGCGTCAGGTTGCTGCCTGCATGGTACGGTTGCTATCACATCAAATCCGCGTGCCCACGTATCGTATACATGATCCTCCAAGAAATACAAGGTTTCCAAGACACCTAACCGCGTCGACATAACCGGGCGTTCGCCTCATGCCGATCTGAGGGCGCAGGCCGGCCATTGGGAAGCCGCGCCGTTGTCTCCGGCCAAAGCAAAAGCATAATCATGTGCGGCGGTCATGGTTGGGCGGAAGACCCGGGTTTTCATGGCCATCCGCATGAATGACAAGACAGCATCCGCCATGCGCGAGGCGGTGACGCAAGCGCTTTCAGGCCATTCCGCCGGATTGCGAAAAACCCTCGCGTATGACGACGGGTTGGAAAACGCCCCGCATGAACTTACAAACGCCGGGATTGGCGTAAAATCATATTTCTGTAAACTCTATCACAGTTGGGAAAAAGGGGGCATAGAAAATCGCAATGGCACTGCGAAGCTGTTTTCCCAAGAGACACGATTGACGCGTGACGACACAGGAAAGAATAGATAAGGTTGTAAGCAAGATTAACGCGACGCCGATGAAGTGTTTAGGTTTTAGAACGTCCGCTGAGGTTTTTGCCAAATGCGGCGTGTTGCACTTGCCAATTGAATCCGGGTTGCAACCCACTTCACGATAGAGTTGTTCGGAAATTGAAGTTTTCGAACAACTCTATTAAAAAATATGATGGAGTACGAAGGCATTCCGCCCGCCCTACGCCCTGACGCGATCCCACTCTTTATGCTATAATCTCCCCATGTACAAACCTGTTGACCCAAAAACAAACTTCCCTGCGCGTGAGGAAGAAATCCTCGCCTTCTGGGAAAAGAACGGCGCTTTCCGTAAATCCGTTAAAAACCGAGTGGAGACGTAGGAATGTGCCAATAATCGAAGCGATTATTCTATACCTCGTCCTCTTTTTCCCGTCTGTTTTTTCCACTCTCGAAGAAGGAAGAGCTATCGCTTTTTCCATCAATCAGGAATTGTCGCGTATTTTCATTTATAATGCGCCTTCCTTGACGCTTGTTTGGGTTCTTTTGCTATGGAAAAAAAGCCCTGCGCCAGCGAAACCGCTTTTCTCGCCGGTTCCCCGAAACTTTACGGGCTTGAACCCTATGGCTTCTTTTCTGTTCAATGCGGGGGATATCCTTTTAACGTTTATATTCGCCCTATCCGGCTTGCTCATCATCAACATAAGCGCATCCCTAGCAAACGGGTTAGCGGAGCGTGTGACCGGCTCGCGTTTTGACTTTGAGGTTGACGTTAGCTTTCAAACGCCGGACACAGCGGCGGGATGGTGGGTGCTGTGCCTGTCCTGTTTAAGCGCGGGCTATCTTGAGGAGAGCTTTTTCAGGGTTTATTTGTCAGACAGGCTGAAGAAATGCGGATTTTACCCCGCAATGCTGATGTCAAGCGTTAGTTTCGCGTATTGCCACCTGTATGAAGGCGTTTTTGGCGTAGTAAACGCGCTCCTTGCCGGACTTTTTCTGTTTTTCATATTCAACAAGCGCAAGTATAGCGCTGGAATGCAAACGCTGCACGCCATCGCCTTGGCGCACGGCGCGTACAACGCGCTTGTTTACGTTGCCATCGCCCTCGACATCTAAATATCCGCGCGGAAATAACATGACTAAATGCTCATGTTATTTTATTACTGCGTAAGCAATAAAAATAAAATACGGAACATTTTATTTTTGCACAGTTCCTATTCACGAAGCGGGTTTAAGCGTTGGAAACAAGATCACGTCGCGTATGGATGCGCTGTCCGTAAGGAACATGACGAGCCGGTCTATGCCGATGCCCATGCCGCCGGTCGGAGGCATACCGATTTCAAGGCTTGCTATAAAATCCTCGTCAAGCTGATACGCCTCATCATCGCCGAGTTCGCGCTCCCTGGCCTGCTGACGGAAACGGTCAAGTTGGACAATGGGATCATTCAGTTCGGAATAGGCGTTGGCAAGCTCCCGGCCATAGACGAACGCCTCAAACCGCTCGGTCATGTACGGATTGTCTGGCTTTTGCTTTGTAAGCGGTGAAATATCGGTCGGATAGTCGATGACAAAGGCGGGTTGAATGAGTTTTTCTTCGGCAAATCGCTCAAACGCCGCGTTCATAATATCCCCACGGGTACAATCCGGCAACTTTTTTTTGAGAGCGTCAACCAGATTGTACTCTTGCGCGGCTTTGCGGGCGTCTTCATCAGAGCGTATGCGGTTGAAATCTGGTCCGTCGTTTTCTGTAATGGCGTCCAGCATGGCGATCCGCCTCCAGGGAGCCGCAAAATCCAACTCCGTCCCCTGATACACGGCTTTTGTCGAACCGCATACCGTGCGCGCGGTCTCGGCGACGAGATTTTCACACAATTCCATCATGCCGTGGTAGTCCGTATACGCCTGATACAGTTCCAGCATGGTGAACTCCGGGTTGTGGCGGGTGTCCACACCTTCGTTGCGGAAATCCTTGCCAAGCTCATACACCCGTTCCATGCCGCCGACAATGCAACGCTTGAGGTACAATTCGGTGGCGATGCGCAGGTGAAGTTGAAGGTTCAGCGCATTGGACTGTGTAACAAACGGCCGGGCCGCAGCGCCTGACGCGATGGTTGAAAGCACGGGAGTCTCAACCTCAAGAAACCCCTTTGCGTCAAGAAAGTCCCGGATCGTTGAGATGATTGCGGCGCGTTTCTGAAACGTTTCAAAAGACTGCCGGTTCATAATGAGATCAAGATACCGCCTGCGGTAGCGTATTTCCGTATCCTGCAACCCGTGATATTTTTCAGGGAGCGGTTCGAGTCCTTTTGCCAGAAGCGTAATGGATGCCGTATGCACCGAAATCTCGCCGCGTTTGGTCTTGAAAACGGCGCCCTCTACGCCCACAAAATCGCCTATATCGTACGCCTTCACCGCGCCGTAGGCTTCCTCGCCGATGTCATTGACGCTGATATACGCCTGGATTCTGCCGTCCCGATCCTGAATATCCGCAAAAGACGATTTTCCCATGCTGCGGAATGACATGAGCCGCCCCGCGATGGAAACGTTTGTCCCTTCGAGTTTCTCAAACCGCTCTTTTATTTCAACAGAATGATGGGTCTGTGTAAAGGCCCTATGATTGAACGGGTCTTTTCCTTCTTTCTGCAAAGAAAAAAGTTTTTCTCGTCTGACGCGAGCCTGTTCGGAATACATGCGCTCTTCGCTTTGTTCCCTATGTTCCAAGTTTTCTGATTCTACATTCTCTATATGCGCCATAAAAACCTCTACAATATCATATAGAAAATGGACGCTTTTGACAAGGGCGCGGAATGACCGAGCGGCCAGGCGACGTCA
>JAITIK010000172.1 GCA_031279555.1 Treponema sp. | reverse complement strand
GAACGACCGGATTATTTCGGCATTATTTTTACAGCGTTATCAGTTTCCCGCTCCGTCCGTTCATAGAGTCTTCTACGGCCCTTCTGAAGGCAGCCTTAGAAGGTTAAAACTCGAATTTCGGCCTCGTAGACTATGTTGTCAATGCCATCCGTTTCAAAACCGTCCAAATTTTCGCTTAAAGAGCTTGTTTCAAAACTAACCCGAACGCAAGTTCGCTGAACGCAAGTTCGCGTTTTGAAAGGATCTAAATATAAAAAAATCGAAAAACCTCTTGACATATATCACGAAGTCTTGTATAGTATATATGTTCATGTGTTCAACTATTAAGGAGGCGGCGTAGTGAAAAGCGCTCCGGATATTGAGAGTCTTGATTGTAGCATAATTCATGAGGAAGTGGTGTCCGCAGTCAGGGAAAAAATGCCTGATGATGAAGTGTTATTGGACATTGCGGATCTGTTTAAGGTTTTCAGCGATTCCACTAGAGTTAAAATCCTCTGCGCCCTTTTGCGGGCTGAAATGTGCGTCTGCGACATCGCCGCTCTTTTGGGCATGAGCAAGTCCGCCATTTCCCACCAGCTTAGAACCCTCCGGCAGACTAGGCTTGTAAAATATCGCCGTGAGGGGAAGGTTGTCTACTATTCGCTGGAAGACGAGCATGTGGGAACTATTTTTGCACAAGGCTTGGTCCATGTCAGCGAATGAACCTCATCATCATCTCTTGGGCGAAGAAGGAAAGTTGGTTTTTTTTACACAAACAATTGAACATATTGTCAATTGTTCAATTTTTGAGCCTGTTCTAAAATGCGAACTTGCGTTCGGGTTAGTTTTGGAACTTTATATATTTTATCGCAATGGTATATTGCGTTTTACATTTTTAGTAAGGAGCGTTTGATATGTCAAGAACGACCTATATATTAGAAGAAATACGCCGCCTTAATTGCATTGCGGGAATCGGAGGAAGGGATTTTTCCGTCGCGCGGCCCGCTATGCCTATGAAGCGGGTCAAGGGGGGCGTATGAAAGCGGCGTTAAGACGGGAATATGTTCTGCACAAGCTGTGTTGCCCCAAATGCGCGGCGAAAATAGAAAAATATGTCGCCGCCTTGGAAGGGGTAAGCCGGGCTGTGGTTGATTTTTCGGTACAAAAACTGACCATTGAAGCGCAAAACGCCGGATTATGGGACGACATTATGTCCCGTACCAGCGGGATCATCAAGAGACTTGAACCTTCTGTCGAACTGCGCGATATGCGCGAGGAGGTTCTTTTTCCCAGCGGAAAAGCCGCGAAAGACACGGAGAATCCCGTTGCGGCATGGTTTCGGCGGGCGGGCATTATCTTTGGCATATCCCTTTTTGCCTTTGGCATGATCTTTGATTATGTTCCATCCATCTCACTGGCGCCATTTATGCGCCTTGCCGTCTTTCTGGCAAGCTATATCCTCGTGGGCGGCGAAGCGCTTGTCAAGGCGGCCAAAAACATTGCCAGGGGCGAAATATTCGACGAGAACTTTTTAATGGGCGTCGCCACTATCGGGGCTTTTGCCATCGGCGAATATCCCGAAGGCGTGGCGGTGATGATTTTCTACCGGGTGGGCGAAGCCTTTCAGGATTACGCCGTGGGACGCTCCCGCAAATCCATATCGGCCCTCATGGACATCAGGCCCGATTACGCCAATCTGAAAACAGCCGCCGGTCTTGAGCGGGTGTCTCCGGAAATAGCGCGCGTCGGAGATATTATCGTGGTTAAGCCCGGCGAAAAAATCCCCTTGGACGGCGTGGTGACAGACGGGTTTTCCGCCCTAGACACCTCAGCCCTCTCTGGCGAATCCCTGCCCCGGGACGTGGAAAAAGGCGACGCCGTGCTTTCCGGGTCGATCAACAAAAACGGCTTGCTCACCATCGAAGTAAGCAAGGTCTTTGGAGAATCCACTGTCTCTAAAATCCTCAACTTGGTGCAAAACGCGGGGAGCAAAAAATCCGTCGCCGAAAACTTCATCACCAAATTCGCCCGTTACTATACACCGGCGGTGGTATTCTCCGCAGCGGCGCTGGCGGTTCTCCCGCCTCTTTTTATCCCCGATGTGTCTTTCACCGAATGGGGGAGCCGGGCGTTGGTATTCCTCGTGGTCTCCTGCCCCTGCGCCCTAGTCATTTCCATACCCCTGAGCTTTTTCGGCGGCATTGGCGGCGCTTCAAGGAACGGCATCCTCATAAAAGGGAGCGAGTACCTCGAAGCTCTCACCAATGTGGATACTGTAGTGTTTGACAAAACCGGAACCTTGACCAAGGGGGCGTTTAGCGTGACAAAGATCGTCCCGGCGGACGGCTTCACGGAAGAAAAACTGCTTTATTATGCGGCCCACGCTGAATCGCACTCCAGCCACCCCATCGCCCTTTCAATCAAAAACGCCTACGGGAAAGCCATTGACGCCGGAAGCATAGGCGTGTATGAGGAAATCGTCGGCAAGGGCGTCCGCGTCGGAGAAGACAGAGCGCTGGCCGGGAACGCCAAACTTTTTGAGGCCGCGAATATCCCTCTTCCCGCAGTAGAGGAGTTGGGAACCGTGGTGTATATGGCGGTGACCGGCATATACGCCGGATACATCGTCATCTCCGATGAATTGAAAGCCGACGGCAAACAAGCGGTCGAGGATTTGCGGGCTATGGGGGTCAAACGAATCGCCATGCTCACCGGCGATAGCAAAGCGGTTGGCGAGAGCATAGCTAACCAGATCGGTCTTGACGCGGTTTATGCTGAACTCCTGCCCCACCAAAAGGTTAAATGCCTTGAAGTTCTGGAACAGAGCAAATCCAGCTCTGGCAAACTGGTTTTTGTTGGAGACGGCATCAACGACGCGCCGTCGCTTGCCCGCAGCGACATAGGCGTAGCCATGGGGGGCGTCGGCTCCGATGCGGCCATAGAAGCCGCGGACGTTGTACTGATGACCGACGAGCCTTCAAAAATCGCCCATGCAATCCGCATCGCCCGGAAAACCCGAAACATCGTCTGGCAGAACATCATATTCGCCTTGTCCGTCAAAGGCGTCATCCTTGTCATGGGCGCCTTGGGCATGGCCACCATGTGGGAGGCGGTGTTCGGCGATGTGGGCGTAGCCCTCATCGCGGTTCTCAATGCCATGAGGGTCATGCGGCCCTCGATCCGGTAGGAAGGCTTCAATGGGCGGCGCTATCGCGTCCGGCGGCTTTGCGGATAAAGGGACATGACGTCTTGAAGACGGTTGCGGTTGTCGTCGCCTTTGAGCGTTTCCAGCGCTGGATTATACTATCGGATCGCCGCTCCATTCCGCTTTGCCGGACGCCGCTCTTTGCCTCATGGGAAGGTATCGGCATTTACGGTGATTTTTACATCCCGGCGTCAATCTATAACGGGCTTGCTGGCGCGGGAAAATCTTAGAAGCCGCGCAATAGTCAAAGACCATCGGCATAGAGGGCGGCTTGAGGAAGCCCCCTTAAAGGGGGCGATCCACTTGCAAATATTTTTCCTTTTTCAGAATGCTTTGGTTGGCGCTCCGCCCCACTCTTATTTCCTGAATTCTTCGCCACAATATATTCATTATCTATTAATCTGGCAAATACAATGCTATCATACGCCTTCGGCGCCGACTTATTAGATTCCCCACAACCAATTTACTTTTCGTTATTCGAATCACGCGGGACACGGCTTAACCTTTTCAAGTCTCACCGGCATAACCGCTGGGTTTATCAATTCCAATAAAATGCAAGCATTTTATTGGAATTGCTTACACAATAATGAAATAACATGACCAAAAGGTCATGTTATTTCTGCGCGGCCCCTTAGGAGTTCCACATCCTCTCATGAAAAACCGGCGGCAAACCATTCTTTCGCCACATGGCATGCCGGTTTTCCGTAAAGGCTGTATCCGCCGTCCCTAGCGGCGTCTTCGATCCGGGGAAGCCGCCATGGCCATGACCAGAGCCCGAACCCTTCGACCCACGGGCGTCCGTAGCAACGCTCAAACATATCACGGTACCACGCGCCCTGTCCCGCCGGATCGGGATCTCCGGACAAGTCCCATTTGTTCGGAATGTTTTGGGAGCCAACTGTACTCATGCAACCGGCTTCCGCGAAGAAAAAAGGCTTGCCGTATTTTTTGACCGTCTCTTCTATGCGGTCAAGTTGGCGTTCCCATGATCCCGCAGGATAATAGCCGCTTGAAGAGATGACGTCAACGCAGTCCCACCAAGTGACGGCGTCCTCCTGATACTTATCCGTGTTGTAACTCACGAGTCCGGAAAAAGAACGCTTCACCTGGGCTATGAGATCGCGCCATTCACGCGCGCGCCGTTCAGACATCACCATCTCGCAGCCGGCGATAAACATCACGCACCCGGTTTCTTCGGCAATCTTCGCATAGTGCAGTTGAAATCGCGCGTACGAGGCGAACCATGCGCCCCACTTCGGCTCACAGGGCGCTTCATGATCAAAAAAATTGATAAACGCCCGCCAAACGCCATTTCTGCAATTTACCGTGGGCTTTAGAATCACTTTGAGGCCGAGTCTGCGGGCAAAAGCGATGAATTCCCGCAACTCACCGTCATCAGGACTCCACGCTCCGGAAAAAATGATTGTCTCACTTTGCGGCGTATCCTGCGCGCCGGGCGGCGTAAGGATGATGTGGGTCGCCGCAGTCTCATCCAGCAACGTTTCGAGGCTCCTCTTCGCGTCTTCGGAACCGAGCGCGCCGCGTTTTGGAAACGGCGCGAAATTAATGGCTTTTATGAATTCCATAAGCTTCTTCTTTTTCCGGTCGCGCAATTTCGGACATTGAGAACCTATTGTTATCCTTTTTTCACCACAATGTTCACGAGCTTTCCCGGGATGCTGACAACCTTGACAATGGGGCCGTCAAGCCATTTCCGTACCGCTGGAGAAGCGAGCGCGATTTTCTCAAGTTCCTTCACTGGCGTCTCCACAGGAACGGTGAACTTGTCCCGTATCTTGCCGTTGACTTGAGCCACAATGACCGCCTCGTTGTCAAAGGTGAGCGCCTCATCCCAATCGGGCCACCGCGCTTTCGACACGGATTCCGTGGCGCCGAGCTTTTCCCAAAGTTCTTCGCCCAGATGCGGGGCGTACGCGCTTGCCATGATCACAAGCGGCTCCCACAGAGAGCGGGGAACCGACGGGAGTTTGGCAAGTTCGGTTGAGTAGATCATCATCTGGCTGATCGCGGTGTTGAAATTCAGACTGGCGGTGTCTTTGGAAACCTTTTTGATGGTCTTGTGAAGCAGGGGAAGGAGCGAATCCGGCGCGGATGCCGCGCTCGTGGATGCCGCGTCCACGCCGTCTTTAGACGCCGCCGCGTTCCCGACTTTTTCACTTATAGCCCAGAGCCGCTCAAGAAAGCGGGACACGCCGACCAAACCGGCCGTCGCCCAAGGTTTGCTCACCTCAAGCGGACCCATAAACATTTCGTAGACGCGCATGGAATCTGCCCCGTATTCGCGGATTATATCGTCAGGGTTGATGACGTTTCCCCTGCTTTTGCTCATCTTCTGGTTGTCTTCGCCCAAGATCATACCCTGATTGATTAGCCGCTGAAACGGTTCTGTGGTGTTGACGAGTCCTAAATCGTAGAGGACTTTATGCCAGAACCGGCTGTAGAGAAGGTGAAGAACCGCGTGTTCAACGCCGCCCACGTAGAGATCAACCGGCGACCAATACGCGATCTTCTCCTTGTCCGCAAAGGCGGCGCTATTGCGCGGATCCAAGTACCGGAGGTAATACCAGCAGGATCCCGCCCATTGGGGCATGGTGTTGGTTTCGCGGCGGGCGGGCGCTCCGCACACAGGGCATGGTATGTTCACCCACTCTGTGATGTTGGCAAGCGGGGATTCGCCAGTGCCGGTGGGCGTATAGGATTGCACTTCCGGCAGGCGAAGCGGCAAATCGCTTTCATGCAACGGTACTATGCCGCAGGTTTCGCAATGAACAACGGGTATCGGCTCACCCCAGTACCGTTGCCGGCTGAACACCCAGTCCCGCAACTTGTAGTTCACCGCTTTCTTGCCGAATCCCCGTTCTTCTATCCACGCGGTGATTTGTTTTTTAGCGTCGTCTGTAGGCAGTCCCGTGAATTGCGCGGAATTGACGCTGTAGCCGTAGCCGGCGGCGCAGGCTACGTTTTCCGGAAGCGCCGCGCCGTCAGGCGTCACGGAAACCACCTGCCTAATGGGAAGATTGAAAGTTTGAGCGAACTCCCAGTCGCGCTCGTCATGCGCGGGAACCGCCATGATCGCGCCGGTGCCGTACGAGATGAGTACATAATCGGCTATCCAGATGGGAATTTTTTCGTTATTGACCGGATTTATCGCGTACGCGCCGGAAAAGACGCCGGTTTTGGTTTTGGCGAGATCGGTGCGTTCAAGGTCGCTTTTTTTGGCGGCTTCGTCAATGTAGGCGGCGACCGCAGAGTTCCGCTCCGGCGGCGTGATCTTCTCCACGATGGGGTGTTCCGGAGCAAGCGCCATGTAGGTGACGCCGAAAAGCGTGTCCGGACGGGTCGTATAAATTTCAAGCGTATCGGGAAAGCCGTCTATGCCAAAGACAACATTCGCCCCTTCGCTTCTGCCTATCCAGTTGCGTTGCATGATTTTGATCGGTTCAGGCCAGTCAAGGCCGTCCAAGTCTTCGAGCAGCCGTTCCGCGTAAGCGGTGATCTTAAGTATCCATTGCCGGATGCGTTTGCGGGTTGTTTTGGCGCCGCACCGCTCGCAAAATCCGTCCTTAACCTCTTCGTTTGCCAGTCCGGTTTTGCAGGATGGACACCAGTTGATGGGGCTTTCCGATTCGTAGGCAAGCCCTTTCTTAAAAAGCTGGAGAAATATCCACTGCGTCCACGTGTAGTATTCAACGCTTGACGTGTCGACTTCACGATCCCAATCATAGGAAAACCCGAGTTTCTTGATCTGCTCGCGGAATCTATTGATATTCGCCGCTGTGGTCGCGGCTGGATGAGCGCCCGTCTTGATGGCGTAATTTTCAGCCGGAAGGCCGAATGCGTCAAAGCCCATAGGGTGAAGTACATTGTAGCCGCTCATACGGAGATAGCGGGAGTAAATGTCGGTTGCGGTGTAGCCTTCGGGATGTCCTACGTGGAGTCCTTGGGCGGACGGATAAGGGAACATATCCAATATATAGCGGCGCTTTTCTTTGGGGAAGGACGTATCTTCTTTTGCCGCAAAGGTTTTGTGTTCTTCCCAGTATTTTTGCCACTTTGGTTCGATGTCACTAAACGGGTATTTTGCCATGGTTCTGTCTCCTGCCAATGGGTGGAATTCCGCGGCGGCAATGCCGGCGGCGCCAATGGCGTTCCACTTGCGGTATTTTAAGAAATAGATTATTCTATAGAAGAAAAAATTGCAATAGAGGGAAACTATATGAAAATCCTGGTTTTAACTATAAAGATAGCGATCATACTTATTCTTGCCGCAACCGGTGGTTTCGCCAGCCTCATCGCGTATCTCACTATAACCGAGTACCGCCCCAAACCGATTGAAGCTGTGGAGATTGAGGGAAGCGCGCGCCGCTATGTGGAGGCCAGCGTTCCGCTGAAGATTGTCGCGTGGAATATCGGGTATGGGGCGCTGGACGCGAGCGAGGATTTTTTCATGGACGGCGGAAAAACGGTGCGGTCGCCAAAGGCGCGGGTCCAAGAAAATATAGAAGGCATCCGTGAAAGCATCGTCCAATTCGCGGCGGACATTGTATTGCTTCAAGAGGCGGACGTCCGCTCGCATCGTTCGTATTACATTGACGAGGCGGCCTATCTTGCCGAAAAATGGGATGGATCAACGGCGTTTGCCCCTAATTTTCTCACCGCCTTTGTGCCGTTCCCCTTTCCCGAGTGCATCGGAGCCGTGAAAAGCGGTGTCCTGACCATGAGCGTCTTCGTTTCAACGGAAGCGGTCCGCGTCGCGCTGCCCGTGCCGTTCAAATGGCCTGTGCGCGTCGCCAACCTGAAGCGGTGCCTCTTGGTTGAGCGGCTGCCGGTTGAGGGCGGCGGGGAACTTGTGCTGGTGAACCTTCACCTTGAGGCGTATTCAAGCGGGGAAGGCAGGGCGGCTCAGATGAGCCTGCTTATAGATTTCCTAAAAGCCGAATATGCGAAAGGCAATTACTGCATCGCGGGCGGGGATTTCAACCAGACTTTTCCGGGCGTTGACGAGCGCGTATTCAGAATAAAAAACGCCGAACACTTCGTGCCGGGCGTCCTTTCGCCCGACATGTTGCCTGCGGGCTGGCGTTTCGCGACAGACCCCGTGACGCCGAGCAGCCGGCTCCTCAATGAGCCGTATTCCGGCGATCCGGAAACGACCCAACTCTATGTGATTGACGGGTACATTCTTTCACCCAATACGGAACTCGTGTCTGTGGACACCGTTGACGCGGACTTTCGATACTCAGATCACAATCCCGTGTTGCTTGAGGTTGTGTTGCGTGAGTGAACCTCTTGTCATCAACGCCGCCATGACGAGCAATCCTATACGCCGCTCTTGTGCAAGCCCTTGCCATTTTATACGGAAAGAGATGTGGCTTTCGCGTTGCAGAGTTTGCTGGATATGAGGGGCGGCAATGTCGTCGCGCTCAGCATATGGGTTTCTCCCAAAAGACGCGCTCCTATCCTTATGGCAAGCGTACAACACGCTCGCTCACAGTGGAAAAAAATGGTGATATCGTTTGTTAAAGATGAAGGAATTGACAACGGCGGAGATTTTATACAGCGCTATTTCTTTGATGAGTCCGCCTGCTGTACATATAATTATCGCGTATTATTAAAAGCGGCGAAAAATATCCGTTATGCCGCTGAAATCACCCGTCAAGCGGTGGATTCGGATTTTTTTTTGAAGCGCGAATTTTATGGCAAAAAACTTCGTAAGGAGTCAGGCGGCCTAAAACCGCGCGATGCCGATTGTTGATTGAGCCTGTTCCAAAACGCGAATGCGCGTTCAGCGAACGTGCGTTCGGGTTGGTTTTGGAACAGGCTTCCGAAAAACCGGGAAAATCACCAATAATGCCAATAGTATTACCATTTTGGACCCGGTTTTTCTATTACATCTAAAGTTGCTGTTCCAGAACTGAAGTTTTGGAACAGCCTCGATTTTATCAACGATTTTGTCAAGCTGTTTTTGTGTAAAGAGCCGCGAATTCCCAGCCGTTGTCCACCGTCAGGGCGTTCCGCATCGGCGCGGGTGTTGGCTTGAAGGCTTTGGACAGCGGCTTTGTCCAAAGCCGCCGCCGCCGTCTTGTCCGGCGCTGTCTTTGCCAGAAGCGCTTTTGTCTTTTGGCCAACAAAAGTCGCTATACAGGCGTTTTTACCGGCGCTTTCTACGCCCCCTGAAATAATACGTCCCGATGAAGGCGATTTCTCCATAGACAAGGACAACTGGCTCGCTCAAACCATTGATTTCGCAAACAACGAAATCACCGCCTATGCCGTAAGATTAGACGGCTTGTATTCAGAATTATTGGCCTACATCCTCGAAGACAGGCGGGATGATTTTACGCTTTCACTTGATCGGTTCAAATCAGCAGGCGTCTCGTATATACAGGTGGAATTGAACAGGATCGCCTCATTGGTATGAACTGTACGCCAGCTATGGAGTCAAAGTCGTTGACGCAAAAAACGCGCTTGCCGTGGAATTTGATCTGGTTATGGGAGAAGGAAATTTAACCGGCGTTCTTAATGCGGAAACTGCGGGAACTGGCGGTGAGGATTTCAACCTTGACGAGTATCAAATAGCGCTTATAAAGGCTAAAGCCGCAACGAGCTATCGGGAAAAACAAACCGCCATAGCGCAGGCGATTTTGCAATACGCGGCGGATATAACCGCCGGACGCTTGACCGCAAGTGAAAGCACCACGGCATGGGAAGACGCCAAAAAAGCCTACGATGATGCGGTTCTGACTTACGAAGAAGCGTAGCGGCGTTTGGATGAATCGGGAGTAGACGTTCAGAGCGTGAAGCAGGAATTGGATGCGGCGGATCAAGAAATGTGGGAAGCAAGTGCCGCGCTTGAAACGATCAAGGCGGATCATACGGCGATATTTTCCGCAATCGTTATTAAAGATAAACCGTTTCTTTTTAATCAAATGGCTGATCAGTACAGAGAACTGTCAAAGTCTCAACAAGTCGTAATTGATGTGGATGTTCTACCCTACCTCGAAAGCGTATACCGGTTTGACGAAGCGCAAATCGCGGAAAACATGGGCGATATGCTCAAGCGGCTTGTACTGGGAAACGCCGACTATGGCAAACCACTTATGGAGTTGGCGGGCAATGTGAACAGCATCATTGCCATAACTCAAGAAACGCTTTTGCCTGAGACAATGCAGGGTTTTGACATTACCGCCGATAATCCGGCTTACGAAGCCATTGAAACGCTCCTTGATGAGAGAGAACGCGAGCGTTTGAAAATCGCTTCGAATGGCGCAGACGACCCCGGCGTGGAGATCGCGCTGGATCAGATCGAGCGGCAGTACCGGAAGCGCATCGTAGAACAAATCTCTCTGACAAGCGCGTGGGCGGAAGAACAACTCGCGGAACGAATTCAAATTATACGCTCGCTTGATCCGGCGATAATGGCTGAAAATTATAAGAACGCCGCTCTCGCCATCCAACAATTTTTTTACCTCCCGGCGGACAAGCAAACGGCGTATATTTTCCTGATGTTCATGAAATCATCAACGCCATTTTTAAAGACAACACCGGGTATTGAAGAGATTTTCGGTTTTTTCATATCTCAACAACCAAGCCGTACCATTGAGCGAAACCGGCAGTGTAAAAACGCTTCCTTTTGATGAGGCCGTGCGCGTCATTGACTCCTTCCCTGCTCTTTGCTATACTTACGCCGTGTGAAAGGGCGAGAAATGAAAATTGATGATCCAGAGTGGTGGAACGATGTTGGCAAAAAGTTGTCAAAAGACGAATTTTTCGAAGTGTACAACGCAGTCTCTGAGCATACCCGCGTGGCAAGACGGTTGACTGATGATTTGATAATGGCCATAGACGACGGGAAAGTCGAGCTTGAGGAGACAAAAAGCATGACGGAACGGCTTCTCAAGGCATGCGGTCTTTTTGATCAGATCAAGACAACGCTTTTTGACAGCGGCGTTTGACGCCCGCCGGGCGTCTGACATTTATAGGAGTATACATGCCTATTAACCGCGTTTATGTGGAAAAGAAGCGGGGCGGTTTCGCCGTAGAAGCCGACCATTTGAGGGCGGATATGCTCTCTTTTTTGCGCGATCAGCATCCTGACATCAATGCTGTATCTGAAATTCGCATCCTGCGCCGTTACGATGTGGAAGGTCTGAATGAAGAGCAATTTAAGCGGGCTGTAGTTTTCATCTTTTCGGAACCTCAATGCGATGTGGTCTTTGAGGGGAAAGATGTCCCGGCTGGTAAAAACGAACGGCATTTCGGCGTCGCCTATCTGTCGGGACAGTACGATCAGCGGTCGGATTCGGCTGAACAATGCGCGGAACTCATATTTGGAGTCCGTCCCATCGTGAAAACCGCGCTTGTGTATATTTTTCGGACAAAAATCGAGGATTCAACGCGGCTTTCGGATGAAACCCTCGCCGCAATAAAAAAGTATATCATCAACCCTGTCGATTCTGAAGAGACGTCCCACGACATGCCGGTTTCCTTGCAAGATTCTGAGACACCCGTTAAGGAAGTCCCCATTCTGCATGGATTTTCAGAAATGACTGCCGGCGATCTCAACTGCGTGGCGAAACAGCATTCCCTTGCGATGTCTCTTGACGATATGCTTGTCTGCGTAAATTATTTTTCTTCTATACAGAGAGACCCCACGTTGGCGGAACTCAAGGCGCTGGACACCTACTGGTCGGATCATTGCAGGCACACGACATTCACCACTGAACTTGAAGGGTTTTTCGATTTTTTTAATTCTTTTAAAAACAGCGAAAACCCTCTTGTTCAGGCAAACATAAAACGGGCGGTTGATCTATACAAAAAAACGCGGCTGGAAGTTTACGGCGAGAACCCACCGAAACAGGGCGCTTCGCGGCAACCCACGCTCATGGATATTGCGACGATTGGCGTCAAGGCGCTCAAGAAACGGGGATTGGCTTGTGATGTGGACGAATCGCCTGAAATAAACGCCTGTACTATTAAGGCGCTTGCCGAATTTGACGATGGCGGAAGCGAGCCGTATCTTCTGCTATTCAAGAACGAGACTCACAATCATCCTACCGAGATTGAGCCGTTCGGCGGGGCGGCGACATGCCTCGGCGGGGCCATACGCGATCCGCTTTCCGGCAGGGCGTTTGTCCACCACGCCATGCGGATCACCGGCTCCGGCGATCCAAGATCGAACAAAACGCTGCCTGGCAAGTTGCCGCAAATAAAGATCGCGCGGGAGTCCGCAGCCGGTTATTCATCGTACGGCAACCAAATAGGGCTTGCAACCGGACAGGTGGCCGAGTTCTACCATCCCGGTTATGCGGCGAAACACATGGAGTTGGGCGCGGTCATAGCGGCTGCGCCCGAGTCGTGGATCCGGCGCGAGGAGCCTGCGGCTGGCGATGTGGTGATTCTGGTGGGCGGCAAAACTGGGCGGGACGGCATTGGAGGCGCCACCGGTTCTTCAAAGGCGCATACCAGGGAATCCATTGAAAAATCCGGCGCCGAGATTCAAAAGGGCAATCCGGTTGAAGAGCGGAAAATACAGCGCCTGTTCCGCAATCCGGCTGTCACCACACTCATCAAACGGTGCAACGACTTTGGCGCGGGCGGCGTGTCCGTGGCGGTTGGGGAGCTTGCCGAAGGGGTGGATATAAACCTTGACGCAATGCCAAAAAAATACGCCGGACTTGACGGCATTGATCTTGCCATTTCAGAATCTCAGGAACGCATGGCGGTCGTGGTTGACGCAAAAGATGTTGACGCCTTCATAGCCGCCTCCGCTGCGGAGAATCTTGATGCGGTCGTCGTCGCTGAGGTTACAAATAAAAGACGCCTCCGCATGTTCTGGCAGGGAAGGCGCATTGTTGATTTGTCGCGAGATTTTCTCAACTCAAATGGGGCGAGCCGTTCAATTTCTTTGCTCGCTGTTCCAGCGACCGCTGGAACAGTGACCGCTGGAACAGTGACCGTCGATAAACAAAAGCCTCCCGCTGAAGGAAAAAAAACGCCGACTGCCATGCTTGACGATCTTGAGCGGGAATTGGCGTCTCTCCGTTCGGGTGGCAGGCGCGGGCTTCAGGAGCGGTTCGACGGTTCCATTGGCGCGGGGTCCGTGTTGTTTCCTTTCGGCGGCGCGGAACAGGGGACGAGCGAGTGCGGCATGGCGGCGTTGCTTCCCGCTTTAGGAAAAGAAAGCCGCACCGCAAGCCTTATGGCGTTCGGTTTTGACCCTGACGCGATGGCAATAGACGCTTACGAAGGCGCGAAGGGCGCGGTGCGGGAGGCGCTGGCGAAATGCGCGTGTATGGGCGGCAATCCGTGGAACATGAGGCTCTCGTTGCAGGAATATTTTGAGCGTCCCAGCGCTGCGGCGGCATGGCTAAAGCCCATATCCGCCTTGCTCGGCGCGCTTGAAGCCCAGCTTGAACTCGGCGTACCTGCCATCGGGGGCAAGGATTCCATGTCCGGCTCCTACGACGATGAAGAACACAACATCCGCCTCAATGTGCCGCCGAGTCTGGTCGCTTTTGCCGCCGGAGTCGCGCCGGCCGCACAGGTGCGTTCCGGCGCGTTAAGCGGCGCCATTGGGAACGCCATTCTGCTCTTGCATCAATGCCCTTCCCGCTGTGAGTGGGAGGTTTTCAAGGCGAATATGAACGCCCTTATGCGTCTGGGCGCGGCGTCTCTGGTACGTGCGGCCTATCCGGTGGTCGCGGGCGGCGTTGCGGCGGCGTTGGCTATTATGGCGTTCGGCAATATGCAAGGCGTCGAAGCGGACGCGGACGCGCTGGAAGCGGCGGAAGCCGCGTTTGGACGGTGCGGACGGCAAGGCTCCGTACTGCTTGAAATAAAAGATATTGAAAGAGCGAAAACCCTGCTTGACGCGCCGGACGCCTCCGCTCCCTCGTATCGTATCATAGGCGCGACGATTGCGGATAAGGTTTTCCGCATCTCCCACCTCATTGGCTCCGCCAATGACGCCAGCGCAGGCGCTGACGTGGAGGAGTTTCCTGAATCGTATCCGGCGGAAACTCCGCTGGAGGAGCTTCGCCGCGCCTATGAGTACCCGCTTGCGGCCATATACCCGCAAACATCCGATGGGGCGACTGTCGCGGAGAGGGGGAGTGGGGGTAATGGAGAAGGTTTCGCGTCAGCAAACCTTCGGAATGAGGGGGAGCAGCGTACAGAAAGTCCTCTGGTTTATCAGCGTCCGGCGTTCTTTGCCGGAAAAGGTGCTCCCCCCCTTGTCCTTTTACCCGTATTCCCCGGCACAAACTGCGAATGGGATATGGAGCGGAGTTTCCGCAAAGCGGGAGCGCGCGTCAAGTTCGTGATTTTTAGAAATGCAACGCGAGAAGCCATTGCGGATTCGATTGCCGAACTAGCCTCCGTCATTGACGAGGCGCAGATACTCGCGCTTTCCGGTGGGTTCAGCGCCGGAGACGAGCCGGATGGATCGGGAAAATTCATCGCCAATGTGTTTCGAGCGCCCCGCGTTATGGACGCGGCGAACAGGTTTCTTGCCAGGGACGCTTTGATGCTGGGTATATGCAATGGATTTCAGGCGCTCATCAAGCTGGGGCTTGTGCCGGACGGACGAATACGCGACAGAACCGGGGATTCGCCAACCTTGACGTTCAACGACGTCGGGCGGCATGTTTCCAGAATGGTCAGAACGCGGGTTATGCCAAACAAGTCGCCGTGGCTTGCGCTTGAGCGGGAGGGCGCGGTACATGTTGTGCCGGTGAGTCACGGGGAGGGCAAATTTATCGTCAACGACGAGGAAGGAAGGCGGCTTTTGCGTAATGGACAGGTGGCGTTCTGTTATGTTGACGCCGGCGGGAATCCCGCTTTGGTGGAGCCTGACAACCCGAACGGCAGCCGTTTTGCGATTGAAGGCGTTACAAGCCCCGACGGGCGCATACTCGGCAAGATGGGACACAGCGAGCGCGCGGGAGACTATGTACACATCAATATACCGGGCAATAAACAGCAACGTATTTTTGAAGCCGGCGTACGGTATTTCAAGTGAAGCTCCGCCGCGCAACCGCGCCAGCCATGCTTGCTTGCGTTTCGCCGCTTGTGGTTCGGATGCCGGTTGGCTAAGAAATAAGGGAGTGTCATGAAACTCCGGTTGAGTTTTCTGATGCTCCGGGGTAAGGAAACCTCTAAGAACCGAAGTTTTTAGAGGTTCCTATAGGATTGTAATGGCTGGCGCTGCACATACCGTTCCGACTGTTTGCGAACCTTCGGTTGCGCACCGCCCAAATGCGCCGGAGCAAGCCGTGCGAATGGAGCGTTGCCCAGCTTCGCCGGGGCGCGTATACAGCCCTGTCATGCGCAGTGCGCCCCGTATTTTATATTGCAAATAATTCTTTTTGTTTATTATTACTTATTATTTTATTATCATCATCCGCTTCAAAATACAATTTATTGAATATATTTTCCAATTCATTTTATAAAAATCATAATCTCCATCATTTTTTCATTATTGATATTATAGAATCCGCTAAATAATTTATATGGTTTAAAATACTATCATCTGGAATTATTATAGGCGTTCTTTTTATATAATTTGCTGGATTATTAACGCTTGGATTAATAGCCCTTAATAATTATAAAAGCATAATTATCATTTTCTAATATATCTTTCTGAAAAACAGATGAT
>JAITIK010000147.1 GCA_031279555.1 Treponema sp. | reverse complement strand
GGGCTGTCAAGCGTTTTTTTTATTTTTTGAGAATTGTACGCATGGGCGCATGTGGCGTCCGCGCTTCAAGGGGCGTCCTATAAAGGGCCGGCAAAATGTGGCGGAGGGTTTGCGTGGGAATGTTCGCCAACGAAGTTGGCGCGCGCAGCGTAATGACCGAGCCATTGCGGAGGCCGAGCCGCCCGGCGGCGTCCCCAGCGAAGCTGGGGCGCGTATACAGCCCTGTCATGCGCCGTTTGCCCGTACCCCATTTATTACATACAATCAACAAATATTTCAGAAATATATTTTTTACATTATTATTTATACCTAAATAAGTATATTCATCATCAATTATTTTGCACCAGTCTAAAATATTTTCTACGCTTTTATCTTCAATTATTTTTTTTTGTTGTAAAATTTCTTTTTACATAACCATTTATAAAGTAAATATTTAATAACGATGCATCTATTCCATTTTCAAGCATAAAATTTATAAATGCAAGTCGATTTGCCAATTGATAATAATGCTTAAGCCAACTATTTCTTGTTTTGATGTTAAACCGTTCTTTTGTCACATTAAATGCTGTTTCAATTGTTCTTATACTACCCTCATCCATTGCTTGGCAAGGACTATCTATTTCATCAAAATGTGTTCTTGCTTCCACCAAAACATATTCCCTTTTCACATCATCGGTATTTAAAATAATTGCATCCCAATGCCGCCCTCTTGAAGGCCAATAATTTTTCCAATTTGCTTTAATGTCTTTATAGTTTTTAAATTTGACAAAGAATCAATATTTTTATTTTCATCATCAAGCGATAGCCGAGGATTTTCACTTGTATCTTTGGGAAAATCAAGCCACAAAAATTCTTCAGTCAGCTTTGTATTTTTATGGATAATTTCATTTAATTCAATCCTATGATGCCCAAGAAAACGCAACAATTGAAATTCACTTCCATAATCCAATCCCATCTCTGCCATGATAATTCCTCCTAAAAAATTTTCTGTTTCAATGTCACAATATTTTTTCTATTATGTCAAGTACCATTAAAAAATATTTTTCCAATAGCACAAAGCCGCTTAACATAATTCTCCGACCAATTTTAGGGCAAAATGTCGCATAACATACTATATGTGTCAAATTTTTAGACTCGCTGCGTACCGATAGTTTTTTATCTCCCGTGTCGCAGGGCAGAAGATATTAGTCCACTTTTTCCAAAGCCGATGGCCGCCTTTCTCAAAACTGACCTGAATGTAGTTCGTGTTTTGAAAAAGGCTCACAAGAATCAAAAAAAAACATGAGGCTGGCGCTGAACGTCTCTTCCGCCAGAACTGCGGGGTCTTTCCCCACAATATCCGCAATATAGCGCGCAATATGCGTCAAATTTTTCGGCTCATTGCGTCCCGACCGTTTTTTCTCTCTTATATTGCGCGGCAAAAGATAGGGAGCGTCCGTTTCAAGCAAAAGCCGGTCTGAGGGAATCTTTTTAACTAACGAAAGAAGATCCGTCCCGCGGCGTTCGTCGCAGATCCACCCCGTTATGCCAATATAACAACCCAGCGAAAGGTAGGCGTCAAGCTCCTTTTCACCGCCGGTAAAACAATGCGCCACTTTTCGGGGCGCGGGATATTTTTTTAAAATGGCGTAGAAATCGTCAAAAGCGTCGCGTTCATGCAGAAAAAGCGGCATATTCAACGCCGCCGCAAGCTCAACCTGTCTCTCAAACCACACTCTCTGTTCATTACGCGGGGAAAAGTCGCGGTTGTAATCAAGACCGCATTCCCCTATGGCGGCCACTTCAGGCATTTGCGCCAATTCGCTCAGTTCCGCAATGGTGTTTTCGTCGCACATTTTTACGTCATGCGGATGTACGCCCGCAGTGGAAAAGCATCTTTTCACCGCAGGCGTATTGTGGGACGCCGCATACCATCGGGCGTTTTTGCTCTCCTCCACATTTGTTCCAGTGATGACGAGCGGAGAGATACCGGACGCTTCGGCGTCCCGCAACACCTGCTCCCTGTCTTTGTCAAACGAGGGATGGATAAGGTTTACGCCAATATCAATTAAACGCATTCTTATATAATATCAAGGCTTTCTAAAAATGTCAAATTTTGAAAAAATTGATTTAGATTTAAGTGGACTTGTTCGACACCCACCCGGGTTGTCAAACAAGTCCGCTATGAAAAAACAAAGCTGATGGATATATTGAAAAGAATGAAAGGGCGGCTTATACTTGAAAGGGGGCATTATATTACGATCCGGTTATAGAGGATAGAAAATTAATGCTTGAAGCGGTTCCAAAACTGAAGTCTTGGAACCGCTTCTCTTACCCTTGGAGAAAATTGCACGAGCTATAAATGTTTAACTTATAAAGAATCCCAATTATACCGCCTCGTATACCTAAAAGGTCACGTTGCTACGGCCAGACCCCCGAAGCATACCTTTTCGGTCTTTCTTCGTCTGTCTGACTGGCTAAAAACCACTCTTTCTCTTTTCACGTCGTCGAGTGTAAAACGAACCTGGGTCTTCGTTTTTTTGAGTTTATAATAGAGATCCCTGAGACCCTCGAAAGCGACGGAGCAGTCCAGTTCTTCCAACGAGAGGGCCGCTCTGTCAAGTGCTTTTTTCGAGTCGTCAAGGACGACGTTCTTTCTCATATTAAATGTTTTCTTAACATATTGTCCGTGGAACTCGTAGCCTCTTCGGCCGATCTCGATGGAGGCCAATACTGGGTCCGGCAATCGTTCCTTTCTATATACTAAGTTGCCTACGAAACTTGAGTAGTTCGCTATGACTCCTACAGGTGTTATGCCGTTCAGCTTAAGCCTCTTGTCGAGTTGGTCAAACAGCAAGCTACGACACCAGACGTTGTTGCAGAGGCGATTGAAGTTCTTGCCCTTCTTCTTGTCCTTCGACTCGATTAAGGTCCTCGAAAATGAAGAGATCACAGCCGTAATGACGAGCCAATGTAACGAGGTCTCGCGTGATCATCGTTATTTCGTAGTGACGCTTGTTCGTCAGGTAGACGCGTCTGGGGTCGTCTGGCGGAGCACCTTTGAGACCGAAGTGAACGTCGTTCAGTGGTTTTATGCTCACTACGCCTGAGTCAACAATTGTATAGTCATCATGACCCTTCCAGTCCACGACGGACCACCCCAAGTAGTTCGGGTTCGTGTCGATCGCGAACACGCGGTTCGGCACCACTTTTCTTTTGGCGACTGTCTTGACTTTCATGACGTCAAACGTGATACTCACGAAGTCTGGACCAAGCTTATAAGAAACTGGGACTCCTCCAGACGCAAGCGCAGTTACGAGGTCCTCGAGCAGCTTCTTGTTCCCCTTCCGATCGTTCTTGATCGTCAGGAGGACCTTCGTGTCCTTGTTAGGTTTGAAGAGCACCTCTGTGCTAGATAAGAGCTTGAAAACGTAGTGACCGCCCTCTTTGCTAGAATCGCCCGACACCGAGATCGGTCTAGTTCTACGACGAGCGTAGTCGTCGTGACTTATGTTTCCACTTTGCCTCTGGTAAAAAAGCTTCCTGCCTCCAAAGATCACTTTCTTTCCCTCGGTCAGAGAGAAGAGCGCCTTAGCGTCCAAGTAAGCGGCTTGTCTTAATATTGATTCTTGAGGCACGTTGTTGAGGGTTTGTTGAAAGACGGTGGACTCGGCTGTAGAAAGACCGCCTTTTCTGGTGATTTCGTTGAAGGTACAGTTGAAGCAGTTCTCATAGAGACGGAAGTAGTCAAACAAAACTTCAGTATCTTGGAGAGAATATGTATACTGGAACTTTAGTGAAATGAAATGCTCGCCAATGTCTAGTTAGTACGCCGTTGGGTATACTTGATGGTATATTTGCGTAAAGAATTAGCAATTTTCTCCTAAAGCCTGTTCCAAGACCAACCCGAACGCAAGTTTCCGTTTTGGAACAGGCTCGCGTCCTTAGCTTGCTTCCATGCAGGATGAATTTTTAGGCGCTGAATCAACCCGTGAGGAAATTTGCGTTACCGTTTCCTACTGGCGTGATTTGAAATCAATCAAAACATGGAAGGATCACGCCGAACACAGGAACATCCAAAATCACTCAAAGGTTTGAGATTTTAACCTCTTAGCCCGTTCTTAAATCCGCTTTTCCCTTATATTTAGGGTTGCCGCTCAAAAAAAATTTGGAACAGCCTCAACTGTCAAAGTATATACCTTCCAAAATCTTGATCTTTCACCAAATCCACGAGTTTTTCATCCACATAGTCCTTGTTGATGATCACGTGTGTGGGGGCTATATCCGGCGCGTCAAAGGAAAGTTCGTCCAAAAGCGCTTCCATGATGGTGTGAAGCCGGCGCGCGCCGATGTTTTCAAGCCGGTTATTAACCTCGGCCGCGAGTTCCGCAAGATGTTCAACGGCTTCGGCGGTGAATTCAATCTCAACCTTTTCGGTTCCGAGAAGTTCGCGGTACTGTTTGGTAAGGGCGTTTTTCGGTTCGGTGAGGATGCGCAGGAAGTCGTCCTTGCCGAGGGCGTCCAACTCCACGCGGAGCGGGAAGCGTCCCTGCAATTCGGGGATCAGATCCGAAGGCTTGCTGATGTTGAACGCGCCTGCCGCGACGAAGAGAATATGATCCGTGTTGACTTGCCCCCACTTGGTGTTGACCGTAGCGCCTTCCACAATCGGGAGGATGTCGCGTTGTACGCCCTCACGGGATACATCCTGTCCGCCGCTCCGCTCGCCTTTTACGGCGATCTTGTCAATCTCGTCAATGAAGATGATGCCGGTCTGCTCGACCCGCTGCCGGGCTTCATCGCTTACCCGCTCGCGGTCGATGAGCTTGTCGGTCTCTTCAGCCATGATGATTTCACGGGCGCGGGCTATGGTGACACGCTTGCGCTGTCCTCCGCCAAAGGTGCTGAAAATACCCGAAAGACTCGACTCAAGGTCTTCAAGACCGCCTCCCATAGCCTCAATGCTGGGCAACTGGAAATTCTGGCTTACGGTGATTTCCACGATTTTATCTTCTATTTTACCGGAGCGGAGCATTTCCCGCAACTTTTCCCGCGTCGCCTGATCCGTGGGGTTATCCTCCACTGATCCTTCCGGTTGAGCGGCTTCCTCTTTTGCGGCGTTCTTGTCAAAAATCGGAATGCCTACCTGAATCGCCGTTCCCATGATGGAAGCGCCGCGGCTCTCGGAGCCGTCATTGTTAAAGGAAAAGGCGCCGACCGGACGCACAATGGGTCCGCCGGCTTTTTTCGTTTCCCTGCGCTTTTTATGGGGGAAGAGCAAGTCAAGCAACGCCTCTTCGGTTCTCTTTTCAGCCTCGGCGACCACGGATTCCTGCATTTCCTGCTTCACCATGGCGACACCGGCTGCCATGAGATCACGTATCATGGATTCAACGTCCCGCCCAACATAGCCGACTTCCGTATACTTGGTGGCTTCTACCTTGATAAACGGAGAGTCGGCGAGTTTTGCAAGCCGCCGCGCAATCTCGGTTTTTCCGACGCCCGTGGGACCAATCATCAAGATGTTTTTCGGGGTGATGTCCTCCTTTATTTCATCATCCAATTTGAGTCTGCGGATGCGATTTCTCAATGCCACTGCGACCGCGCGTTTGGCTTTTTTCTGCCCCACGATATATTTGTCAAGCTCCGCGACTATCTCTTTCGGCGTCAATTTATCAAAGGTGGCGTCGTTTTGCTTGTTGAATTTTATGTCGCTCATTTTTTCTCCTATAATTCTTCCACAACAATGGTGTTGTTGGTGTAGATGCAGATGTTTCCCGCTATGGCGAGGCTTTTTTCCGCTATTTCCGCAGCTGAAAAAGAACTGTTCTCAAGATAGGCAAGCGCCGCCGCGTATGCGTAGTTCCCGCCTGAACCGATTGCAAGGGCGTTCTCCGCTGGCTCTATCACATCGCCGGTGCCGGAAATGAGCAACGTTTTGTTTTTGTCGGCCACAAGGAGCAACGCTTCAAGCCGCCGCAGATTCCTGTCCGTGCGCCAGTCTTTGGCAAGTTCCACCGCAGCGCGCAGAAGATCGCCCGAATACTCTTTAAGTTTCGCCTCAAAGAGATCAAATAAGGTGAACGCGTCGGCGGTGGCTCCCGCAAAGCCGCACAGCACCTTTCCATCCATGATGCGCCGCACTTTTCGCGCATTGTTTTTCATCACGGTCTCGCCCATCGTAACTTGCCCGTCTCCGGCTATGGCTACTTTTCCGTCTTTACGCACCGCCAAGACAGTTGTGGACCGGATTTTGCGCCTATTTTGTCTATCATCCTTCATGAGGGTTCCTTCACTAATTATTAACACTAGAGGCTGTTCCAAAACGCGCGCTAGGGCGTCAGTTTTTGGAACAGCGGGCTTTTGACCGCTTTTCCTCAAGCCTGTTCCAAAACTAACCCGAACGCAAGTTCGCTGAACATAGTTCGCGTTTTGGAACAAGCTTAGTTACTAATATAATTAAATGCCCAAAGAAAAGCAATGGGAGATTCTTGAAAATCTCAATACGCCGCGGCTCCTAAGCCTGATCAAGATTGCAGTTTTTCTCCCGCGCAATGCGGGCGCGGTCGTCAGCCTCCATCTTGGCGCGAAGCGGCTCTCCGTCCCAAAACGAGGTTTTTATCCGCGCCGCGCCGAATTCGCCGATCCGGGTTTCCTCACGCCTTTCGAGGTACAGACGCCGCGCGTCTATTTCCCGAAACCCTATGGTCGAAGAACGGTGGAAAAGCGTACGCCGCACCAAATCAAGACGCTCCGCATTGGCGAGGATTGAGACAATGGTTCCGGGTCTGGATTTCTTCATGACGCACGGGGAAAGGGTGACGTCAAGAGCGCCCGCCTCGAAAAGGCTCTCCATCAGGAAGCCGAACGCCTCGCCGGTCATGTCGTCAATGGCCGCCTCTACAAGGGTGAGGGTTTCCGTTTTCCAAGGCGCGGCTTCGCTCGCCTCCTCACGCAGAGAAACGCGCAAGAAGTTTGGGCGCTCCATGTTTCGCGTACCGATGCCATAGCCTGTCCTTGCTTCCCGAAACCGCGCTGTAGTGATAAACTCATTGACCGAAGCCGCAAGAATGGCCGCGCCAGTCGGGGTGGTCATTTCTTTGTCAAAACCGCCCGTTGTCACCGGCATGCCTTGGATAAGAAGTTGAGTCGCGGGCGCGGGTACGGGCAACATCCCGTGGGCGCACCGTACAACGCCTGCGCCAAGCTCAACCTCGCCGCAGGTTATCCTGTCCGGTTTCAGGAAATCAAGGCAGATGGCGGCGCCCACAATGTCAATAATGGAATCAAGCGCGCCTACTTCGTGGAACGTCACATCCTCAACCGGCGTGTCGTGAACCTTCGCCTCGGCTTCGGCTATCCTCGTAAAAATGTCCAATGCGCGGGTTTTCGCGCCATCGGCAATATCGGATCGTGTAATGAGGATGCGTATATCCTTCCATCGCCGGTGAACATGGGGCGTGTGATCATGCGCAACGCCATGCTCATCCTGCGTATCATGCCCGTCATGCGCATGGTGATGATGGCTATGCCCTTCTCCGTGATGGTGGTGATGTTCCTCATCATCGGCGACATGGCTTGTATCGCCGCCGAGGTCTACTATGGCGTGGAGTCCGGTTACCCCGCCTCGCCGCTCCTTGACAAAATCCAACTTCCAGCCGTCAAGGTTGAGTTTGGCGAGTTCAGTTTTGAGATATTCGGCATCAACGCCGAGATCGACCAGAGCGCCCAGGGTCATGTCGCCGGAAATGCCGGCGAAGCAGTCAAAATGCAATGTTTTCATCTCTATTTTCCTTTTCTCTACAAGTTTTCTTAAAAGAAAGCGACTTTCTCTTGAGAAAGCCGCTCTTTCAAAGGAAAGCCGCTTTTCTCAATTACAACCCGCGTGTAAGCCATGAGAAGGCCGCCTGAAAAATTCCAATAAACGCGCCGAGAATAGCGCCAAAAATGTTTATCCATTTAAGCTGATCCGCCATAATGTCCAATATGATGCGTTCAACTTGAATCATGTCAAGCTCGTCAATACGCCCGGCCACAAGCAGCCGTATGTTGACAGATTGCAGAATATTGGCGATCTGCTCATCGGCAAGCGTCAGCAGATTTTCGCTCATAAAAGCGTCCAAAGCGTCCTTTTTCTCAGGAGTGATGAGAAAAACGCTCGCAAGCGTCCAATCTTGATGTTCTTCGAGCAGTTTTGTGAGAAATTCCGCTGTTTTTGGATTTTCTTTGACAGAAACCGCAGTCTCCGCGGTTTCCGCGCCTGAAAGCTTGTGTTTGATGGATACAAAGAGGCATTCCTTTACATAACGAAGATTTCCCGGCGATTCCCCGCTAAAAAAGCTTGAAAAAACATCCTTCAATGGCTTGTCGGCGTAAGTTGTCGCAAAGTCAAGAGCCGTCTTTGCGATACGCTCGCTGTTTGCTTTGTCGGACAGAAAATGTTCCGCCGAATCCGCGAAAAACTCCGCTATTTTTCGCTGTTCAGTAGGGTTTTCGAGAATATGTTTAATCTGATTGACAAGATCGTTGATAATTTCGGGCATTTTTTCGGATAATGTTACGTCATATTTCCCAAGTGAGACGAAAAAACGCCGAATGCTCCCCAATTTTTCGATTGCGCTGGACAGGAAAATGCGTCCCTGCGCTTCAAGCGTCAGCCTGACGTCGTGTCTGTTGAGAAAGTCAACGCAGAGACCGGCGATTTGCGGAAGCGCGGTATAGAACATAACGGACGCCCGTCCCGCAATGACCGCGCTCTCATTTTGGATGGCGGCGTTGAGCGTACGCTCCATGTCTTTCCGTATTTTTTCAATATGTTCATCGCCAACGATGTCTCTCAACGTTTTGCATCCGAATTCCCTGCTTTTTTTAGCAAGTAGCTCCCAGATGCTCTCAAACAAGGCTTCAAACGCCGGGGATTGGGAAAACCCCCGCAGTATGCCGCCTATGGCGCCGCCCGCCGTTTCCCTTCCTTTTACGAGAAGGCGGAAGAGGGGCGTCGTCAAAAGGTTTTCGGTAAAAAGCGCTATGTTGTTCCTGATGCCGGAACGAACGTCTTCCCCGTGCAGACGTTGCCGCACAATCTCCGGCGTCAGAAGCTCCCGCTCGACCATGCGCCCTATGCTTTGGGCAAGCTCATGCCGCTGTTTGGGCAATATACCCGGTGTAAAGGGTATGCGCATTCCAAGAAACCGTTTCTCCGTAAGAGGGCGGAACAGCATCTTAATTGCCAGCGCATTGGTAACATAGCCAATAATAGCCCCGATAATCGGGGGAACAAGCCATATAACAAGCGCTTTTGTCATTGTACTATTTTCTCCGCCGCGGTCTTCGCCTGATCTTCGTAGTCGTAGACGTCAACCAATTCTTCATAAAGCCAGCCTTGATACCCGCCATCCACAAACACCCACGATTCCGGCATTGACGGCGAAGTTTCCGTACCTTTATTGATGAGTCTGCGCTCCAGCACCTTTACTATGGACCCGCGTCGCAGGTATCCGTGGGAAAGCCCGCCTTCTTCCGGCGCATTCGAGAGGCTGATGTACGAAGACACGATCACACCGTAGCCGACGGCAACCCTTGACAAAGGATAGGTGGGCGGTGGTAATATAAGAAATTCAGTTTTTGAGGGGGCGCATGAACATAAAGCGCTCACCCCCAGCGCAAGCGCGATACGCGCCGCGCGGATTACAGGTTTGATACATGAATGGACGTCTTTATTCATCACGAGAAATAATACTCTTTTTTTCTCTTTTTGCCAATGTCTTTTTTTCGCGCTATGCGCTCTACGCCGAACCGGACGCCTACACTTTTTCCACGTCGGCTTCCGTCGGCTTTCTCTACGGGCAGAGCGAAGAGATCGTATACAAAAACAGCGCGGGCGATTATTTGAGCCAATTGCTCTGGGACATCAAGCCGCTGTTCTATTATGGCTATGCGCTTAATTTTGAGCGTTCAAAACTCTTGTGGCGAGCCGGATTCTTCACCAATTTATCGGTAAAATACGGCGCGCCATCCAATACCGGCGTTATGGAAGACAGAGACTGGCAGGATGAACGGGATCACCGGCTAACGCATTTCTCATCGCACGATAATTTCACGGAAACCATGCTGCTGTTTGATGTCAAGGCGGGCTGCTCATTTCCAGTGTTCCATACGGTTGCGCTGAAGGTATACGGACTGCTGTCCTTTATGGATTTTTCGTGGGAATCTTTTGGCGGATATACGCAGTACGCCTCCGGTTCGGACGGGCGGTATGATGAATGGAACGCTTCGCTTCCCAAGAAATATTATGAAGGGCAGATCATAGGCTACGATCAAAGATGGGTTGTTTTTGGCGCGGGTTTTTTCCTGACGCTGTCCGCTGGCTTTGTGGGCGTTGGACTGGCTTTTGACATAAGCCCTTTCATATGGGGGGTGAGCATTGACAAGCATTGGCTTAGAAGTCTGCAATTCAACGATTATCTGATCGGCGGCGTCTTCCTTGAACCAAAGTTATTCGTTGATTTCTCTTTTGGACGGCATGTCGCCCTTGCGCTCTCTGTTTCATGGCGGCTTTTGATCAACGCGGCGGGAGATACATATACATATAGAAAGTTTCAGGACGTTTCATATCTTGAATCGGTAAGTTTCAATTCAGGAGGCGCCGGGCTGTCTGTTCTTGATGCGGGGCTTTCAATCTCAATAAAATTATAGCCTTTCCTTGATGAAGGGCGTCAGCAGCGCGTCTGAAGGAACGAACACATCTTTTTGAATAAGCGCGTCAATTTCTTCAATGCGCGCCCAGCGCCACGCTGTATGGTCTGATATAACGAAATCGCGCCCCAACAACACCGCCTCGTACGCTCGTAGGTCACACCTATTTCCATGACACTCAAATTTTGCGCCGCCGATATACGCGCCGACTCTTATCTTGACGCCGAATTCCTCTTCGTATTCCCGAACAAGCGCCTGTTCGTCGATCTCGCCGTCTTTCACTTTTCCGCCGGGAAATTCCCACCGCTCTCCCATATCGCCTTTTGCAATGCGCTTGGCAATGAGGATTTTTCTGTCTTCTATAATGATGCCCGCAACTGAATTCATGGTCAGTCCGTTTTGGTTTTTATAAGTGTCCGCTCTGTTTCCGTCTGTATAAGGATCAGCGCATACTCAATTTCCAGCGGCGCGGAAATGCGGAACTCCTCGTACGCCTCCGGCATAAAGTAGAGGCGGCTCGTGAAGATGGGAGGATCCTCTTCGGACATTTTGGCGTCCGACGGAGAATGGTTTCTCTTTTCCGGAGAGATGGCGACGTCAACGGCTCCTGTATAGGCGTCCGCCTTTTCCGCCTGTTTTTTGACAACGACAAATGTACTTCCCTCATACCGCGCCGCCGACACCGTAATGGAATTGCCCCCCAGTTTATAGACGTTTTTATCGGAAAGCGTCCTACTTATAATGGAAAGAAACGCGCAGAACACAAAAATCGTGATAAGCAACGTGGCATTCGCCTTGTTTCCCGTCAATGTTGCGAAAACCGTCGGACGGTTTCCTTTGCTTTTGTTAAAATCCCGCACGGCGCGAGGCGCTTTTTCAAGACGGCGTTCATGTGAATAATGGAAAGTCGTTTCCTTATCCTGTATGGGCGGATTTTTTATCACATCGGCGAGGATGGTTTTTCCGGTTTTTTCGGAATTATGCAATTTTGCCATAATCAACACCTAACGCATCGCGTTATCGCCGGATTAACACGGACGCCGCTATTTTGCGGGCCGCATCCTCACCCAAAAGCCTCTCGATAATCGCCATCGCCCACATGCCGGCGGTTCCGGCGCCTCTGCTTGTGATAAAATTTCCGTCAATCACGACGCCATCCTCCGACCACTGCGCTCCCGCCACCGTTTTCTCAAGACCGGGATAACAGGTGAACCTGCGCCCCGCCAAAAGCCCCAGCGGATACAAAACCACAACCGGCGCCGCGCAGATAGCCGCAATGAACGCGCTCTTTTCGGCAAGCGTTTTGAGTATGGCGCCAATCGTTCCTGACGCCGCAAGGTTTGAAGCGCCGGGCATGCCGCCGGGGAGCAACACTGCGTCCCACTCGTCCGCGTCAAACCCTTTGGCAAAATTTGCGAGAGTCACATCGGCGACAAGCGGAATCCGGTGTGAACCCGTGGATACGCCATTGTCATTCAGGGAAACAAGAACAACTTCAACGCCCGCCCGCCGCAGGAAATCAATGGGCGCAACCGCCTCGACTTCCTCAAAACCGTCCGCCAGAAACACAACGGCTTTTTTGTTTTTTTCTTCTCGCACTGTAGTCCTCCTTTTTTTACGAAAAGCACTTGATTTTTTATTTGAGATATAGTATACTATTAAAACACGTATAGAGCAACCCGTAGTTGTAAAAATCGCCGGCGTGGTGAAATGGCAGACACGGTAGACTCAAAATCTACTGTCCGCGAGGACGTATCGGTTCAAGTCCGATTGCCGGCATAGCCAATTTCTTAGTACTATATGAGACAACTATAGTAGTCTCATAAGTTCAATATACCCTGACTGATCGAAGAGGAAAAAGCGTATAATTAAGAGGCTTGCCGGGAGTCGGGTTGTCATTGAACATATAAACGCCAAAATAAAAACATTCAGGAGCGTGGCGTATCCTTGCCGAAGCCGTTCTCAGAAGAGACAGACGTTGATGGGAAATGGGCGGTTTAAATTTTTTTAGATTTTTTTGAAAAAGCGCTTGACAAAGAAACGCGTAGTTAGTATAGTGTTGAAATAATTTTGGCAGGCGCGGTAAGACGCGGTTGCGAATAGAGAGGACAGATATATGAAAGGAGAAGGGAAGGGGGAGCGATGGAGAGTCGCTGGAGAATGCGGGCGGGGAGTCCGCATGGGAGAGACGATAATATGGTCAAGCGAGGAA
>JAITIK010000013.1 GCA_031279555.1 Treponema sp. | reverse complement strand
CGCGCGGGGCTGGCAACGCGCGGGGCTGGCGACGCAACGTGCGGGGCCGGCAACGCGCGGGGCTAGCGACGCAACGCGCGGAGCCGGCGACCGGACGCGCGGAGCCGGCGACCGGACGCGCGGAGCCGGCGACCGGACGCGCGGAGCCGGCGACCGGTCGCGCGGGGCTGGCAACGCAACGCGCGGGGCTGGCAACGCAACGCGCGGGGCTGGCAACCGGACGCGCGGGGCTGGCGACGCAACGCGCGGGGCTGGCGACGCAACGCGCGGGGCCGGCGACGCAACGCGCGGGGCCGGCGACCGGACTTGCAGAGACGGCGACGAAAGAATACAATAGAAAAAAGATATGAAACACCAAAAATTGGAGGTAAAATATGGGCGTGGATTGGTATCCCCGGTCGAGGGATGCGCAGATTCATTTGACGGATACTTGGATTGAGGTTTTCAAGACCAAAGCGACGAAGTGGAACATTCCCCCCGCAAATGTAAACAACCTGATAGCGGCGAACAGCGCGGCGAAAGAGAAGCTGGCGGTGGTCAAAAGCGGAGAGCGGACGTCCGCCAGCGTGGTGGAGTGCAACGAGATATTCGCGGAGTTGGAGGCGGAGGCGCGATTTCTCAAAAAACATTATCTGCTCCAGCCGCCGCTTGATTTGGCGGATTTAGCGGCGCTTTTGTTGCCTTTGCCGGATGAGATTCGCACTCCAGTTGGCAAACCGGCCGGACAGCCCGCTTTGACCCTTACCTACCCCGGCGGCCCGCACATGTTGCAAGCCCACCTCGCATCCCTTGCCGGTACAGAGCCGCTAGACAGCCGGGGGGACTATGGCTACGCGCTGTATAAGGGGATCATGCCGCAGGGTGGAGCCACACTGGAACAGGCTGCGGGAATCAAGCATTATCTGATGAAAAAGCCGCTTTCCGGGGACGAGCTTTTGCATTTCCGCTTCACCCGCCGCAAAACGGAGCTAGTGGAATTCGACGCGACGGAGTCGGGCATGACGGCTTTCTTCTGCGCCCGGTACGAGAATCAGAAAGGCGACCACGGCACATGGGGACCGTGCGCTTCCGCTGTCATCCCCTGACGCCGCCGGCGAGCCGGATGAATAGCGCGCTATAATGGAGTATGGGCGCGTTTCGCGTTGCAACGCGCCCGGCAAGTTCAACGCGCCGCAGCAAGCCGCGCGGGAAGTGAGGAAAGGTGAATATTTTTGAAAAATCCGACGCCTTCTATCTGCTGGCGTTTTTTTTCATTGTCATTTCTCTGGGAACCGCGGCGCTTCTAATTCCGGGCATGTGGACGGGCGACAGCGCATTGCGTTTTACGGACGCCGTGTTCACCGCATCCTCGGCGGTATGCGTAGCGGGACTCGGAACCGTTGATACAACGATTTTCAGCAGAACCGGACAGATCGTCATTCTCCTTCTTATTCAAACAGGCGGACTCGGAATCATCAGCTTCAGTTCGCTTATCCTTACCATTTCAGACAACCGGCTGGGTTTGAGCAGGCGCATGACCATACAGGGATTCTACCTTGACGGCATTGAGCATCGCCCCCAGAACATCGTGCGGAACATCATAACATTCACCTTTGTCATAGAAGCCATAGGCGCGGTCGCGCTTTCGTTGTTGTTCAAGAGCCGCGGCGAGCGGAACTGGCTCTTTATGGGCGTTTTTCATTCGGTCTCCGCGTTCTGCAACACCGGCCTCTCCGTTTTGCCGGGCGGACTGAAACGGTTTTCCGGCGACATACCTGTTATCATGGTGTTCATGACGCTTATCTCTCTGGGTGGCGCCGGTTTTCTGGTTCTCCACGACGTGCTGCGATTCATCAGAGGAAAAACACGACGTCTCCACTACCACAGCAAAGTTATCCTCGCCATGAACGGCGTCATCATCGCGGCGGGATCGCTTTTCTTCATTATATTTGAAAGAACGCGGCTTTTCGGCGCCATGCCCACGCCCGCCGCCATTATGAACGCGGTCTTCCAAACCGTGAACACCCGCAGCAGCGGTTTTGATATGGCGGCGCAAAACAGCTTGAGCCAGCCGTCAAAACTCCTCAGCGCCATCCTCATGTTCATAGGGGGCGCTCCTGGTTCCGTTGCGGGCGGCATCAAAATAACCACGGTTTTCGTGCTGTTCGCCTTTCTTTTCTGTCCTGCGGATAAAGACGGGGATGTCAAGATTTTCCGGCGGAGGCTCACCGGCGAATCCGTCAACAAGGCGGTTGTGTACACCTTTAAGGCGTTGTTGCTGCTCTTTACATTCATAATAGCGCTCACCGTCTCCGAGCGTTTTACGGAAAAACCGTTCGGCGCGATAGCCTTTGAGGTGTTTTCCGCGTTCGCCACCGTGGGCTTGAGTCTCGGCATTACGGGCGATTTGTCTACAGCCGGAAAATGGATCGTCATCGGGGCCATGTTTGCGGGCCGCGTGGGGCTTATCGCGCTCGCATTCCCTTCGCTGACCCAGACCAACCCTGATATAACATATCCCAAGGGAACATTATTAATGGAATAATAGGAGAAGTTATGAAACAGATCGCTGTATTGGGATTAGGGTATTTTGGCAAGAGCATTTTGGAAGAGCTTTTAAGCCTCAACGTCGAGGTGTTTATCATTGACCGGGACAAAGAGGCTATTGACGCTTACCGGGAGCTATCTTCCAATTCGGTGGTGATGGACATTCTGAACGTTGAAAACCTGCGTAAAATACTGCCGGAAACCATTGACGCCGTTATTATAGACATGGGCGTTGAGGCGGCTATTTTGGCGACCAGCTATTGCGCCAAACTAAACATCCCCACCATTATCGTAAAAGCGGAATCTGAAACATTGGGAGAGATTCTCACATTAGTTGGCGCGACAAAGGTTGTTTTTCCAAACAAAGAGGCCGCGAAGCGCGTGACACCCCTGCTCTTCTCCTCAACCCTGTTGAGTTACATGCCGGTAAGCGGCGCGTTGAGCATCGCGGAACTCAAAATTCCGGATATTCTGATAGGCAAGACGCTTGCCGAATCGAAATTGCGGGAGCAATACCGTCTGAATCTGGTTTTCATACGCGATGCGCATGGAGAATACACGCTGTGTCCGGCGAATTACGTGTTTAAGGAGAACGACATCGGCCTTTTTTCGGGCAATGATGTGGATTTAAACAAATTCGCGGTCGTCGCGCCTAAAGAGAGCGGGTATACCCGCATTATCGAAAAATTTATGCGATTCATAAAGAGAAAAGATTCTTAATGGAGCGCGTTTTGAGCGCGTTCAACGAACAAAACTTTGAGGAGGAACTATGGCTTTAACGGTAAAGCAAAAATTGGGATTCGGTATTTTTGACTTGGGCGGAAACCTGCTCTTTACGGCGCTTGGCTTCTGGAGCCTCAATTATCTCACCGACACGGTAGGTTTGGCCGCGGCGTTGGCGGGCGCGGCGGTCATGATCGGCAAATTTTGGGACGCGGTGACGGATCCGGTCATGGGCTATATATCGGATCGCACCAATTCACGCTGGGGGCGGCGCAGGCCGTACCTTCTTTTCGGCGCGATTCCCATATTTCTTACTATGATTTTCTTTTTCACCAAACCGGATTACCTTGCGTCAGGCGGCGCGGCAAACCCCGTTGTACTGACGATCTGGGCGGTCGTCGCGCTCATGGCGCTTAACACGGCGAGTACCGTCATCAACATTCCGTATTCCTCATTGACGCCTGAGCTTACCAACGATTACCATGAACGCACCAGCCTCAATGGATACCGGTTCGGTTGCGCGGTCTTCGGCACCATCATTGGCGCGGCCGCTGTGCAGCCCATAGTGGGCGCCTTCCCTGACCGCAAGGCGGGCTTCATCGCGGTAGGCGCCGTATTGGGCGGCGTCATCGCCGCCGCCACGCTCCTCACCTTTTTTGGAACCAAAGAACGCGCCCATACGAAAGAAGATTTCCCAACCAAGGGCTTTTTCATCACATATAAGGAAGTTCTCACCAACAAGCCCTACCTCATTTTGCTGTTTACCTATGCGCTGCACCTCTGCGCCCTCACTTTTTTGCAGGGGATCCTCGTGTACTATACGAAGTACATCTACAACAACGAAGCGCTTGCAACGCCGGCGATGGTGGCGCTGCTCCTTGTCGCAATGGTTTTTATCCCCATTTCGGTGCTTGTAGCAAAGAAAATCGGCAAGAAGCCGGTGTACCAGATATGTTTCATCATATTGGGGAGTACGTGCCTCCTCGTTTTTTTCCTTGGACACACGCTTGGACCGAATTTCTTCCTTGGAATAATGCTCTACGCGGGAATTGGTCTCGGATTCAGTTATGTGGCGCCTTTCGCCATGGTGCCGGACGCGGTGGAATATGACGCGATAAAGACCGGCGAGCGCAAAGAAGGCGCGTATTACGGCATCTGGACGTTTATCGCCAAAGTGGGGCAATCGCTTTCGGTGTTTTTGTCCGGGATCATCCTTTCGGCGGGCGGATACATCGCCGATGCGGTTCAGAATGACGGCGCGATTTTCGCCATACGGCTCATCATCGGCCCCATACCGGCGCTCGTCTTCGCCGCCGCGGTCATCGTGGTGCATTTCTACCCGCTTGATGAAAAAATGTACAACAAACTGGTGAAGGGCGAATCGTGAGCAAACAGTTGTTCGCATTGCGGGGCGCGACTCAAGCCTTAAACACTGCGGAAGACATTGAAAAATGGACGGTGTTTCTGTATGACGGGCTTTTGAAGCTGAACAAGCTGGAAGAGAGCGACATCGTATCGGTTGTTTTTTCCATGACCAGGGATTTAGACGAGGAAAACCCCGCCGCCGCGCTCCGTCACGCCGGCAGGGCGTCCTCAGCGCCCCTTTTTGTGGCGCAGGAAGCCTTTGTCCGCGGCGGGTTTCCGCGTACTATCCGCGCGCTTATCCACTGCCATCTTGACGAAGGCGCCGTGACGCGCCACTTCTACTGCAATGGGGCGGAGGCGCTCCGTCCTGACCGGGCGGAAAGCGGCGGCGCGGATACGATGTGAAGCGCGCTTCTTCATTCTCAATTAGACGAAGCGCGCCCTTTTACACAATAAAACTCTTTTTGCGCTTTCTCCGTTGTTATGTTCCTTTTTTGCAAGGTTTTTCAAACATTTCATGTATTGCGACTGGCAATTTTTTCTCTATTATTTTTGTCCCTTCTTCCGTTATCCCTCCTTTTGTCGCTACGCGGCTTATTAAATTATTAAAAGTCATCTCCTTTTCCAACAACAATTTCCCAGTCCCGTATATTGTTTCTATAACCATTTTTATGATATCCTTTTTATTTATTGCCGTATGTTTTTCCGCCTCATCAGTTATCACTTTAAATATCGCCCCGATGAACCCGGTCATACAACTGGTTGACTCCGATATCACGCCTATTTCCGTTTCAGGCGTTTCAGCGACCAAAATATTCCAATAATCTTTTTAGAATTTTTTATCCTCATCTTCCACAAAATTATTATGGCAGACCAGCGTCACCGATTGATTTGCCTCAGCGGTTGCGCTGGGAATAACTTTTGATATTCTTTTGTTTATACATATTTGTTCCAGTTGTTTGCATAATATACTCCCATTTAATGAAATTATATGACAGTTGTTTCTTATATTCTTAATTGTTTCCATTAAAGCCGCCTTCATTTCCAGCGGTTTTACGCAAATAAATAATACATCAACTTCTTTTGCGAGAGCGCAATTATTTCCGCAAATATTTATTTCTGGATAAATTCTATTTAAATCTATTGTTTTTTCAAAAGTCCTGTTTGCGGCAAACAGATTGGATGTGTCTATAGCCTTTGATTGGGCGAATTTTGAGAAAATCATTTTTCCCATGCTTCCATAGCCAATAACACCAATTTTCTGTTCCATTTCTTCCTCCATATAACAACCGCATGGCTGCGCCTTGCCCTCCTAAAAAACAGCGCCTCAAAGTTGCGCCTAACAGAGCAGTTTGTTAAACGCCTCTATCATTTTTTCAACTTCTTCATAGGACATACGTTGAGTCATGTATAAATGGCGCAAAGGCGCCTCGAAGTAAGCCCGTTCATTCCACTTGCCGCCGCTTCCAAGCGCATCTACACCCGGTTCCCATTTCGATTGATCTCGATGCCGGGTGAAAATTTTCTCTGCGGCTTGTTTGGAGCGCGGGTCTTTGAGCAGGGCGTCTACTGTGGTGTTCCAGTCGACATGAAATGGAGGGTAGGCGTTGGAAGCGACCTGTATCACGGCGCTGAGACGCATATCCCGCGAAGAGGCTCCTATAATGACAACATACTCTCCTGAAGCGCAGTACCAGCCGCCAAGCCCGGTATGGTACCACGCGAAAGAACGCTTGTCCAATGTAAAAACCACTTGTTTTGTTTCACCCGGCGCCAAGCTCAATTTCTCAAACCCTTTAAGCTCACGAAGCGGACGAATCGCGGCGCCGGTTTTATCTTCAATGTACAGTTGGACGACTTCTTTGCCGGCGACCTTGCCGGTGTTAGTGACATCCGCCGTCACCGCAATTGTCTCGGAGCCATTGACAAAATGTATGGAAGAGTTCTCAATGTTCATATTGCTGTATTGAAATGTAGTGTAGGAAAGCCCATGACCAAAGGGAAAAAGGACATCTTTTTTCCGGTAATCATAATAACGATAACCAACAAAGACGCCTTCATGATAATAAACCGCTTTGCCGTCACCGGGAAAATTTTCGTAAGAGGGGTTGTCTTCAATACGCAACGGGAAGGTCTCGGCAAGTTTGCCGGAAGGATTTGTCTCGCCAAAAAGCAGGCTTATCGCCGCTTCCCCTACCGCCTGACCGCCAAGGTACAACTCCAGGAGGGACTTCACCTTGTCTATCCACGGCATTTCCACCGGCGATCCGTTATGAAGAACCACAACACTATGCGGCTGTACTTCGGCGACTGCGTTGATAATAGCGTTCTGACATTCCGGCAGCCTCATATGCTCCCTGTCGTAACCCTCGCTTTCAATAACATCGGGAAGCCCTGCAAAAATAACCGCGACATCGGCTTGTTTCGCCGCATCGACCGCCGCTTTGAGCGCAGCAGGGTCATGAGCGTCCCTGTCCGCCGGAAAGCCCTCAACATAATTCACCGCAATCCCCCGCGCTTTCGCCGCCTGAAGCGCGCTCGTCACCTTATGCGCATTGATGTGGGAGCTTCCGCCGCCCTGAAAACGGGGTTTGTCGGCGAATGCGCCGATAAACGCAATCTTTCTATCTTTTTTGAGCGGTAAAAGCCCGTTGTCAGGACCTCCCTCGTTTTTCAGAAGCACGGCGCTCTCTTTTTCGATCTTCGCGCTCAACTCATGATGGGCGTCACGATCAAATTCCGCCTTTATCCGGTTGTCGGCGTATTTAAATATCAACGTCAAAATACGCTCAACCGCCGCGTCCAAAATCGCCTCTGGAAGATCGCCGGTTTTCACCGCTTCGGCAAGCGCTTTGTCATTGTGGCCGCCTGAGTAAGGCATCTCCAGATCCAGCCCGGCTTTAATGCCCGCTATACGGTCGCTTGTCCCATACCAGTCGCTTACGACGCAACCCTTAAAACCCCATTCGTCACGTAAAACCTCGGCAAGCAGCCAATGATTTTCCGATGAATGGATCCCATTTATTTTGTTGTAGGAACTCATCACTGTCCACGGCTGGGATTCCTTAACGGCTATTTCAAAAGCGGCCAGGTATATCTCTCGCAACGCTCGTTCATCTGCAATAACATCAACGGTCGTGCGGAAAAACTCCTGATTATTTGCGGCGAAATGTTTTAAGCTTGTCCCGATATTCCCGCTCTGCGCTCCTTGGATAAAAGACGACGCAATGGCGCCCGCAAGGTAGGGGTCTTCGGAAATATACTCAAAATTGCGGCCGCAAAGCGGATTGCGTTTGATATTTATAGCGGGGCCAAGAAGTACCGCTACGTTTTCCGCTTGGCACTCTTCGCCAAGGGCCGCGCCCATGTTGTAAAGAAGCTCTTTGTCAAAAGAAGAGCCTGTCGCGCAAGCAGCAGGAAAGCAAACGGCTTTAATGCTGTCGTTATGTCCCAAGTGATCGGGATTATCCTTTTGTTTGCGAAGACCGTGAGGACCATCGCTTGCCATGATGCGTGGAATTCCCAATCTGTCTATGCTCCGCAAATGCCAAAAGTCCTCGCCGCCGCACAATCCGGCTTTTTCTTCAATCGTCAGAAGTTTGACCAACTCTTTAATATCACGAGCCATATCTTTTTCCTCCATAATTATACCGCTGTAATGAGAGTATGACGCCTCATTCTTATCATTGAGTGATATAGTATCCTTTCACCGCTCCAAGCGCTACCCCCTAGCAGGACGTTCATTACGATACGGCATAATTGCCGCAGCATAATTGCCGTAGCATAATTGCCGCCGTACCAAGCAGTTTGTCGCGCTTCGCGCATAAAATCTCCAAATGTGGTTTTTGCGGTACAAAATGGCGAAAAAACCTATACGTACGACAGGATGCTAATGACTAAAGCGGAGTATGTTATGAATATAATAAATACTCCCCCGGCAAAGCCTGGGGTCCCAAATCGTTTGACATTTCAGGGAATATAAAAGAGCCTCCTGTCAAGGCGAGCCGCCAAAGCTCAATGGACGGAAGGCGAGACGAACGGCGCGGGAAGTCTGACCCATAGCGGATGGGAATGCGGGCGCCATGCGGCGCGGACGCCGAGGCGCCGGAGGAGGCGGCTGTACGGAGGAGCGGCGAAACGCTTGGGGGGCGCGTTCCACGAGCCGGCGAAGGGGCGGGAGGGCGCGACGGCGACGGCTCGATTTGTCGGGGAGCGGAGGGGCTTTACCGGGCGGAACTTCCGGGCGAGGGAATGTTATGCGTCAACGGCGGGCCGGGATGGAGCGCGGATCAGGATGCGCATCCTGGGGCGGGAAGCTGAAGGCAAGCGGCTGGATCAGGTGGATTTGTTCAAAGATAAGCGACGCCGACAACCGCCTTTAGGCGGCTCCAAAATCAACCGCTTTGAGCGGATCGCCATTCAAGCCCCCGGCTTTGCCGGGATCACCTGACTTTTCTAACGCAAATAGACGGTGAGTTTTTCCATAAGATCGTCCATGTCGACGGGCTTGGCGACATGCGCGTCCATGCCGGCGGCTTTGCACCGTTCAATATCTTCCTTAAAGGCGTTGGCGGTCATGGCTATAATGGGAATGCGCGCCCACGGCGTTTTCATCGCTCTGATAAGCCGAGTCGCTTCAAGCCCGTCCATTTCCGGCATCTGCATGTCCATCAGAATAAGGTCGTAGCGGCCGTTTGATTCCGCAAACATACGCGCCGCCTCGCGCCCGTTCTTGGCGCAGTCAATCTCCATACCAAGAGATTCAAGCAAGGTCGTAACGATCTCGCAATTAATCTCAATATCCTCCGCCATGAGAATTTTTTTGCCGGAAAAATCAACCGCCGGTTTTTCCTGTTCTCCCGCGATGTCCCACCGCTCTGGTTCCACTGGATTCTCGGCGAGCGTGAGTTGAACGGTAAAAACAAAGGTGGCGCCCTTGCCCAACTCCGATTCAACCCAGATTGCGCCGCCCATCATTTCCACGATGCGTTTGCTGATCACAAGCCCCAGTCCCGTGCCGCCGAACTTGCGGGTGATGGTTGATTCCGCCTGCATGAAGGAATTAAACAGCTTTTCCTGCTGCTCTCCGCTTATCCCTATGCCCGTATCGCTCACTGCAACCTGAATCGTATAGACTCCCTCCGCTTCCGCGGCAAGACGGCTTTCAACCTGAATTGCGCCTTCTTCGGGGGTGAACTTGACGGCGTTGGAAAGAAGATTTGTGATCACTTGGGTAATCCGCTGATCATCGCCAAAAAGATGCGCGGGAATGTTCTTGTCAACAGTGACGGTGAGTCGCTGCCTTTTTTCTTCAATGCGAAAATTATTTACGAACACAGCTTTCATCACGGTTTGCTCAAAATTGAAATCCACCGGAGAGAGTTCAAGACGGTTCGCTTCGATCTTCGACATATCCAGAATATCGTTGATGATCCCAAGGAGATGCGTAGAAGCCGCTTCAATTTTTTCAAGGCAGTAATTTTTCTTTTCCAATTCAACGCTTTTCTTGGCGATAGCGACCATGCCGATGATTGCGTTCATGGGAGTGCGTATTTCATGGCTCATATTGGAGAGGAAGTCGCTCTTTGCCCGCGCGCTGGAAAGCGCCACTTCCTTCGCCTCTATAAGACGCTCCGTCATCTCTTTACGCGCTATGCCGTTGATGATAAGCGCGCATCCCAAAATGAATAGCGCTCCTATGACAAACATACTCATAAAAAACACCATGCTCATCGGCGAAGAAAGAATCATAGGCGTCGTAACCGTTGAGGACGCCACTATGTACCAGTCCAGCTTCTCCAGCCTGCTTAGAAGATAGCCAGTGTTTTCATAGCTCATGGTTCTGTTTGCGCCGGGCGGAATTTCCCTGGCTGCGGCAAACACCATTTCTCCGGCATCGCCCAGTTCGTCCTGTATGCGCTCCCTCTGAATCGCTTTTTCCCTGTCCTCCGCGCCCATTATGATCCCTTCTTCATCAAAGAAATAGAGGTCTATAGGCAAATCAGGATTTTGATACATGGCGTTGGCATAAAGCCTGTCAATAAAATGTGAGAGAGTGAAATGGTTTTCAATAATGCCGATGCCTTTCCCTTCATGCGAAACCGGCGTGTTTATGCATAAATCGTAAACCAGACGGTCAAGATAGTCGAAGCCCACGTACAGATACGCCGCGTCACGGACAAGCGCTTCCAGATACCGCTCGCGCAAAGGTTCATCGAATTTGAACATACGCGCGTGTTTTCCATTCACGTAATACTTTTTGTCAATGAAATTCGCCCATGACAGTATTTTATCGGAAAAGAACTGGCGGAACGTTCCAAATATTTCAAAAGCCGCTTTTTCAAGCTCCGGATCCGAAGGTTTGAGAAAATAGTCTATTATTGCCGGATAATGCGCCAGTACACGGGTGAGTTCCACCTCTTTGTCAAGCTGCGCTGTCACTTGAAAACGCTTGGTTTCAATCGTCCGCTGCAATTCGCTCATCGCGGTACTCTGCACGGCTTTTTTCATAGACGAGAAGAACACAACGCTTCCGCCGGCAAGAATGATCATGAATAAAAGCGCCGCTGAAATCACAACGCCGATTGCGGACGACCGTCTTTTCTGTTCGCGTCCGGCGCCGGCGGACAGCGACTGAAGGTCTTCTTTACTCAAGATATTGTCCGTAGTTTTCCATGGTAACCCGAACCAACCCATATCGGATCAGCCGGTTGTATTCTTTGCCTTTAACCATATCTACGGCTGTCTCTATTATAGCGCATCCCATTTTCTCAGTGTCAAGGTATATGGTGCCGCGGTATAGCGTGTTCCCGCCAATAGCTTCAAGCGCCTCCGCAGCCGCGTCGCATCCGAAAAGCCCGATGTTTCGATCCCCCCAGCCCGCATCAACCATTTCGCGGTAGACGCCCAGAACGCCCGCGTCATTAATGCCCGCCACTATGTTCACATCAGGAATGTCCCGCATTAACCGCTTCCCCTCCTCAAGCCCCTGGCTGATGAGTCCCGCTGTGAAGAAGCCGGCGATCTTTGTTTCAGGAGCGACCGCCATAATTCCCTCCATAATGCCCTTTCCCCGTTCATCAAGGGCGGGTATGGGAGGATAGCTCAATATGGCGGCGACGCCCTTGCCGTCAAGACGCTCGTTGATCCACGCGCCCGCCATAGCGCCGATTGCCTTTCCTCCAGCCTTGTTGTCAAAGCCGCAGTATACATCAGCGCCCGGCAATTCCGTATCGTAGGCGAATATTTTTACGCCTTTTGCGTGGGCTTTTTCAACATACGGAATCACCGCCTCACGGTCGTAGGGATGAATAATGACAACCTTGCATCCTGCGGCTATGAAATCTTCAAGATCGCTGCTTTGGACGCCGACGTCCAGTTTTGCGTCCCTAATGACTACTTCCACGCCCAACTCCTGAGCTTTTTCCCTCATGCCTTTGTACAAAGGCTGCCAGAAAGGATTGTCGTCATCGTTGACGGAAAACCCTATCTTGACTTTTTGACATGCGGTTGAAAATAGCAAAGAAAGAAGGATAATAAACCACCATCGCATTTTCATGGCGTTTATTGTAACACGCAACCTTTTGGCTGTCAATGAACTTCCCGCCGTGAATGGCTCGCGCAAGCGCCGCATCGTTTGAGAGGTTATCTTCGGTTCAACGTTCAACCGCAAGGCAATTATGTAATTGTGGGGCTGCCGCCACTTTTTATAACGCCGCCATCTTCAACCCCAAAACATTAAGCGCGATACACTTTAAAAATATTGACAAAAGAGGCTTCCCAAAACGCGGCCTGGAGCGTCAGCTTTTAGGAAAAGCCGCCTTAGATTTAATAGAAAAAGCGGTCAAGCCCGCTTTTTCGAACGCTTTTCCCAAAACTAGCCCGAACCTAGCGGCCAGTTGCATTTGTAGGTTTTTGCGCCATTTTGTACCGCAAAAACCACGATTATTTGGCTCCTGCGAACCTTTGGTTCGATGGCAGTTTGCAAGGCAAAAATCGACTTAAAGGCGATCTTTTGGAATTCTATGCGCGAAGCGCGACAAACTGCTAGTTCGCAGCCTTTGGTTCGCTGAATGTAGTTCGCGTTTTGGGAAACCTTCTCTTATATACGTGATAGTGAAGTCGTCATGCGCGACAATGGCAAGAAAATTTTCCTGTTTTTTCGCTAAGGGGATTTCTCTCAATCTATGAACTGTAGGTTCGCTCAGACGGAGCGTTATACGGCATTTTTTAGCCCACATTGACCGTTGCGGACGCCAGCCGCGCCGCCAGAAATTTTCGTTAATCAATAGAAATAAAAACAACGCGATATTACTTGAATAAACCCAATAAACCATTGGCATCCCAGTCGTCTCCGTCAGGCGCATCAGAAGTTATACCTTTAAGATTACGTTTAAGATCGGCGTAAAACCAACAACTTCACGCTTTTTATGCGCTGGGCGTTCAGTTCTTCCGGCGTCGCCGCCCCTTCACTGGAAACCGAAACACGGAACGAGCCAAAACCTTCAAAGTTCGCCGGCTGCCCCAGCTTGAGAAAAACCGGCAAAACTGCACCTAAATTGGAGAGAACGCTCTGCATGTCACCCAAAGAAAGCCCTGACCGCCCCTCAATTTCCTTTGCGATGTCCTTATTCCTACCACCCCTGATTTTTTCTGCGTCATAGACGCTTTCTTTACGTTAAAATATGCCTGCAATACGGCTTATTCGCGAAGCGATAGGGTTAAATACCCCGGAGCTTTGCTCCGGCTGAAAGAGCGGCTATAATGGCAGGATGAGTGAATTAATACGAAAAGAACACGATGTGAGTATAATAATGTGT
>JAITIK010000006.1 GCA_031279555.1 Treponema sp. | reverse complement strand
GGTCACACCGCCGCGTCCCAATGCTTCCGCCTCACTTGCCGCCCACATACGTCTGCCGCGCTCGTCAAGATGATTTTGCATGGCATCCCATTTCCGCCTCAGCGTTTCAACTATGGCCTCCCTGTTTGAGTTTTCCCCTCTCATGGGTTTATTATAGCATAACTCCAAATTTGTGTGTAGCCCTTGTTTTTGGGAGAAGCCCTAGTTGCCCTGTACTCCATTATTTTCTATTTTTGTTTATTTCCATAATTATTTTATTGTTTTCATAAAATTCTTTTTCCAATATATCCATAAATATTACATCGTATGTCTCTTTCCCACGTCTTGATGCGTTACGCCTTTTGCCAATAATTTTAGAACCAACCTTTTCATATGATCTTATTGCCCTTTTATTGAATGAATATACCTTTAACATTATATTATTTAAGTTTAATGCCTTAAATCCATAATCCAATAATAATGTCAATGCCTCACCGCCAAAACCTTTATCCCAATAATTTTTATTTCCAATAAATAATCCGGTTTCAGCGGTTTGATTCAAATGGTCTATATCCAAAAAGCCACAATTCCCAATTAATTCATCGTTTTCTAAATCTATTATTGAATAACTTTGTTCTTTCGATAAATTCTTTAATAATTCTTTTTCATTTTCTACATTAAATACACCGTTGTATATTCCCAAATTTATTATAAGTTCTAAATCATTAAGCCATCCAGTAAATTTTTCAGCATCATTTTCATCAATAGGCGACAAATAACATTTTCTACCAACCAATTTCTTGAAATACATTAATTTCCTCCATTATTTTATATTATGCCAAATTTTTGTTTTTGTCAACCAATTTTTGTTCAAGAAATTTCCGACCAACTTTAGGGGCAATTACGCATAACTGACGTGTATATGACTATGAAAACACGAGAATACGAACAGAACAGAGCGGACTTCGCTACCGAAGCGAAAGTTCGTGCCGTTCGTGTCAAGACGATGCGATCTTCCGGTTATAATCATAGACAGCAGCCTCCGACGCGCCTGTTCGTGCGGTTCGTGTTCCCAGAACACGGCGCAACGCATGACGCGAGAACGCCGCCTGGCGGCAAGAAAACCGCCTTTGGCGGCTAGACAAAAAGAGCGGAATTAAGTATAGTATAGCCCATGATATTTCCATTAGAAGAACTCATTGAATATAGAAAAAACATGTACGAAATTACCGTGGCGGCTTCCCGGCGCGCGTATCAGCTTTCCATGATCAAGGATCCGGCGGTTGAAGAACACGAGGGCAAGGTTATATCGCTTGCGGCCCGCCAGTTGTTCACTTCACAAATAGAATTTCGTCTGGAATAAACGGAATAAGCGTCGTGGCGGATTCCATAAACGTTCTCGTTCTCTTTGGTCCTACGGCAGTGGGAAAAACCAGTGTAGCGGAAGAGCTTTTTACTGGAGACGGCGCGCGCAGGGCTGAAATTGTGTCCGCAGATTCCATGCAGGTTTACAAGGGCATGGATATAGGCACAGCCAAACCGTCCGCCAGTTTGCGGGAACGGCTTCCCCATCATCTTATCGACATACGGATGCCGGATCAAAGCTACAATGCCGGCGATTTTGTTCATCTTGCCAAAGAAACGATAGCGCGGATTGCCGAGCGGGGCGCGTTGCCCGTGGTGTCCGGCGGAACCGGTTTTTACCTGAAAAATCTTATTATGGGATTGCCCGAAGCCCCGCCCTCGGATGAGGGCGTACGGCGCGCGCTCAAAGCGGAACTGCGCGAACAGGGTGCGGAGACGCTTGGGCGGGAACTCGCGGCCTGCGATCCGGTGAGCGCTGCCCGCATTCACATCAACGATGAATACCGGTTGTTGCGGGCGCTGGAAGTGTTCCGTCTTACCGGCAAACCTTTAAGCGCTTTTTCAATGAACGCCGCCCGTGCGGGCGATCCACGCGCTTCACGCCCCGAATTCTCCGGCAATCGCCGCGACAAATACCGCTTTCTGACACTCGCCCTTGAGCGTCCGCGTGAAGACCTCTACCAGCGCATCAACGACCGTTGCGCCCTCATGTTCAAGAATGGGCTTGCTGAGGAAGTCCGTTCCCTTGCGGATTCCGGTTACGGCCCCCTGTGTCCGGGCATGAAGGCGATAGGCTACCGTGAGTTTTTCGACGAACGCGGCTATGCCGGCGGCGCCGCGATTGAGGCGCTTGTGGCGCAGCACAGCCGGAATTACGCAAAACGGCAAATGACCTATTTCGCTTCCATTCCCAATACGGTTTGGATACGCGCCGATGAAAAACCCGTTGAAAAAATTAAAGCGCTTTTAAATGCACCCTTGCCGGACGCATGGCTATAAGCGCCCTAATCTTAGGAACTGTGCAAAAATAAAATAACATGACCACATGGCCATATTATTTCCGGGCGGATACTCATTGCATCTTTAACACGGATATGTCGTAATCTTCCGGCGGGACGAGTCCCAACAGATCGATGCAAGTCGCCGCGATGGAACTGATGCCCAGCCCTTCATTGAGGCTCGTGTTGTCATACTCGCCCTTGTAGTCCGGATCATACACGATGCACGGCACGGGATTTAGGGAGTGGCTCGTCTTGGACTTGGGCGTACCGTCCGCCTTGCGGACAACCGCGCCAGTCTTTTTGTCATGCTCGAACATATCGTCGCTGTTGCCGTGATCCGCTGTAATAACCATGACCGCGCCTTGTTCTTCAGCGGCTTTCAAGAGTCTGCCAAGTTGTAAGTCCATGGCTTCCATAGAACAGATGACCGCCTGATATACGCCGGTATGCCCCACCATGTCGCCGTTGGGGAAGTTGAGCCGAATGAAATCGTATTTGCGGCTGGCAATAGCCTCACGTACATAATCGGTAATTTCGGCGCATTTCATCCACGGGCGCTGCTCAAACGGCACCACATCGCTCATGATTTCTACATACTCTTCAAGTTTTTCATCAAATTTTCCGGTACGGTTGCCGTTGAAGAAATAGGTGACATGTCCGTATTTCTGGGTCTCGGAAATGGCGAGGGTGCGTACGCCCGAAGCGGCCAGATACTCGCCGAGCGTACGGTCAATGGAAGGCGGATTCACCAAATAGCGACGCGGAACATGGGTGTCGCCGTCATATTCCATCATACCCGCGTAACAGACATTGGGACGGCGCCCCCGGTCAAAATGGGCAAACTGCTCTTCCTCAAACGCCGCGGTGATTTCAAGAGCGCGGTCGCCTCTGAAGTTGAAGTACACAACGGAATCGCCGTCTTCTATCGTACCTATGGGCTTTCCATCTTCCGCGACAACGAATTCTTTGAGATCCTGATCGATGATGCCGGGCATTTCCTTACGGTAAGTTTCAACAGCCTCTCGCGCGCTTTTGAACTGACGCGCCGCGCCGTGGACGTGGGTTTCCCAACCCCGGCGAACCATGTTCCAATCGGCGCCGTACCTGTCCATGGTGATCCACATGCGCCCGCCGCCGGAAGCGATTTTCGCGTCAAATCCATCGGTACTCACGTCTTTCAAGAAATCTTCAAATGGATCAATATAGTCAAGGGCGCTGGTCTCGCCTACATCGCGTCCGTCAAAAAGCGTGTGAACCCGCGCTTTTCTAACGCCGTCTTTTTTCGCCTGAACAATCATAGCCTTGAGGTGATCGAGATGGCTGTGTACATTGCCGTCAGAAAAAAGCCCGATAAAATGGAGCGCCGGAATCCTTTGAGCGCCGCCGTCTGACTGCGCGGCGCCTGTGGCGGCGGCGACAATTTCTTTCCACGCTTTTCCTTGAAACATGGCGCCAGTCTGTATGGAAGTTGACACCAGCGCGGCTCCTTGATTGAAAACGCGCCCGCAGCCCATAGCGTTATGCCCAACCTCACTATTGCCCATATCATCGTCCGAAGGAAGCCCCACAGCTTTTCCGTGCGCTTTTAAGCGGGTGTTTGGCGCTTTCGCCTTTACGGCGTTCAGATGATCTATTTTGGCATCCGCAACCGCGTCGCCTTCCTTATATTTGCCATATCCCACGCCGTCCATGATCACGAGGATAACAGGACCCTTCCGTCCTTTCCATGCGGGATTTTTCTTTAATGCTTCCATAATTCGCTCCTCTGCAAATCTTTGCAATTAATTTTGGATAAGTATAGTAGAAAAGACGGGTTTAGGGAAGAGGTTTTCCACTCACCAACGCGGCGCGGCAAGCGTGAACCGCAAGGTTCGGGACATTTTTGCAACCCAAAAGGGCGTGTTGCGGATGCCGGGCTTTAGCCCCGAAACCAAGCGATCCTATTTATGCGAGATTTGTACCGCCCCGCTCAACGCCCCAGCATCTATTTGTTATATATTGCACTAAGTTACGACACTTGTTTTGTCTATATTTTTAACGAAATCTGCGGGGTTAATAATTTGATGCTTTCCCTTGTCTTTAAGAGCGTCCAGCCATGTTTCCTTCAAAGCTCTGTTAAAAACTTTATATTTTTTCATATCAAATAGTGTATTAAGACGTGCGATCAATTCTGGCGATTTAGAGAAGCCAAAATTTTTTGAATCAAAATCGACCGATTGGCAATTCGCAACGGTTGACGCTCGTATCACGCTGAAACGCTTATATCCTAATATATAACTTTGTCAATCTTCCAGCCTATTCTTGTGTTTTTGCTTTTATACCCCTACAGACATTGCTATTTTTCACATATTATTCGCGAAGCGATAGGGTTAAATACCCCGGAGCTTTGCTCCGGCTGAAAGAGCGGCTATAATGGCAGGATGAGTGAATTAATACGAAAAGAACACGATGTGAGTATAATAATGTGT
>JAITIK010000005.1 GCA_031279555.1 Treponema sp. | reverse complement strand
TATGTTGCCAAACACCCCCGCCTCCCGAAGGAGCTATGATGCCCGCCGCCCTCAATCCCCAAAGGAGGCTATGATGCCCGCCGCCCCCAATTTCCAAAGGAGGCTATGTTGCCCACCGCCTCCAATCCCCAAAGATGCTATGTTGCCAAACGCCCCCAATCCCCAAAGGGGCTATGCTGCCAAACGCCTCCGCCCCCAAAGAGGCTATCTTGCCAAACGCCCCCGCCCTCAAATGACGCCGCTAATTCGGCAAAACGCGGAAAGGTCGCGTATGTATACCGTGATTCTAAAAAGCGCGACGCCGCGGCGGGTCCGCATGTGAACCTCGACAGCGCTCAATCCGGCTCTGCGGGCGGATGGAAATAATCGTATGAAAAAGAGGGAAGGGCGAGCCGCTTCGGGAAAAGCGCGCGCCGCGCCCAACGCCGCGCATCTCTGTACGCCATTCCCCCCGCCCGTTATCTCCGCCGGATATATCCGCCGGACGGCCATACCCGCCTACCCGCCGCATAAACGCGCTATTTCCTTGACAAAACGCGCGGACTATGCTTGAATAGACTCATATTGATACAAAGGAGTAAATTATGGCGGTACTACACACCATTAAGGCATGGCTGTATGAGAATGTGCTGACGGACGACCAGAACGATTATACAGCGCGGGTCAGCGCGGAACGCGCCCTTTCGACGCGCGACATTTGCCAATCCGCAGTGGAGCGGGGCGGCGCGGACATCAACGCGGCGGCGATGGAACACGCGGTCGAACTCTTTCACAAAGAGATGGGCTACCGGCTCTGCGACGGGTTTTCGGTGAACACCGGCTGGTACAATGCGTCAATGCACATCAAGGGCGTGTTTACCAGCCCCACCGAGGCGTTTGACCCTGAAAAGCACACGGTTATGGCGGAATTCCATCAAGGAGTGGAGCTTCGCAAGGAATTGGGCATGGTAAGCGTGAGCGTTCTGGGCAAAGCCGAGTCGGGCTTCTTCATCGCCCAAGTGACGGACGCGCGGACGGGCAGCGTCAACGACCTGCTGACACCCGGACGCAACGCGAAAATCACAGGCGGCAAGCTCAAGGTAGAGGGGAGCGATCCTTCCTGCGGCGTGTATTTCGTGAACGCGCAAGACGGCGCCCGGGTCAAGGTGGACGCCGAAGACATCGTTGAGAACAAAAACGCGCACATCTTGATCATCACCCCCGCGCTTGCGGCGGGAACCTATCATATAGAAATCACCACCCAATACATGGGCGGCGGCAAGCTCTTGAAAGAACCCCGCACAGCGCTTTTTGACCGCCTGCTGACCGTCGCGTAACCGCGCTTCACCCCGCGCCGTCCGCCGCTCCGCCCGGCACGGGGCAATCACCCTGCACAACACGGATCAAACACTTTGATCGCATCGGATCAAAGACCTTGATCGCATCGGATCAAAGACCTTGATCGCATCGGATCAAACACTTTGATCGCATTGGATAAAAAACCTTGAACAAAATGGCGCGGACTCCCGGCGCAGCATGGGCGGTTCCGGCATACAGCCCTCTTTGACCGCCTGTTGACAGTCGCGCAACCGGTCCGCGCCGCCGTCTAAAACGTTCAAGCCGCGCCATCTACGCTCTCTGAATCCTTCATGCATTGATAGAGGGAAACGCCCCCCGCTCATGTATAGGGGCATTGCTTTTTTATTGAAAAAGGAGTAGCATGATCGCGTGGAATACAGATTAGAACGGCTTGGAACGCTTATTCAGGAAATAACCGGCAAACTCATCGTTGAGGGCAAGATAAAAGACCCGCGTGTACATCCCTTTCTTTCCATCACACGGGTTGAGGCGTCTAAAGATTTGACATGGGCCGACGTCTATGTCTCGACGTTTCGCAGCGAGACAAACCTGGACAAGGGCGTTGCGGGTTTGCAAAGCGCGGCGGGTTTCATTCAGGCGCGTCTTGCCCGTGAAATGCGCATACGGCAAACGCCAAAACTCAGGTTTCACGCGGATACGGGCTTTAAGGAAGCCTTTGATCTGATAAAGAAGATCGATGAAATCGCCGGCGAAAACGCCAATGGCGCTGGCGAACCCTAAAAAAATACGAGCGGGGGCTAGACAAAAGAAAAAAAGTTTGATAATATTCAAACCACAAGGCGCCGTACCCAAGCGGTAAGGGAGAGGTCTGCAAAACCTTTATGCAGCAGTTCGATTCTGCTCGGCGCCTGAACGCGCGCTCTTATAATTTTTCATAGATATATCGTTTCAAATAGCGTATGGAAATGCATGTGTCATCTGCTATGGATCCCAAATGCAGGAGACGGCGACTCTATGGAGGGCGTCTGTGTCCTGACCCTGCGTATATGCTGATAGAGATACCGTCAAAATACCCGCCTTATCATACTTTGTAGATTTTTATCCCCATAGAGGCGCGAGGCATTACACCGTGGAGAATCCTGCGGCCGGCCTATTTCTTTATGCCATTTGGTATGAGGACGGCTTCGCTTCCACTGTGATCTTCCCCGCCTCCGCATTGACAAGGAAAGATGAACCGGCTGCCGCCGCGCCGTCAAGAATGAGCCGCGCTATGGGGTCTTCCAACTCGGTTTGCAAGGCGCGGCGCAGGGGGCGTCCGCCGAATTTGGGAGACCACGCTTTTTCAATGAGCAGATTGCGAGCGTCCCCGGTTACAGTGATCTCAAGAGCCTGCTCACGAAGCCGCTCTGAAAACTCCCGCAACTGCACGTCAAGGATGGAGCCGATATGCTCTTTCATAAGGGCGTTGAAGACGATAATCTCATCCACACGGTTGAGAAATTCGGGGTTGAAGGCGCGGCGCAACGCTTCTTTTGCCATAGACGCAAGCTCCTCATGGCTTATAATGCCTTCGCCCGCGCCAAAACCGAGGCGGGACTCGCGGTTTATTTCCCTGATGCCGGCGTTGCTTGTCATAATGACGACCGTATTGCGGAAATTCACCGTATGCCCCATGCTGTCTTTGAGTTCGCCTTCTTCCAACACTTGCAACAAAATGTTATAGACATCGCGGTGGGCTTTTTCAATTTCATCAAACAGAATCACACGGTACGGCTTTTTACGCACCGCTTCGGTAAGAACGCCTCCTTCGCCATAGCCGATGTAGCCGGGAGGCGCGCCGACCAAACGGGCGATGTTGTACTTCTCCATGTAATCGGACATGTCAATGCGGAACAGGTCTGTTTCACCGCCGAACAGAAGCGCGGCAAGCTGTTTTGCGAGGAGCGTTTTGCCTACGCCTGTAGGACCCAAAAAAATGAAGGAGCCGAGCGGACGCAGGGGCGAAGAAACGCCGCATCGCGCCCTTCGTATGGCGGAAGCGACGCGGGAGATCGCATCGTCCTGGCCGATGATCGTTTTGCGGAGATCTTCTTCAAGGCGCAACATGCGCTGCGCTTCCATACCCTCAAGGCGGGCGATGGGTATGCCAGTGGCGTCTGAGGCTATCTCCTGTACATGGCGCTTGGTGACGAGGGGGCGTTTATTGTCCGCGTAACGTTCCCATGCGGTTTGAGCTTCAACGACGCGGATGTGGAATTTTTTTACCTTTTCCCTGACCTGCAAGGCGTTCTCAATATCGCCATTTATAAACGCAAGATTTTTTTCCTTGCGAAGACGTAGCATCTCTGTTTCAAAATGGGCGACTTCAGGCGGCGACTCTGTGGCGTCCATTTTCAAAAGCGCGCCGGCTTCGTCAAGCATATCAATGGCTTTATCAGGCATGAAGCGTTCGGGAAGGTAGCGCCGGCTTAAATGTACCGCGGCAAGAACAGCCTCATCCGTATAACGCACACGGTGAAACGCTTCGTACGATGTTTTTATGCCGGTGAGAATGGCTATGGTTTCCTCAACACCAGGTTCGTTGATCATTACGGGCTGGAAACGGCGTTCCAGCGCGGGGTCTTTTTCAAAGTATTTGCGATATTCGGTTGAGGTGGTCGCGCCTATGCACCGGAATTCGCCTCGCGCCAATCGAGGCTTGAGCATGTTCGCCGCGTCATTCGCGCCCTCAGGATTTCCCGCTCCGATAACCGTGTGAATTTCATCAATAAACAGAATGATGTTTGCCGCTTGTTTGAGTTCCCCAACAATTTTCTTGAGGCGCTCTTCAAAGTCCCCCCGGTACTTGGACCCGGCGATCAGGGCGCCCATGTCAAGCGAGACGATGCGGTTGTTTTCGAGGATGTCTGGCGCATTGTTGGAGACAAGCATCTGCGCAAGCCCCTCTACGACGGCGGTCTTTCCAACGCCCGGCTCCCCAACCAGCGCCGGATTGTTCTTGGTTTTACGGGCCAGAATGCGCATCACGCGCTTGATTTCTTTATCCCGCCCAATGACAGGCTCAAGTTTGCCATCCCGCGCAAGCGCGGTGAGATCATGGGAAAATGCGTCCAGCGTTGGCGTAAGCTGCGGATACACAGCGGGTCTCACCCTGACGTGGGATTTGACGTTTTTGTCGCCGCAGTTTTCCTGTTCATCCTCATAGGGGTCTTTTGAGAACGGCATTCCCGCCTGAATGGTTATCCGCATGATGTCCACGTCTATTTCTTTATGCAGAAGATAGGTCTGTATGACGCCCGCATCCCGCATAGCCGCAAGCAGGAGGTGTTCGGTGCCGAGCAGATCGTTTTCCATTATGCGGGCTTCTTCCGTAGCGGCTTCCAGCATATATTTCGTCCGCTGGGAAAGAGGGATTTCACCGGCAAGTATAGTTCCGCCGATATGCATAAGGGTATTGCCGATGTACCGGTGAAAGTCGTTCAAGTCTATTCTTAGCAAAGCGAGCGCCTTGCATGCCCGTCCGCTTCCGCCTTTCAGAATGGCGATGATAATGTGTTCGGGCGACACCTCGTCAACATTACACCTCCGCGCCTCGTCCTGCGCGTCCACCGCTATGATTTGTTGGACACGCTTCGTCAATCCAATAAACACTCCAGCCTCCGGTCATTGCGCCGGACTCTCAATTGAGAGCCTCTCAACGGATACCCTGTCGCCGGCGCCGACGCCGGCCCTGTCGAACCAGCCCTGCGGCGCTTCCAGCGCGTAACGGCACGAGCGTTCGGAATTGACGGCGGCCAGGCTCTGCGGTTCCATGTCGCGGATTTCCGCGATGCGTCCGTCAGACAAAATAAAGGCAATTGACAGCGGAACAAGCGTGTTTTTCATCCAAAATGACATGATTTGGTCTTTTTCAAAGAGGAAGATCATACCCTCGCCGTCTTCGAGTTCTTTTCTGAACATGAGTCCTTTGCCCCGCTCTTCTTCAGTTGCGGCGATTTCCACTGATATGGGGACGGTTTTTCCGCCGGCGGTTGCGATGGAAAGTTGCGCTGTCTTGAAAGGTTTTGATGAAAAACATGAAAACTGGAAAAGAAGCGGCGCAAGGCATAATACAATGCGCAAAAAAAACGTCCTTTTATTAGAAATCACTTAAAAATTCCTCTCTCAATCGTATTTCCTGGCTTTTTCTCGCGCCAGCTTCATTGACGATTGAAGTGAAAATCGCTTTGTCAATGTATTTTACGGCAAGCGGGCGCTCAATGGAAAGCCGCGTACTGCCGTCTTCCCATACCGCCTGCCCTGGATCGAGGTATGCGGGTTCGCCGTATTTTTTAACCAGCGCGGTAAAAACGGAGTAATAATCGACAAGCGAGGTGTTGAGGGTGAATGTCATTGCGTACACTTTATCCGCCTTTGTTTGAAACAACGCCCGTTTGATAAAAGACGCGCCGGCGGTCTCCAGATACGTTTCTTCCCGCGAAGGTATAAAGGAAACGTCTTCCTCGCCGCGATAGCCGAAAAGAGCGTCTTTGGACAGGGCTGTTTTCAACTCGTCAAGGCTCATGCCGAGTGAAATTTCACGGTACGATGTGGGGAGAGTCTCCGCGCCGTTTTGGACGCCTCCCACACCTTGGGGATCATTCTGACCATACGCGAAGAGGGCCAATGACAAACAAAAAAATAGTGCAAAAAACGTACGCATACCAACTCCTAACGGTATAAGCCGCCGGCTCATGCCGCCGGCCATGCCGCACAACGCGGCGCGGGTTGCGGGCTTACGCTCTGGAGCGCAAAAAGTCTTCACGCGCCTGCAAACGTTTGAACATCTCGACCTCTTTGAGAATTTTCGCAATATGCTGCACATAAATTTTATCCCGTTGAAACTGAATATGTTTATTTTCAAGAAGTTTGGACATGATTGAGGAAGCTTCCGATTGGGGCAACCCCAACATAGTCACAAGTTCCTTGGGACCAAAATCAAAGAAGTACGCCTGATCGCTGCTTACATTGACGCGGTTTCTTTCAAGTTGCATCAGGAGCATGTCATAGGCGCGCCCCAAGGGGTCTGTAATGCAGGTGTTTTCGATTTGTTTGTAGATAAGCCAGATGCGTTCCGCTAAAAGGGTGGTGAGACGCGCTATCATCTGCGGCTGGGAAGAAACCATCTGCTGAAAGTTGGCTCTGTTTACCACCATAACAGTGCAATCCTCATAGGCGATGGCGCTTGCTGAACGGGGCTTTGATTCAAGCAGCGCCATTTCTCCAAAAATATCCCCCGTTTTGAGTACGGCGAGAAGGACTTCTTTGTTTTCCTGTATTTTTGTGATCTTCACCGCGCCTTTTTGTATGATGAAAAGCTCGTCTCCCGGTTCATTTTCACAGAAAAGCATGGTGTTTTTAGGGTAGACTCTGGCAAATTCATCCGGTTTGTAGTCAAATCGAACGCCATGTACATATCGAGCGATTTTTCCCATAATATCCTGAGCGCGCTCGACATCCGGCGCGTTGGGGCAGTATTTAATATATTGATGATAAGCGTAATACGCCTGCTCGTACTGTCTTATGTCCGTGTAATACCGCGCGATGCTGAAGAGATGGGACGGATCTTCCGTAACCATGCTATTCAGCGTTATACTGGCGAGCGCCGCATCCAGATAGCGCATGCGTTTGGAGAATTGCATGATGATCTTCATAGCGACCGGCGCGTTGTTCTTGATAAGCTGACTGTACTGTTCTTTGTGAACCGAGATGAGGGTGACATCGGTTATCGCTTGGGCGGTTTCTATTTGTCGATGACTCGACATAGTAGAAACAACCGAAAAAAAATCTCCCGGTCCGAGAATGCCGCCGCCTTCTTCCTTAACAACCTGAACGGTTTTAGATATGCGCACTTTTCCTGTTCTGATAATAAAAAAACGATCTGCTATTTGGGTATGCCCTTCAACTACAATATATGCATTCTGCTTGAAATTAACAAATGCGAGTTGTAAATCAGCCATTATTTCCTCTTTTAATAGTATAAGGACAATTACTCTTCTTTGTCAACGAGTATTATTCACAATACCGACATTTTTTGATATGGCGTGGATATAAGCTTCGGTTTCAGGCTCGCCTTGATCGCCGGCGGCGGCGTCATAGGAATTGTACAGAGCCGTGACGTTCAGCGCCCCTGAAAAGTCAGCCGAAACTACGAGCGTAAAAGAGAAGGAAGCGGGCGGATTTTCGCCGAGTAGGAAAAGCAGCGTGTTTTGCCGCTCTTCATCCAGCCGATAGGGCATGAATTTGTTTTCAAACGTAGCCGAATAGATAAGCGGGACATGTTCGTCGTCGCCTTGCAACATCATGTCGAATCGTATAGGGCGCCGCGAGGTCTCAATGCGCACATCAAGTATGCGGCGCGCTAAAAAGAGGCGTTCCTGGCTGTGAATTTTGAGTGTCTCGTCCATGTCGCCATTTTCCTCAATGATGCGCCGCGCCGGTGCGCTCGCGACGGAATCCGGGGACGTTTGCGCGTAAAACACCAGAAACTGCGTGGCGCCAAGGAGCAGTATGATAGTTGCGGCAACGTATATAAAAAAGCCCGCCGGTTTTTGCGATCTATTGAACACACCAGTTTTCCGGCGACTAATCGGCGCCTTCCTTTTTCTCAGGGTTTTCAGAAGCGCTTTTCCCCGGTGGAATATGAGCGAGGACGGAAGGAGAAGAACGGAAATTACCAGAATATTCGCTATATTTTTATCCATGAGAAGCTCCAGAAAGCGTCCGTTGCCGCTTTTCAACAGATTGTAAAAGAAAGCGATGGCTTGAAGCGGCGTCATAACGCCCGCAAGATAGCAGATGATCGGGTTTTTCCACAACGCGCCAATAAGGATGAATACAAACGCGCCAGTACAGATCGGCAGCATAACGGTGTTGAAGGAAATTAGGATGAGCATATCCAGCAAACCTACCGTTATCGCCGCATATCCGTAAAAGTACGATTCTCCCGGTATGGCGATGTCGTCTATAATAAGAAAAAACAATGCGTACAGGATCACTCCGGCTGTGAGGAAAAAAAACGCCGACATGTTATTGAGCGAAAGATTTTTTACCGTTGCGAAGAGCAATAAATGCGCCAGTCCCAGCGCAAGAGCCAGCAACGCGAGGTTAAGCAGGATAATCCAGAAATAACAAAAAAAGATATGCCATCGTGGCGCCATGAGCCGCCTGTACGCCATGGTCAGCGCCAGAAAAAACGCTGTGAGAAGCGCCCCGCCTATGATTAGGGCTATAATGAGGACAAGCCCGGAAATGAAACGTATTTTCCCGTCCGTATTGGGGATCATCATGTAATGGGTGTCTGGATCCGAAGAAAGATCGAGTTGAGACGCGTACTCAAGAAGCATATCGGCAAAAACAGACGCATCCGGCATATCCACGGACGCCCCGTCGTCTTTCGCGTCTGTAATGACAAGCGTGTTGATTTCCCGCGTTTTGGAAAACGCATAGACATCTGGACCGTCAGCCAGCTTTAAGTGAAAGAGTTCGTTGTTAGTCATGGGGAAGCCATAGGGTATGCCATATTGTTGGCACAGCGCCGGCAGATTTTGAAGCATTTGAAGCGGAGTGACAACACCGGACGCTCCTTGTACGAAGTTTAATTTTTGCGGTTTGTTTTCCATAGAGAGGTACCAGAGCGCCGTTTGTTCAGGGTAGGGAAGCAGATCGTACAGATCCTGCAAACCGATGTGGGTGGTTTTCCTCATATCGGAAGGCAGAGAAGACGCCTCGTCTCCCAAAAACGCTATCCTGACGTCAATCGGCAGACTCCGGGCGTTTGCGTACGCCGCTTCGGCAAAGTCAAGCGCGACCTCAAAGGCGAAGCTGTCAGTTCCGGCTAATGGAACCGCAAGCGCAAACGCGGTTTTCTGAGGATTCTGGGACGCAACGGGTATAAAAATATGTATTGACGAGCCGAATCCGCCGTATTTGGAAAAAAGCTCCCGCTCCTCAAATGGAATATGCCTTTCGGCCAATCGTTGCGCGAGCGCGCGACGCTGCGCCGTTTCCAGCGAGTAAACCGTATGTTCCTGCGCATAGGTTAAAAATGGAAGCGCGAGCGTCAATGCCAAGAAAAGGCGTCGTGTAGACACAGCTATTAGCATAACGGCAAATTGAGGAAAAGGGAAGGGGTCTATTGACTTTCCTTTGTCATTTAGTTTATTATGAAAGCCTGTTCCAAAACCCGAACGCAAGTTCGCGTTTTGGAACAGGCTTTAGGAGAAAATTGATAATTCTTTATAAATTAAGCGCTTATAGCTTGCGCGATTTTCTCCACGGGTAAAAAGCGGCCAAAACTCCAGTTTTGGAACCGCCTTATAAAAGAATTTTTTTTTGGAGAGGGCTTTATGTATAGCGTGGGCATCGCATACCTTTTATGGCTGATTTCAGGTTGCGGCGCATTGGGATTGCACCGTTTTTATTTGGGAAAGATACCCAGCGGCCTCTTGTGGATGTTCACCGGCGGCCTATGTATGGTGGGTTCCATTTACGATTTTTTTACATTAGGCGGACAGGTGCGGAAGGCTAATATGGAACGGGCGCTGTTAGACGGCTATAGGAACAGCGCGTCTCTGGATGCGTATGAAGAGGGGAGGCGTTTAGGCAGCCGTTTCGTAAACGACAGACGCCGCGAGGCGGCCTATGCTGGCGGATTTGTAGACGGCGTTTTTGGCGCGAGGCATTCCTCCAGAAATGCCAGGCGGGTGGACAGCGTTGAACATGCCATTCTGAAGGCGGCGAAACAGAACCACGGCATTTTGTCTCCGGGAGATGTAGCTTTATCCGCAGGCATATCCTTGGATCAGGCTAAAAAAGAACTTGACGACATGGTTTCCAAGGGTTATGTCGAGATGCGGGTGAAAAAGACCGGCGGTATAGCCTACGTAATCCCTGACATGTTGGATATTGACGGCGGTTTCGAGGAGTTATAGCCCTGTGTTGTGTGCGGAAATATGCTGTTTGCACAATATTTCACATGTTATACACAGGTTGTTTTTTGACAGCGCGAGCCCATTTGCGGCTGTTTGTGGACAACTTGCCTGAACATGCGTTGACATGCTTTTCTAACTTATTCCTATATAAGCAATTATTTGGCGTATTTCATATAACTTTATATATTGTATGGTTATAATGGTTATGCGAACGCGCATTTATTTTTTTTCCCGTATGCATACACATGTTATCCACAGGCGGGCGCCCTCGCTTGCAAAGCTGGCGTCGCACACTCATGCGCTCATGGCGCGCTTCCGCGCGGTATGACCACAATATGCCGCTCTTCTTCCAAAAACGGCGTGAATACGCGGATTGTCTCCCAACCTGCAACCGCTTCGCTCTCACGAAAGGGTGAGATTTTAAACGACGCCTTCAACAGAGCGATTTCCTTTTCAATCGCATTTTTTCTGCCCTTGTAGGCTGTCAAAACGCCATCCGGCGTGAGAAGGCGGAAGAGGCTCTTGAGCGTATGCCTGTCAAGCGGTTTGAAAGCCCTGAATGTGATGATGTTGAACCGGTTGGGCGCGGCTTTTTCAATTTCTTGTTCCTCAACGGTTGCGTTTTGTACGCCAAGCGCCGCAAGCGTATTGTGCAAAAAGCCGGCGCGGCGCCCCATGCGTTCGATTAAAGTGAAATGACAGCGGGGCATGCTTAAGGCAAGCGGAATGCCGGGCAATCCCGCGCCGGATCCCGCATCCGCGATATTGACCTTGATTCCGGCGCATGAATGCGCGGCGCGTAAAGACGCGAAGCGGTTTATGACGCCGACCCCGCTCAGCGAGTCGAGTATATGTTTGATGATGAGTTCTTTCCGGTCGCTGGTTCCAACCAATTTATAAGCGGGATTGAACAGTTCTATCTCGGCGATGTACCGTTCCAATGCGTCAAGGATGCGGTCGATATCCTCATCAAGAACGCAACCGGGAATTTCCACGCCGTTTTCCCGCAGCAGAAGCAAACCTTTTTTTAGGAGTCCGCGCATCATGGGTTCATTTTTTTCCAGCTTCAACAGCGCCCGTTATTCTGTCCAGAGCGTCTCTAGCTATCGCGTCGTTTGGATCGATTTCCAAAACGGCGCGGAAGAATCCAGACGCTTGGATTTCATCACCCATTTTGAGAGCAAGTACGCCGAGATTCGAAATGACTTTGACATTTTCCGGTTCGGCGTGAAGCGCGGCTTCAAGTTCTTTGCGCGCTCCTTTCAGATCGCCTTTTTCCATAAGACAAATGGCAAGCTCGTTGCAGGTGTCGGCGTTTGCGCCGCCCTTTTCCATTGCCGTACGGAATACGGACTCGGCTTCCTCGTATCGGGACGCCTTTCGCAGCCCCCAGCCTAAAAGGAACCAAGCGTTCCATACATGGGGATTTTTTTCAAGGAAGGCGTGGATGGCGGTTAAGCCTTCGTCAATGTCTCCGTTGTTTATATTGTGGTATGCTTGAGTAAAAAACGCGCTGGCGTCAAGCGCCGCCGGAATCGCCGCCGCTTCTTTTTTTTTGAGAACGGCCTTTTTGCATGCAAGAAGTTTGGATGAATAGGGAAAAAGCCCTTTAAGGGCGTCGAGCGTCTCGATTGCCAAGCTAAAATCCCCATTCTCAGCTTTCATCATTGCCGCATAGGTCAATTCATCAAGGATGTTGGGTCTGGCGGCAAGGATGCAATAGCGGTAGTACGCCGCGTTTTGATGCTCCGGCTCTGCGGCAAGCAAGCGCAACATGCCGGAAAGCGCCATTTCTTCGGAAATATCAGCGGGCAATTCTTCACCCGCCGGCAGTTCCACCGGCACCGGTATAGCCGCGTCTAGTATAGCGCTATACTCATGATGAGAAGAATGTGACAGAATATCGGACGCTTGTATGAATACAATACGGCTTTCACTAGTTTGTTGCATTTATTTCGGGCGCTATTTCAAGGCGTACTTGGCTCAAATATTCGTTGATCCGTATTTTATAACCTAAGGGAATCAGGCTTTCTTCAAATCGTATGGCAAGAGCGACCAGATCTTTTCTGCCTTCCACCAATTCCGACCGTACGAATTGTCCTCTTATCAAAAAACTTTCCCTCGGCTCGTCAAAATCAACCCGTAAGGCGATGATCTTGTTCAGAAGGAATTTGGCGACGCCCATCATGATGATTTTTGCTCCGGAAAAAGAGATATCCCTCAAAATACAATGCCTAGGGACTTTTTCAATAAAGACGGTACTCTCTTTTGCAAACACATTCAGTCTTCTCTGGCTGTCCGTAGTGATAATGATGCGCTCCTCTTTCCGTTTGGCGAAATTGAAGTTGGCGTCCAGAATTCTTCCCATGATTTCAATAAGATTATCCGGCGGCCTTTGGGTGAATTGAATGGTAAACAAGGCCACGTCTTCTGACTTGCCATAGGGGGAAAACCCGACCGAGCGCGCTGTTATAAAAAAAGCGACCGGACTTCCACCGTCAGGATTCTTGAAACACCATCTCAGGCTCACCGTGTTGTTCGCTTCTTCCAATTTTTTCAGGAGATCGCTTTTAACGCTCGCCACTATTTTTGCATGTTCAAAAGAAGCCGAATAGATGATACAAGGACAGACGTCACTCCCACATTTCAGGTACACTTCCTGTGTAATAAGACCGGCAACCTGAACGAGATCTTTTGTGAAAGTAACTTCAATATTTTTGAACCTGTCATAATAACTGGTGATTTTTTGACTCGTTATCATTGGATATAGTATAAAACGTTTTATGCGTCACGTCAAGAAGTTTATGTTGTATTTAGAACTTTTCTAAAGATTGCAGCCCGCAGCATCTGGACGCATGGCGGATGCTTTTTAGAGAGGCTTTTTAAAAATTTCAGTTTTTGGAAGATATTCCTTGTGAAACGGTATTCGCACCTCGATCAGCGTTCCCTGACGCTCCGAAGATGTAATCATATACGTCGCATTTAACTGATGGGCGCGGTACTGCATGGAACGCAGCCCAAGCCCCTCGCGCCGCCTTCTCTGAGCCGGCTGGGGCGGCTGTCCGCAGTTAAGGCGGGAATCGCCTTTGCCGTTGTCTTTTATTGTAATACTCAATTGCGTCTCATCGTTAACCAAGGCGACTTCAACAATGGAAGCGTTCGCATGTTTCGTAACATTGGTGAGCGCTTCCTGAATGATGCGGTACACGTTGATGTCTTGGGCATGGTTAAGCGGCGAAGCGGTTGGGCCCCGCCACGAATAGACGCATTCGCACCCCTCCTGCTTGTTGAAGCTGTTGCAAAGCGCATCCAGCGCGTCGTTTAAGCCGAGTGAATCAAGCTCCACCGGAAAAGATTCGCGCGCGTAACGCCGTGTCCGTACAAGGGTTTCGTCTATCATTTCAGACAGATCGGGCAGAAGGGTTTTGGGGCTCACGCCGCTGGCAAGCCCCCGGCACAGCATGGAAATGCCCGCCAGCCGCTGGCAGATGTCGTCGTGCAGGTCCATGCTGAAGCGGAGGCGTTCCATTTCGCTGATACGCAACACCTCGGCTTCCACAGCGATACGGCGTTTCGCCTCTTCCTCAAGTTTTTTGTTCGTAGCCACAATATCCTGAGTACGAAGCGCCACTTCTTTTTCAAGCTGCCGTGTGTACTCCTTCTCGTATTCAAAGTTTTTAAGCCGCTTGACCGAATTTGCAATAAACAACGCCGCGCTGCACATGAGCGGATGCATGGCATCCGGCGCTTCGTATACAATGAGTCCAAGATATTCGGCGCCCGACCGCAGATGATAGAGGCACCATGCATGAGGCGGTTCGTTGTCGGCGTCCGGAACGATGGTATGAAAAAAATCGTAAAATTTGACATTTTTCGCCTTTTCATAAAACGTATCAACATTGTGCGCGTATTGATACAACAACAGCCCGCTGTCTCCGGGATTAGGCATAAATTCGGGATACAGAAAAAGATAAAACATAGAAACATTTATGCCGGTTAAAAAATATTGCAGATTGGGAATGATCTCGCGTATCGATTCCGCGGTGATGAGCCTTTGCCCCAAGTAGCTCACGTTCTGCATGTAATTTTCCAAATACATAAAATTGTTCCGCACTTCGGAAAGCGATGTTCCGTATCGCGTGTCGTCGACGTAACCGGCGCACCCGCAGGAATTGCGTATTTTCACTTCGGATTCTATGACGGCCAACGGCTTGACCTCTTTTTTTTCAATGACATTTTTGAGCGTCCGCACCGCCTCCCGCCCCATCTCATGCAGGGGTTGATGCACCGTGGTAAGAGCCGCAGCGTCCATGCGGGCAAGCGAAATGTCATCAAAACCGGTAACCGCGCACCGCCCCCATTTTTTCCCCATTTCTCCATATTCGTTCTTTTTTTCATGGATCACTTCCAGTACGCCGAGCGCCATGTTGTCGTTCGCCGCGATTATCGCATCAGGCGGATCATTTTGGTTGCTGTTTATATAGTCACGTATGATGTCTCTTCCGGACGCCGTATGAAATCCCCCGTTTATGATGCGGTACGTCCCTCCGTACGCTTCAACTGAAGCCTTAAACACCGCTTCTCTGACGGCGTTGTCCATGTGAGACGCCGGTCCTCCTATGTATAAAAATTTCCGGTAGCCGTGAACCAATATCAGATGGTACATCAGGCTCTTCATGGATTCTTCGTTTTTAACGACTATCGAGGGGTAATTGCGAGGCGAACCGGTTGAGGCGGAGGACAGTTCTTGTCCTATGGACACCGCCGGAATATCTTCCAAAAACTGGTGCAACCGCGCGCGAGTTTTGGAGGATTCCTGAAAGCCTTCTTTCGTCATCAGCACCGAGGAAAGGATCAGTACGCCGTCCACGCCAATGAAATCAAGCGAAATAAACAGGGAGTCGGTGTTTACGCTTTCGCTTTGTATGCAAATGAGATCAATGCCCATCTCTTCAGCTTGCGTCCGCACCCCGCTATACACGGAACGCTGGTATTCTTCATCTAAATTGTTGAGGAAGAGACCTATTCGCATGGCAACCCCGCCTTTTCTAGAATATCGCGGTACGATACGCCTGAACGCGGGTCTTTTGCATTAGGAAGAAGGGCGAGAAGCGGAATGAGAGCAAAGGCTCGCTCCGCAAGCCGCGGATGCGGTATCTCCAAATCCGGCTCCGACATGACAACCACGCCGAACAACAGTATGTCGATGTCTAGCGTTCGCTCCCCGAATCGGCGCTCTTCCGCGCGGTTCCGCCCGCACGACGCCTCAATGTCATGGATAATGGACAACAACTCACGCGGCGCGCCCTCATACCTGCCACAGACCGCCGTATTGAGAAAGCGCGGTTGATCCGCAACGTGGAGCGGCTCAGTTTCAAACATGGGCGCGGCGCGCAAATCTGAAAGTACGCCGCTCAATTTGCGCGATCCTTCTTCCAAGAGTTCACGGGGCGTTTGTACACGCCCGTCAACCCGTTTGTACGCTTTGTTTGAGCCAAGTCCCAAAACAACTAAAGGCGCCATTGAGGGCGGTTAGGACGTGGGTTCCGCCGTCGCTTTAACCGCTTCGTCGGTTATCGGAAGCTCAGGCACAACGGCTGCCGCTGTTGATTTTCGTGAACGGGCTTTCTTGAGCAGGCTGGCGTCCCCGGTTTTCGCCGGTTCGCCAGCCGCCGCCGTTTGCGGAGCCGCTTTCGGGAATTCTCTGTCTGGAAACATGATTTTCCGCAGTCTTTCCTCAAGTTCAACCATAAAACCGGGTCGATCTTCAAGGTAGGCTTTTGCGGCTTCCTTGCCCTGCGCTATCTTTTCCTCGCCGTAGGAATACCATGCGCCCTTCTTGTCGATGATCTCATACTTCACAGCCGCATCCAATACGCTTCCGGCCGCTGAAATGCCCTTGCCGAACATGATCTCAAACTCCACCTTCCTGAAAGGAGGCGCGACTTTGTTTTTCACCACCTTGACCCGTACGCGGTTGCCTATGGCGTTGGCGTCCTTTCCCCCCTCAATGGTGTCGGTTTTGCGTACGTCAATCCTGACTGAAGCGTAGAACTTCAGCGCATTGCCTCCCGTAGTCGTTTCCGGGTTGCCGAACATCACGCCTATCTTCATGCGGATTTGGTTGATGAAGATGAGGAGCGTACGTGATTTTCCGATGATGGACGTGAGTTTGCGTAGCGCCTGGCTCATAAGGCGCGCCTGAAGCCCCATGTGCGCATCGCCCATTTCACCCTCAATTTCCGCCTGAGGCGTCAACGCCGCGACAGAATCCACAACGATAACGTCAACCGCGCCGGAACGGACAAGGTTTTCCGCTATTTCAAGGGCCTGTTCCCCGTTGTCAGGCTGGGAAACCCATAAATTCTCGATGTTGACGCCGAGGTTTTTGGCGTAAACCGGATCGAGCGCATGTTCCGCGTCAATAAAAGCCGCAGTGCCGCCGAGTTTCTGCGCTTCGGCGATACAGTGTAAAGCCAACGTCGTCTTGCCCGAAGACTCTGGCCCGTAGATTTCAATGATTCTGCCCCGCGGATAACCGCCTATGCCGAGCGCCTCGTCTAAAAGGATGGAACCCGAAGGGATCACCTCAATGCCGGCGGCGTTGTTATGATCGCCTAGCTTCATAATGGAGCCAACGCCGAATTGTTTTTCTATCTGGAGCCTTGCCGCTTCTAGCGCTTTCTCCTTCTCTTCCTGTGAAGCCGGCGCTGGCGACACTACCTTGGAATGCTTGTCGGATTTTCCGCGTTTTTCAGGCGCTTCCCCAAAATCTTCATCGCTCACTATTTTCCCCCCTCAACATAGATACGGCGTTCATACACCGTTTGCTTTAGAATATCATAAAGTTGTTTTTTTGCCTATTGAGCAATAGGCGTTTTTATGCTATTGTATTCCCGTGAATTATTCTACTCCATCTAATTTAGGCGTCATCGCGTGTCCGGGAGGAGAGATTTTTGCCGATGAGGTAATTCTTCACCTGCAGACCGGGTGTCGCCGTCAATTTGAGCGCACTGTTTCCAAACTGGCGAAACGGTACGATTTAGATGTTCCTTCGATCATCACAAAGTTCAATTTTATTCGTGACGCCACGTCGAGCCTGCCACCGTATACGGATCCCACCCAATTCAGACCTTCAGGCATAAAGATACCCGCGCAATTCACCATGTTTGCGAACGGCGAGGTTAAAGCCGAGATATTGGAATCGGTGCGGGGCAAGGATATTTTTATAGTACAAGATGTTGAAAACCATTTTCCGGTCAATTTCAATAACGGCTGCAAACGGACGCTTTCGATCAACGATCACCTGATGACGCTGTTTGTTACGGTCGACGCGGTGAAACAAGCGGGCGCGGGACGCATTACGCTGGCGCTTCCCACTTACCCTTATTCACGGCAACACAAGAAAAAGGGGCGCGAAGGGATTACGGCGAGCCGTGTGGGGAAACTTTTGGAATTTCTCGGCGTCCACCGCATCATCACCCTGGACATTCATTCGCGGGAGATCGGCAACTCGTTCAATACGATGACCATTGAGAACCTCCACGCAAGCTACCAGATCATCCGTATACTGTCGAAAATGCCCGGCGTCTTGAACGACAATTTTGTGGTGGTTTCTCCTGACACCGGCGCCGTGGACCGCAACAAATTCTACGCCACCGCGTTAAAAAAGCCGCTTGCTCTGCTGTACAAGGAACGGGATTATTCCAAAGTTACGGAAAACGCGCTTGAAAACAACATCGCGGAGATAAAACTACTTGGAAATGTCGCCGGAAAGACTGTCTTTATGGCGGACGATATGCTTGGAACTGGCGGCACCCTGCTCAAGGCGATGAAATTCCTCAAAGAGCAGGGCGCGGGCAAGGTCATATCGGCGATCAGCCTTCCGCTCTTTTCGGGAAACGCCGTCTCCTACTTTGACGACGCCTACAAACAGGGGCTTTTTTACCGTATTATCGGCGCCAACGCGATTTATCAAGAAGAACTAGTGAAGCGGGAATGGTTTATCAGCGTGAATATAACGCCGCTTTTCGCCCAGACGATTTCCCGCTTGCATCAGGAGTTGTCTTTAAGTTCCCTGCTTGACAACAGGGATATTATTGTAAAGATGCTGTCAGAAGGTTTGGGTGACGCCGAAGGCGACGCTAAAAAGCATGACAGCCCATACATGGAGGAGTAAGAAATGCCGGAATCATTATCGTATGTCATGGTGACGCCGTACACGGTCGCAAAAAGCAGAACCGGCGGTGTGTTGGCGCGGCTTTTGTCGCAAGTTGATCTTGAACTTGTAGGCGCCCAGATGTTTGCGCCCGACGAGGCGTTTGCGAAAGAATACTCGGCGATATTGTGCGCGCAAAACGTGTCGTCAGACAGCGTTACGCTTCTTGCGGATTACGCTGAGGCGCGGCTCGTCCCTTCGGGCGGCAGAAAGCACCGTACGCTTTTGCTTTTATTTAAAGGGGAGAATCCCTGCGAAAAGCTGGCGAAGATATGCGGACATATTTTCCCCGAACACATAGGCGATGAATCGCTTACCGGAGAAACCATACGCGACACCTACGCGGACCTGATTATAGACCCCGATACGGCGCAAGTCAACTATTTTGAGCCTGCGGTCATGACGCCGCGCGAGCAGAAGTGGGCGGACAGAGATCTCGCCCTGTTTTCAAGCTATTTGGATGGCAAAGAGAACATCGTCAACAATATGGAATACGATGATCCTTCAAAAATAGAGCGCACCTTGGTCATCATAAAGCCCGACAATTGGCAGTACGCCTCATCCCGTCCGGGGAGCATCATCGATATGTTTTCACGGACAGGTCTCAGGATCATCGGCATAAAAATTCACCGATTCACGCTTGAACAGGCGCTTGATTTTTACGGTCCGGTCGAAGCGGCGTTGAAAAGCAAGCTCGCGCCCGTTTTAGGGAAGAAGGCTAAAGAGACGCTTGAAAAGGAATTTTTCCTCGCCTTGAGCGAACGTACGGAGAAAGCCCTTGTCGAGACGTTCGGCGTCGAATACGCCTATGATCAGTTCGCCCAGATTGTAGGCTTTATGTCGGGCGTGAAGCCGGGCGCTCCTGTGGACGAATGCAAGTCGGTCAAGTGCATGATCCTCATTTACGAGGGTATTGACGCGGTTAAGAAAATCCGCGATGTGCTTGGACCCACGGATCCGCTGAAAGCGCCGGGCGGTACGGTTCGCCGCGAATTCGGCAGCAACGTCATGGTGAACACCGCCCACGCTTCAGATTCGCCTGAAAGCGTCGCGCGCGAGTCGGAGATTGTGAAGGTGAATGAGAATACGTTGAAATCTATTATAGACGAGTGTCTTGGACATTAAAAAAGCGCAGGCAATGCCCGGCATTGCCTGCGCTTTAGCTTTAGTTCTTTTTCAAATCAAAAATTCAAAAAGAATGCGGCATCCTCCGCTCAAGGTTGTTACTCGGCGGCTTCTTCCGCTTCAACAACCTCTTCTTCGGCAGCCTCGTCGGCAACCTCAGCCTCGTCAACGGTTTCTTCCGCGGCAACTGCCTCAGAAGGCGCATCCGTCGTCGGCGCGGGACTTCCTGCGCACCCAGCGAGCCCCATACCGATTGCCAGCAAGCCTACAAGACAGATAAGCCAAAATTTTTTCATGGACATTCCTCCATACCTTTGGGACGATTTCCCAAAGACTCTAAAATTATATAGACGCACTCAAGTACGCCGCTAAACCACCCGTTGCCATACGGATGGAGAAAGCCAAACATACATGCCGATCATTCATAACGCGCCTTGTTGGACGGCGATTTTGTGATCATAATACTAAGCCTTTTTCAAAACACGAACTTACGTTCGCCGAATGTAAGTTTGGATTAATTTTAAAGAAGCCTCTAGCGTACTTTTTTAGTAGAATAGCATATCATTTTTTTTTATAATTGTCAAGATATGAAATTTTGACACTTTGAATTCCTATATTTTTAGCGTAAATTCGGCGTACATCGCCAGCGTCGCGGCATCTAACAACAAGCGTTTTCCTGTTCGTGTTCTTCGTTCGCACGATTCATGGTCAAGGTCGCTTGACTGTCTCCCCCATGAAACACTATAATTTGACTGTATATTTCAAAGGAAGTGAGGTCGGACGTACGTAGTCCGGCGAATCCTCCGCTATCCCGTAACTGTAACCGGGTTGATTCCGTCACAACAGCCACTGGCCCCCAAAAAAGGCCGGGAAGACTGACGGAATGGGAGTGGCTGTCAAAAACGCCGCGAATTCTCGCAGCCGGGCCGCCTTTCCACCCGCAAGCCAGGAGACTTTGGTATACAGGATATTCCCAGGTGGGAATGTTCCCGATTTTTCCGCGGCCTCGCGGATTGGGCCCGGAAAAGATGAGCTTTGTAATTTTATGTTCTCATTTTCCCTTTTAAGAAAGGGTATTTCGGCGAGGATAGGCGTACGCCATAGCAGTCGATTCAAAGGAGTTTTTCATGACTATAAAAACACTGATTAACGGGTTTCCCCGGATAGGGGAAAACAGGGAACTCAAAAAAGCTTTGGAGAATTATTGGGCGCATAAGGTTTCTTTTGATGAAGTCGAAGCCGCCGCGCGGGTATTGCGGAAAAAATATTGGCGTTTGCAGAAAGACGCGGGCATTGATTTTATCAGTTCCAATGACTTTAGCTTTTATGACAATATGCTTGACACTATGGCAATGCTCAATGCCGTCCCTGAACGATTCGCCGGAATAGCGGATAAAAACGAACGGTACTTTGCCATGGCCCGGGGAAATGGCAAGGCCGCCGCCATGGAAATGACCAAATGGTTTAATACCAATTACCACTTTATCGTGCCAGAATTGAGTGATGACATGGTTTTTCAGCTTGATCCGGCGAAGGTAACGTCCGAATACCGGGAAGCGCGGGATATAGGGGTAAGGACAAAAATCAACATTATTGGCCCTTTGACATTCCTGGCTCTTTCGAAAACAAAAGACGGAGGCGATTCCTTCAAATATCTGCATAAAATAACGCCGGTTTATAAGCGATTGCTGGAGGAAATAGCAAAACTGGATGAATTCGTGTATGTGCAATTCGACGAGCCGGCGTTTGTCAAAAATCCTTCTGACGCGATGCTCCCGCTGATTCAGGCGACCTACAGGGAACTGGCTTCGGCGAGCGGCAGGATAAAAATTATCGTAACAAGTTATTTTGAACATTCGACGGAGGCGACAAAGCTGCTTTGTGACACTCCAATTTGGGGCGTCGGCCTTGATTTCCTGTACGGGAAACGCAATTTTGAAGGATTGGAATGCGCCGCTTCCAAATATATTATAACCGGCGTTGTAGACGGGCGGAATATTTGGCGCAACGATCTATGCGCAAGTCTGGAGATGCTTGAACGGATAAACAAGGCGATTCCCAAAGAACAGATCATTGTTTCGACCAGTTGTTCCCTTTTGCATAGCCCCTACTCGCTGAAAAACGAGCCGGAGAGCGCAATCAAGAAATATCTGGCTTTTGCCTGCGAGAAAGTGGAAGAGGTTTCTCTCTTGGCAAGGTTGTTTTCTTCTGACAGCCTTTCTGAAACGGAAAAATCTTTGATTGAAGAAAGCAAGGGAAATTTGTTGTCCGATCCCAATTCAGGGCTGATAAAAAACAATAGGGTGGAGGACAGGCTGGCGAAGCTCTCCAGAACATCCCGAAAGGGAACGTATGCGGAACGGAGCGTCCTTCAAAAAGAGCGGCTGAATCTTCCCGTGCTGCCGACCACCACTATCGGGAGTTTCCCCCAGACTCCGGCGTTACGAAAAGCAAGGAGTGACTACCGAAAAGGCGTCATATCAAGCGCCGGCTATGAAATTGAGATAAAAAAGTATATTGACCACTGTGTCGCGTTTCAGGAGGAAGTTGGGCTTGACGTTTTAGTCCACGGAGAGCCGGAACGGAATGACATGGTGGAATATTTTGGCGAACTTCTGGAGGGATTTCATTTTACCAAAAACGGATGGGTTCAAAGCTACGGTTCCCGTTGCGTCAAGCCGCCGGTTATTTTCGGCGATGTCAGCCGCCCGGAGCCTATGACAGTGAAATGGATAAGCTACGCTCAAAGCAAAACAAAGAAACCTATGAAAGGCATGTTGACCGGTCCCGTCACCATCCTTAACTGGTCTTTTGTCAGGAACGATATCACGCGGGCAGAGGTGGCGCGGCAGATAGCCCTTGCCCTGAGCGATGAAGTCGCCGATTTGCAGAAAGCTGGCGTTACCATAATCCAGGTTGATGAGGCGGCGTTTCGGGAGGGGTATCCCTTGCGGAAAGAAAATATCGGTGAATACGAACAATGGGCGCTGGAAGCCTTCCGGCTTGCGGTAAGCGCCGCGGATATGCCAACCCAGATACATACCCACATGTGTTACAGCGATTTTAACGGCATTATAAAAACCATTGAGGCCATGGACGCCGACGCGCTTACCATTGAAACCGCCCGCAGCGGCAACAAGCTCCTGAAGGTTTTTAAAGAAACCGCGTATCAAAACGAAATAGGACCCGGTGTATATGACATTCATTCACCGCGAGCGCCATCGGTCGCCGAATTTCGGGAACAAATTATGGCGCGGCTTGAAACGCTCGATAAAAAGAAAATGTGGGTCAATCCTGATTGCGGCCTAAAAACAAGAAACTGGGAAGAAGTGAAGCCCGCGTTAAGAAACATGGTGGAGGCGACTGCGACTATCCGCAAGGAAATTTTGCGCGTATCTGATATGTCCTAAACGCCTAAAGCCGCCGTTGGGCAAGGAGCCTGTCAAGAATACCGGCTCATTCGGCGGCTTCCTCCATCATTCTTCGTCCTCCGCGCCGGACGATTCTGCGGGCAGTTCTTCTTCCGGTATGGTTACGCCCGCAAGTTCGCCTAGTTTTACAAGCGTGTCCCGGATAGCGGCTTTTTCGCCAATACCCTGCATAAGAAAATTTTCTATGCTGTCATGCTTGGCGATGGCGTTGTCTATGAGGGCGTTTGTGCCTGCGTGGTAGGCGCCCACATTGATGAGCTTCTCATTTTCATCATAGATTGCCATAAGACGCCGGATGACGCCAACCGCATGTTGGATTGCGGGTCCCGATACATCCTTTTCCAAACGGGAAACGCTTCGGAGCACATCAATCGCCGGATAATGGTAATACTGGGCGAGTTTTCTGGAAAGCACAATATGACCGTCCAGTATGCCGCGCACCGTGTCCGCGACCGGCTCGTCCATATCATCGCCGTCAACCAAAATGGTGTAAAAACTCGTGATGCTGCCTGTTTCCGCCGATCCAGAGCGCTCAAGCAATTTCGGCATCTGGTCAAACATGCTTGGCGGATAGCCGCGTGTGGCGGGCGGTTCGCCGGTTGCAAGCCCGATTTCCCGCATGGCGCGCGCAAAACGGGTGATCGAATCAAAGAGGAGCATGACGTTTTTGCCTTTGTCTCGAAAATATTCGGCTACCGCAGTCGCGGTATACGCGCCGCGCAGACGCAAAAGGGGAGGGGAGTTGGAGGGCGTCACCACAAGCACACTTTTTTTAAGCCCCTCTTCGCCCAAGTCTTTTTCGATAAAGTCGTTCACCTCGCGTCCGCGCTCCCCGATGAGAGCCACCACATTTACATCCGCGTTAGTGTTGCGGGCTATCATGCCGAGCAACGTGGATTTCCCAACGCCCGATCCAGCGAATATGCCGATCCGTTGCCCGCACCCAACCGCAAGCATACTGTCTATCGCCCGTACGCCGGTGGCGATGCGCTTCGTAATCCGCGCCCGTTTCAGCGGATCAGGCGGGTTTGCCATGACCGGGTAACGGACGCCGCTTTCAATTTCACCCTTGCCGTCAGCGGCTTTTCCCTTGGCGTCCAACACCCGTCCAAGCAACTTGTCCGAGACCGCGACATCAAGGCTGGAACCTGAAGCGACTACACGGTCGCCTACCCGTATGCCGCCCGTCTCAGAGTAGGCCATAAGCTGTATGGTACCGCCATGGAGCCCCACCACTTCAGCTTGGAGGTAGACTTCCTCGCCGATTTCTATGCGGCATATTTCCCCGATAATAGCCGAAGGGCCGACACTTTCAATCAACAGCCCCTGTACCTTGGAGACATGACCCACACATTTAATGGGGTCAATGTTTTCCGCTATTTTTAGGTATTTGTCAATAATAGTTTCCATGCAAAGGAGCCTTGCTTATCTCATTTCCGCGCGGTTGCCGCGCTTGCTGGCGGCGGCGATTTTGGCGTGGTTTTTATCGGCGACATTTCCAATATCTTGCTTTCCAATTCGGCAAGCTGGCTTGAAATGCGGGCGTCAATTTCACCGAAGTCGGTTTCGATGATGCAACCGCCCGCGTCAACGGAAGAATCTTCCTGCACCTGTATGGAAGCGGCGCCTTCGGCCAGACGGATAAAGTCTTTGATATGCTCGGTGGTGAGCTTTACATCAGCCATATTGACGCGGATGATGACAGCGCCCCGGTTCTTGAGCTTGCGCAACGCCTGCACCACATTGGAGACAACCACGGTTTTTTGGGATTCTGAGATCACTTTTATCACTTTGCGGGCGATGAGCAACACTAAATCCACAATCTGTCGCTCGCTTTCCGCGAGAATTTCACCCCGTTTATCCTGAGCCCGTTTAAGCACTGTTTGCGTCCGCTGGATCAAGCGCTCGACTTCAGCTTTGCCGGAGTTGTACCCTTCTTCCCTGCCGGTTCGAAAGCCCGTATCATTCGCCTCTTTTTTTTGATTCTCGTACGCCATGCGAGCTTCGTCTTCTATCTGTTTAGCTTTTTCTTTCGCTTCCGCAATAATGCGTTCGGCTTCGTCTTCCGCTTGCCGTTTTAAGATTTGAGCTTCTTCGGTTTTTCGTTTTACTTCTTGAAAGGCGGTTTCTTTCGCTTCTTTTACGATAGTGGCGGCGTCGTTTTTGGCGGAGATAACAAGGGCTTCTTTTTCAATTTCCCACTGCGCCTTAAACGACTCAGCTTCTCTTCTCAGATCTTCTACGGTTGGACCATCGTAGACTTCATTTTTCTCGTCTTCGTCCTTTTCCGCTTCTTTAGATACAGCAAGGTGCGCCAATTCAGGAAACGCATGAGGAGGTTCAAGCAAGATCGTCTCTTGATTCGTAATGAGTTCATTCTGCCTAAAAACTGCTTTTGTCAAGATCAACCTCTTGTCACATAAAATTAAACGCATGCGATAGAGAAACCTTTCGCCACGCGCCGCGAAAGGCATTCCTTCGCATCTCATTTTCTCTCATAAGAGAGTTGCCTTAGATTTAATGGAAGAAACGGTTTTTTTGCCGTTCTTTCCAAAAGTCTTTCTCAAAACCAGCCCGAACATAGTTCGCGTTTGGGGAAAGACTCATAATTATGACCATTTACACAACCAGTTCGTCTTCGCCGGCGCGGGCAACCACGATTTCACCGGAATCTTCAAGCTTTCTAATGATTGACACGATCTTCTGCTGGGCTTCTTCAACGTCTTTCAGGCGTACAGGCCCCATGAATTCCATATCTTCTTTGAGCATACCGGCGGCGCGCTTGCTCATGTTTCTGAATATTTTGTCCTGAACCTCTTGGTCAACGGACTTGAGCGCCTTTGCCAGTTCCTGCCCGTCAACTTCGCGCATAACCTTCTGAATCGCTTTATCGTCAAGCATGACAATATCTTCGAACACAAACATGCGCTTCTTGATTTCTTCGGCAAGCTCCGGATCTTCATCTTCAAGAGATTCGATTATCTGCTTCTCAGATGCGCGGTCAACAAGGTTGAGGATTTCAACGATGCTCGGAACGCCGCCCGCCGCAGTGTAGTCTTCGCTTGACAGGGTGGAGAGCTTTTTCTCAAGCACCCGCTCAACCTCGCGCAACACTTCCGGGCTAGTGCGATCCATGGTCGCGATACGCCGCGCCACATCGCTTTGCACTTCGTGCGGCAGATTTTGCAGAATAACGGACGCTTTGTTCGGTTCAAGGTACGCAAGGATAAGGGCGATAGTCTGGGGATGTTCCTGTTGAATGAAATTCAGAAGGTGAGCCGGATCCGTGCGCCTGATGAAGTCAAAGGGGCGCACTTGCAAACTTGATGTCAGCCTGTTGATGATATCAACAGCTTTCTGGCTTCCCAAGGCTTTTTCGAGGAGTTCTCGCGCATAGTCAATGCCGCCGGTAGAAATGAACTGATTCGCCATCATCAGTTCCTGGAATTCCTGCAAGATGGCATCTTTTTGATCCGGATCTATGGTTTCAAGACGGGCGATTTCAAACGTAAGCGTCTCAATTTCATCTTCTCTGAGGTATTTGAATATTTCGGCGGAAATTTCCGAGCCTATAGTGACCAAGAAAATGGCGGCTTTCTGCCTTCCATTGAAGGTTTTATCGCTTTTTTTCTTCCCGGTGTACTCGGATCCTGTATCCATTACTTTTGCCACGTATTCCTCCTCCTAATTTCTACGGCTATGCGTCGCAAAATCCACCAAAGCTCAATCATCGAAACGCAAAGCAATCGCGCCGAATCCAGTTCATGAACGCTCGTTCGACGGTTCGCGTCACTCATCAAGCAACCACGTTCTGATAAGCGAAGCGACATCCTCCGGGTGTTGTCTTGCCGTATTTGCAATACTCTCTTGCAGTTCCAAGCGGGTGCGCTCTTCTACGGACATCACCACCTGCGCGTCTTCTTCTTCGGCTTGCATAAGAGCGTTTTCCCGCAGTTCCTGCTCACGGCGGGCGCGTTCTTCTTCCTCAGCCCTGCGACGCCGTTCTATCTCGCGGGATATTATGCGGAAGACGAGGAATCCGACAAGAAGCAAGATAAGTCCGATAACGGCGAACAACAGAACAAGCTGAAGCCGTTTCTCTTTCAGCAATTTGGCGTCTTCTTCCGCAAACTGACTGCTCCTGTCTATTGGTATGCTTTGCACAGTCACCGAGTCTCCGCGGCTTGCGTTGTACCCAATAGAGTTCTGAATCAAGGCCGCCGCCGCCCGCAGATCATCAGCGGAAACCGGCGTATATTCACGTTCAAGCGAACCGTTTGTTACAATCTCTTTTCCCTGCTCGTCCTTTTTTACTGTCCATACTCCATCTATGTTAGCGGAAACGGTCACCCGATCAATGGTCGGGGTTCTCTCCTCCTGAATAACCCTTTTGTTGATTTCCTCGTTGTCAACAAGGGTTTCCTCCGTGACTTCTCCGTACAGGTTTGACATATCGCGGAACGCGGGGGGCGTCTGTCCTTCCACGCCGGACGGACCTTCGGGATTAAAGCCGGTGCCTTTCCAGGTGGTGCTGGATGTGGACTTTGACCTCGTAACTGAAGGAGCCATTTCAGAATCATCGTAAGAAAGACCCGGTGTTCTTGGCTTCAGCGTTACCGGAAAGAATTCTTCAGTATTGACGCTTTGCCGTGAGAGGTTCATCTCTATTTTGATATTCAAATCGCGCACCCTGTCCGATCCGAAAATGCTTTGCAAAGAGGAAAGAATCGCCGCGCGGTACTGGAATTCCAGATTGCGGATCATTTTATTGCCCTTCTCAATGAGGGCGAGCCTATCCATGTCAGCCATGCCGGTAAAGTCGTTCAACACGATGCCGCGCTGATCTGTAATAACGATATTTTCGTCTTTCAACCCTTCAACCGCGAATTTTAGAATCTTTTGTATGCCTTCGATTTTTTTCCGGTTTTCGGTGATGTCGCTGCCGGGTTTGGGCGTGATGACGACGCTTGCCGATACGGGATTTTGATCCGCCTCAAAAAGCTCCTTTCCGGGTATGACAAGCGTAACGTTCACGTCGTCGACTTCCTCCAGCGCTTTGATATGATCCGTCACCATTTGACGGATAGCTCGTTGAAGGTTTACATTACGTTCAAAGTCTGTAATTGTCCATCGTTCACGGTCAAAGACAGCCCATGGATCCGTACCCTGTGGGATGAGATCTTCACGGATAAGAAGAGCGCGCATACGCCGCGCCGTGGCTTCATCCGGCACCATAATGACGCCGCTTCCGGAAATGGATGTCTTGACGCCCTCGGCGTTGAGCCGTGTAACTATGCGATCCTGCGCGTCCGCATCCCGTATGGGCGCGTCAATCACCGGCGCCATTGTTGGACTTGCGGATACCGAAAACAAAAGAATAAGTCCTATAACAACAACCGCTATAATGGCGGCCAAGACAAGCTTCTGCGCTAACGACCATGTAGCCCAGAGTTTTTTAATATTTTCAACTAACCTTTTTAACCATTCGCCCATGTACCCTCCCCGGCGGCTCCTTTTTTACACTTTTTACTACCGTAGGTTGATAAGATCTCTCCAATCTTGCACCAAACGGCTGAGAACCGTCCGAGTGATGTTTAAGGACATCGATGCCTTCGCCTGTGCGATTGTAATGTCATGGGTATCTACCGAATCAGGATCAACTATAGCTTTCTGAATCAAAGCGTTGGAGTACTGCTCGTCTGCGCTCACCTGATCCAGAGCGCGGAGCATCATATCGTCGAATTGACCGGAGCGAATCGCAGCTTCCGAACCGATTTTCTCTTCCAGCGAGATAATTTGCTGTCCGGACGGAAACGGATTCCCCCCTGTCGGCATTATATGCTTGGGATTGGTTATGGCAAGTTGGAGAGCGTCAACATGCGTAAGAACCGGCGGTGTAAGCGTCATATATTATCTTCCTCCTATCTCAAGCGCTTTCTGAAACATTGATTTGGCGCCATCAATAATGGAAGCGTTCGCCTCATACGCGCGTGAGGCCGCTATCAGATCGACCATTTCCGTAACAATGTCAACGTTTGGCATCTCAACGTACCCGGCTTGCGGCCCTTCTTTTATGGCGTCGGGATGCGTCGGATCGTAGACCAGCCGGTTTTTTGTGGACATGTCCTTCTGCACCTCCACAACTCGTACGCCAGTACCCGCTCCATTATCCATGCCATCCGGCAGAAAAGGCGAACGCCAATAGGGGCCTTCCGTCCTCGGTCTCATAATAACCCTGCTTCTGCGGAAGGGTCCGCCTTCCGCGGTGCGGGTTGTTGACGCATTCGCTATATTGTCGGCTATGACATCAGAACGGAGTCGTTCCGCGCTCATACCGGTCGCCGCTATGTTTATTGAACTGAATATTCCCATCACTTTCCTCCAAACGCCGTCTTACTCTAAAATGAGGTTAATATTGCGGATATCAACCCCGCAACGCCATGTTCACCTGAGCAAATTCAAATGAAGCCGCTCCCGCAAGCATCGTATAGAGCATCTCATTCTGCAAAGCGAGCGTCATTTCCTCTTCAGCGTCGACATTGTTCCCATTATTCTTGGACTGGCTCACATAATCCAGCGCGCGGCGGGGCGTTACATCACGATAATCTTTTTCCATGTGATTGGAAATATGCTTGGGATCGGTCAAGGCAAGGCCCAAAACCGGTCTTTGCCGCTCGGAATCAAGGGCGCGTTTTAGTTCGCTCTCGAAATTTACCTCCGACCGCTTGAAGTTGGGAACCGCCGCATTGGCTATATTGTTTGCAATCGCATTCCGCCTGATAATGCTTGCGTCCATGGTGCGGTGAACGATGTCTAGAGTTTTTTCAAAATTAGTCATATAGTCCTCATAATTTTTATCGGCCTGTTTATTATTTATCGGTATATTTATTATAAGAATCTATCATATTATGAAAGTAAATGCAAGAGGGGTGGGGGAAATCCGTACGCTTCGCATACACCAACCCACTCCGCCGCCGGATTTTGTACTTGACGTTTTACTTACCATTCGGTATATTACTGGTATGGAGCAGGACACACGCGCGGTCATTTTGAATACGGCGCTGGAGTTGTTTTCAAAACAGGGGTTTGAAACGGTTGGCGTACAGGCGATAGCGGATAAGGCGGAGCTTGCCAAGCCAAGTTTGTACTATCATTTTAAAAGCAAGCGAGGGCTTTTGGAAGCCATTGTCGCTGAACACGGCGCGGAATTGCGCGCGGTCGTCAAAAAAGCGGTGGAATACCGGCATGACCTTGCGATGAATTTAACATCGCTGTTTAATGGGACAATGAATTTTGCGCGCCGGGATACGGCTTTCTTCCGGCTCGCGCACAGCCTTTTTTCTTCCGCGCCGGAGACCGCGAGCTATGCGGCGGGCAACCCGCTCCGCAGGGAGCTTGTTTCCATGCTGAGATGTCTTTTTACCCAGGCCTCAGCCGATCATGGGAACATGAAGGAGCGGGAATGGGTATACGCCGAAACGTTCTTCGGACTGCTGGACACATGGGCGATCCTCCTGATAAACGGAGAAGTCGAATTCGACGATCAACTGCGGCGCCGGATTGTCCACAACTACATGCATGGCATATTTTCTTAACTTAATGTAGGAGGTTTTTATGAACAATATGACGGACAGGTTTTTTTACCATATTTACCCGCTGGGGTTCTGCGGGTGTCCGGAAAAGAACGATTTTTCCTGTCCTGCGGGACACGGGTTGCGCGGCATTGAGGCGCATATTCCGCGCCTTCTGGACATGGGAGTCAACGCCGTGTACATTGGACCTGTGTTTGAGTCCGCCGCGCACGGCTACGATACGCTTGATTATTTTCATGTTGATCGCAGGCTGGGCAATAACGACAGCTTGAAACGGCTGGCGCAAACTTTCCATGGCAATGGCATAATCATCGTACTTGACGCGGTTTTGAACCACACGGGACGACATTTTTTCGCGTTCAAAGACCTCCAGGCGCATGGAGAGCGGTCTGCGTACCGCGACTGGTTCAGCAATACGCGGTTTAACGGCAAAAGCCCTTGCGGGGACAACTTCACCTATGACGGGTGGAACGGCCATTACAATCTTGTAAAATTCAACAGCCGAAACCGCGAGGCGCGGGAATACCTCTTCGCCGCAGTGAAGTTTTGGATCCAAGAGTTCGACATTGACGGGCTGCGGCTTGACGCGGCGGATCACCTTTCGGCTGAATTTATGGATGAACTTTCAGATCGGTGCGTGGCGTTGAAAAAAGATTTTTGGCTCATGGGAGAGGTGGTCGCGGGGGATTACCGGAAATGGCTTTTTCGGCCCCAAAATCTACCTACCGGTAGGGCGGAGAAGACTCCATGCAGATTGCAGAGCGTCACCAACTATGAGCTATACAAAGGGCTATGGTCAAGTTTCAATGACAAGAATTTTTTTGAGATCGCATGGACGCTGAGACGGCAGTTCGGGGACATCGGCTTGTACCGCGAAAACGTTCTCTACAATTTCGCCGACAACCATGACGTGAACCGCGTCGCCAGCTCTGTGAAAAACAAGGCTCACCTCTTTCCGCTTTACGCCCTGCTTTTCACGGTTCCGGGCATTCCGTCTCTCTATTATGGCGACGAATTCGGCGTTTTGGGAGAACGCGGCCATGACAGCGACCGCGCTCTGCGTCCTTCATGGGACGCCATACGGACGGCGGAGACTGCGGTTGACAGAAATGCGCTGCTCAAAGCGATTGTGGATTTTGCCCGCATACGAAAAAACAGCCTGGCTTTACGGGAAGGCTCTTATCGTGAATTGTACGTTTCTTCCGAACAATTCGCCTTTATGCGGGAAAAGGATGGGAAACAGGCGCTTGTCACGGTGAACGCTTCAGACAAGGAGCGCGTTATTTCCATTAATGCCGGAGACCTGCGCTCAAAGATCAAGCGTTGGAAGGATGTGCTGAACGGCGGCCGCGAATTCCATGTTTCAAACGGGGCGCTTGCTGTACCGGTATATCCATCGTGGGCGAATGTGTTGGAGCCGGGCGCGGAATAGGGGCGATTTCCAGGCTGTCTCCGCCGCTTGGCGAGGCGTCATTTTTTCTGCGAATACGTGAGCCTGTTCCAAAACTAACCAGAACATAGATCGCATTTTGGAACAGCCGCACTTGAAAAAGAAGCGGTGTTCCAGTATACTAACCGTATGGATACGATTGAACTTCAGGAAAAGATAGCGGAACTGAAGAGGCTGGCAAAAGCGTCCGGCCTTGACGCGGATGACGAATTAAAGGCGCTTGAGGAAAAGGCGCGCGCAAAATCGAAAACAGAGTTGGCGTGGAAATACGTGGAGCTTGCGCGGCACCCGGAACGCCCCTACGCGCTTGAGTACATTGAACATATTTTCGATAATTTCATTGAGTTGCATGGGGATCGTTGTTTCGGCGACGATCCCGCTATCATTTGCGGGCTTGGGCTTCTGAACGGGAGACCCGTCACCATTCTCGCAAACCAGAAGGGGCGTACGCTGAAAGACAATATGTATCGCAACCACGGCATGGCAAACCCCGAAGGTTACCGCAAAGCCTTGCGTCTTGCGAAACAGGCGGAAAAATTCTCCCGCCCTATCGTCACCTTTGTTGACACCTCCGGCGCCTATCCGGGGATCGGCGCCGAGGAGCGCGGCATCGGAGAGGCGATAGCGCGCAACCTGCGGGACTTCAGCCAGCTTCACACGCCTATCGTGTGCATCGTCATCGGTGAGGGCGGGTCGGGTGGCGCCTTGGGTTTGTGCGTCGGCGACAAAATCTACATGCTCGAAAACGCCATCTACTCGGTCATCAGCCCTGAAGGAGGCGCCTCAATTCTCCTCCGAGACGCGGCCCGCGCCAAAGACGCCGCCGCTATGCTCCGCATCACCAGCCGCGATCTCATGGCGTTCAAGATCATCAATGGCGTCATACAGGAGCCGGAAGGCGGCGCCCACATGGATATTGCCGCAACCGCGGCATCCATCAAGCGGACGCTTGAGCGGGAGTTGGACGATCTGTGCCGCCGAGGTCTTCCGGCGCTGGTACGTTACCGCAACCAGAAAATACGCAAAGTAGGCAGATGGAACGAGGCGGGTTAGAGAGCGCCCCTTGTTGTTGTTTGACGGCGGCGGATATGTCGATGTATCTGCCGCCAGCCGCTGGCCTCTCGCTAAGGAAAAAAAACGATGTTGTGTGCAATACCCTCTAACATTTTCTGTAACTTGAGGCTGTTCCAAAACGCGCCCTATTAGGATGTCAGCTTTTGGAACAGCCTCACTTATTATGGAAAATATAATTGCAAGAATGTTCCAGAAATAGACAGTATAAAAACAAACATATTATATGGATTGAGCTTGTTCCAAAACGCAAGCTTGCGTTCGGGTTGGTTTTGGAACAGGCTTTAGGAGAAAATCGCTCATTCTTTTTCTTTTTGGTCTCCCGCTACGGTAGAAACACATGGAATGCGCTGCCGTTGGCGCCGCTTTCGGCGCTGATGGTTCCCCCATGGGCGGAAACAATGGCGGCGGCTATGGCGAGCCCTATGCCGGCTCCGCCGGCGCTCCGGCTTCGGGATTTATCGGCGCGGTACAGGCGCTCGAAAATGCGCGGCAGATACTCAGGCGCTATGCCGGAGCCGGTGTCTGTGATGGAGATGCGCCGGTTTTCGGAGGATGGCTCTATAACGATGGCAATACTTCCCTGATCCGTATGCTGTACCGCGTTGGACAAGAGGTTGATAAACACCTGTTTAAGCCGATCATAGTCCGCGTTGATGGGGCTCGGGATAAGGTTCAGCGTTATGGCGACGCCTTTTTTATGAGCCGCCGCCTTAAATTGTTCAGATGTAACGCGCAGCAACTCCGCAAGGTCAAAATCTGTCTTGTCAAGCTTTGTATGTTCCCACTCCAAGTTGGTCAGGGTGTTGATGTCCTGCACTAGGCGGATAATCCGCATGATTTCTTCATGGCAGCTTGCAAGATGCTCCCGATCCATCACCCACACGCCGTCAAGTATAGCTTCTATAGAACCCTGCAAATAGGTGAGGGGAGTGCGCAATTCGTGGGCTATATCGGAAACAAGCTGTCTTTGGCGGCGATCCCCTTCTTCCAATTCATACGCCAATTCATTGATTGAACGGGAGAGACCGGCCAATTCCTTTGTCTTGTAGCGGTCGTTGAGCCGGATCCTCAAATTTTGCCGGCCGCCGTTTCCGGAAGAATGCAAGACGGCGATTTGATGCGCCGCTTCCTCGGCTTTGAGGATGGGGCGGGCTATGGCGCGGGACAGCAGCATTGAAATGATGACGCTTAATAGGACAAAAGCGAGACTCGCTATGAGAAAGAGGCGGTTTACGGACGACATAAACAGCGTTTCCGTCTCGCTGTAGAAGAAGGGGCCGTATGTTTCTATGCTTACGTTTCCAACCACCTGTTTGGCGTACCATATCGGGTATTGCTGGTGTTGAAACGAGCCGCTCACGCGAAATTCGCTTTTCATGCGGGCCGCGATGGATTCCAGCACTTCCGTACATTCCCGCATATTATGGGAACGGGCGTCCCAGATGAAACCGCCGTTTTCGTCAGATATGGTCAGGATATAACCTTCATGGATAAAATACATGCCAATCGCTTCGATGGTGACAATATCGAAACTCTGGCTGTTCGGGTTGTACTGTTCGCCTATGACCCAGACAATATCATCGCTTTTTTCGGAGATGTTTTGCTTTATAAGACCGGTGAATACCTGCCGCGTGATCTGATTCACCATGAAAGTGAGTACAGCCAAGGCGAGACTGATAAAAAGAGCGTACGTCAGGGTCAAGCGGCGCGTGAGGCTGATCATTGAGTTCCTCCGATGCGGTAGCCCATGCCGTATATGGTGGCGATATATTTTGGGGATTTTGAATCGTCTCCAATTTTTGCGCGGATCTTTTTTATGTGCGCATCAATGATGCGGTCGAATGCGTCATAATCGTCCCCTTTTACGGATTCAAGAATTTCATCGCGGGTGAAGATTTTAGATTGCCGGGACATTAAGAGGGCGAGTATGTTGTATTCGTCGCGGGTGAGGGCGATTGTTTTTCCGTTGCAGGTGACGCTCCGTCGATCCGTGTCAATGATGAGGTCGCGGTGCTGTAAAAACTGGCGCGGCTTAGTCTGCGGGCTTTCAAGCGAATTCGCGGCATCCCCGGCTCTCCGCAAGGCGGCGCCCACCCGCGCCATGAGTTGGCGGGGGCTGAATGGTTTTGTCACATAATCGTCCGCGCCTATCTTGAGTCCCCGGATGATGTCAGCTTCCTCAACTTTGGCGGTGACCATGATGATGGGAATGTTTGACGTCTCCCGTATTTTACGGCAAAACTCCTCGCCGGAGACGTCAGGGAGCATAAGGTCAAGGAGTATCAGAGAAACGGCGTTTTTTTCAAAAATATCCATGCCTTCCCTGCCGCTTTTGGCGCAGAGGGCTGTATAGCCGTTTGCTTCAAGGTAGGACTTTACGAGTCCAAGTATTTTTTCTTCATCATCCACAACAAGCGCGGTCTGTTTGCGTTTCATAGCTGTCAGTATATCATAGAATTATGAAAGAATTGTGAGCTATATGATCTAACTTGAAGCTTTTCAAAATTTGCCGCTTTATAGGGCGCGTTCTGGAACAGCCTCTAATATGGATGGGATATTGTGACCGTTGCGGAGCATGTGCGGGTGATCCTGAAATATGCTGAAACACTGAGTTTTTATCTTCCGGATACTTTCTAAATGGCCTAAAAAGCGGTATATTTTATAAAAGGAGTCAAATATGGAGGCAAGGCAAGCGGAGCAAACGACGCCGGAGTGGAGAGTCGTCGCTGACGAGATTTGGGCGATAATCAGGGAAAACGCCCAAGGGTTTAAAGAACTGAGGGAGAGTCAGAGGGAAAACGCCCAAGGGTTTAAAGAATTGAGGGAGAGTCAGAGGGAAAACGCCCAAGGGTTTAAAGAACTGAGGGAGAGTCAGAGGGAAAACGCCCAAGGGCTTAAAGAACTGAGGGAGAGTCAGAAGGAAACCGAAAAGCAGATGAAGGCGACCGACAAGCGCTTTGGGGAACTAGTCAACCGCTTCGGCGATATGGTTGAATATATGGTCATGCCGAACCTCGTGGCGAAATTTGAGGAGTTGGGCTTCACTTTCACCAAAGCGAATCGCACCGAAATCAAGGACAAGAAACACGGCATATTCACGGAAGTCGACGCTTTGCTGGAAAACGGCGATAAGGTGATGGCCGTTGAGATCAAAACCAAGCCGAATATTGACGATGTAAATGACCATATAAAGCGCATGGAAAAGCTGCGTACATACGCGGACATGCACGGCGACAGGCGCATATACCTGGGAGCCGTGGCTGGGGTGGTTTTCAACGAAAGCGAAAAGACGTACGCCTTGAAACAAGGGTTTTATGTGGTCGAGCCGTCCGGGGAGACATTCAAGATTACCGAGCCTAAGGACAAGTATCACCCCCGCGAATGGTAGCCGCCGGTTTGCCCGCTATAAGCGGGCGGGGGGCGTTTTCTATCACATAAAGCCCCCACCTTATCCTTCACGGCGCCGGCGGCAAGCCCTTGATGAACCGCTTGCCGGGAGATAGAGCGCGATAACCAGAATGGCCGGCAGACAAGCTCCCAGATCGTGTTGAGCAATCATAGCGTTTTAATCAATTCCAAAAGGCGTATTGATGCGATTTTGATGGGCAGCATCATGCTGGCGATACAAAAAAAGTGCGAAGCGCGGGAAATTTTACCCGCCAGTACGCCAGAGCGTCCCCTGCCAGAGACCCGGCGATAAGAAGAATGACAAGGGAAATGGCCACGGCGATGAAGCTGTTTTTGAAGCGCCCCAGAAAATCGCCGTCCACGAGAACTATCCCGTAGTTGGAGACATTCCATTTCTTGGGGACTCCGAAAGGGGGTTTGATAGATGGAAAGCCGGTCTTTGAACGAGTTAATCGCCATCACCCGGAGGGGGAATCACTATCAATGGCCACAATTATGCCGTTAATTTTCAAATTTTCGTGTTGAGGAGCTATATTGGAATACGCGCTTGTTTTTTACTGTCAATCGTTGGCAAATGCCTCATATAAAAGTAATATAGCATGGTTTAGGAAGACATTCAGGGGAAAACGCCGCCTTGCGCCGCCGCATAACCGCATTAAAAAGATGGGTGTTGAATATAAGAACGCAAGGGAAAAAAATTATGATATTCATAATTTTGACACAATTATCTGGTATAGTATGAATGTAAAGAGGATTGCAATCCACTACAAACGTCCGCCTATGGCGCCGCTTGCAACGTGTCTGCGGCGGATGGTATGTATTGGTAGGAGTTATCGTATAATGAAAACTGAGACAATTCGCATTGGCGGCATGACCTGCGTCAATTGCCAAAACCGGATTGAAAAGAAATTGAAAAGCGCCGCGGGGATAGAGAACGCCGCTGTCAGTTTTAACCGCGGAACCGCGACCGTCACATGGAACGACTCGGCCATTGCCTTTCATGAGATCAAGGCGGCTATTGAGCGATTAGGCTACACGGTGGCGGACGAACATGCGGCGGCGCGGACGGCCGCCGCGCCGCCGGCATCTGAAATTATCGGGACGCTGGTAATTGTCCTTTCGCTGTATCTGTTGTTGCGGGGATTGGGAGTCGGCGCCCTGACTTCGGCTTTCCCGCTGGCAGAGGCGGGCATGGAATATGGGATGCTGTTTGTCATCGGCCTTGTCACTTCGGTTCATTGCGTGGTCATGTGCGGGGGAATAAATCTTTCCCAGTGTATTCCGGCAGCGCCGCCGCTGAATGCGGCGCGAGAGGGGGGGCGTTGGAAAGCGTTGTATCCCGCCATCCTCTACAATGCGGGCCGGGTGGTTTCCTATACCACGGTTGGGGTTATTGCTGGCGCCGCGGGGCAGGCGTTCACCGTATCCGGGCGGTTTCAGGGAGCGGTTCAGCTTATCGCCGGTATCTTTATGGTGATCATGGGGATCAACATGTTCGGCTTTTTTCCCGCTCTGCGCCGCTTCAACGCGCGTATGCCGAACATATTCGTCCGGAAAATAGATGAGCAAAAAAGCGGCGGCAAAAGCCCTCTGATCATCGGGATACTTAACGGACTCATGCCCTGCGGGCCCCTGCAAGCCATGCAACTGTACGCCCTGTCAACGGGCGGCCCCATTGCCGGCGGCGTCTCAATGCTCCTCTTCAGCGTTGGCACGGTTCCCCTCATGTTCGGCGTGGGCGCCTTGAGCGGCGTTTTAAGCGATGCGTCCAGAGGACGGCCGTTTGTCCATAGGGTGATGCGCATTGGAGCGATTCTGGTGACGGTGATGGGAATGACCATGTTCACCTACGGATGGAGTCTTTCGGGATTCAGTTTTGACTTTGTTGGCAAGGCCGCCGCAGTCGCTCCCTTCTCTTCAAACGCGACCAGAGCAGGAGGAGAAACCTTCACGCCCGTGATTGAAAACGGCGTCCAGATTGTCAACTCCACCTTGAGCGGAGGGCGGTATCCGGCGATCACGGTGCAGCAAGGTATTCCGGTCAAATGGACCATTAACGCGCCCCAAGGGAGCGTTAATGGTTGCAACAACCGCATGATCATCCGGGAATACAAGATTGAATACCGCTTCACGACCGGGGAGAACGTCATTGAGTTCACCCCTGACAAGGCGGGCGTCTTTTACTATTCCTGCTGGATGGGCATGATCCGCAGTTCCATTACGGTGGTGGAGGAAGGACAAAGCGTGGCGGGTGGTGAGAAGCCTGCTGTTACTGTCTCTCCGGCGGGAGTGACGATACCGGCTGAAACGGTCGCTCTGGCAGAAATGCAGGACGAGGGTTATCAGGTGGTGAAGATAAACCTCCGCGACGACGGCATTGATCCTGCGGTTGTCGTCGTTCAACGGAATATTCCGGCGCGTTGGATCATCAACAATGATTCCCGTGATCCTGGAAATAACCTCCTGATTTTTCCCGCCTATTACTCGCGGCTTGATATGAAGCGGGGGGAGAATGTCGTCCAATTCCTGCCTGCCGACGATTTTGATTTTTCAACCGGGGACAATGTGTTCTACGGATATGTGAAAGTGGTTGACGATCTTGAACAGGCGGATATTGAGGCTATAAAAGCGGAAGCGTCTGAATTTGAAACGCTGCTGTACCCGGACGCTTATTTTGATGCGGCGGAGCGGGGCGGGGGTTGATGCGGCGGCGGCTCCGCTGGATGCGTTTTTAAGGCGCGAGAAGATAAGAGGAAAACAGTGGAATTGTTGTTACGCCATTGGCATTGTATCGTTCCGGTTGTTGCGATTGTACTTGTCATGCTTGTGCAAGGGAGGAGAAAGAAACATGACGATGAGTGAGAGACATATAATTGTAAAGAGGATGGCATGGAAAATGTTGTCGCTGTTGTTGTCGCTGTTATTGTGGTGATTTTGCTGTTCGCAAAAAAGTTTCTCAAAGCCCAAAGGCAGACTGCCCGATTGTTGCGGGCAGCGAGGAAACCGCGACATTGAAGTGTAAGCGCCATGGGCGCCGCGCCTATGGCGGTCTAAAGGGAGACAGCGGATACCGGGGCGTCCGGCGGATTATCCGCTTAAAATATAACGTTAGGAGTGTAGAAAATGAAAAGCTATGGCAACAACGGCAAAGCTTTGATCTTTGCGGCGGTTATGGTTGTTTCGGCGTCTTTTGCGTTCGCCCAGAGCGGACAATTGAATGTGGTGAAGCCCGCAATCGCCGACCGTGATTTGGTCATCCAGATTGCGGAGGTTACGGAAAACGCCGTTTTCTATCCGGTTGACATTGGAGGAACCCGGCTTGAAGCGCTGGCGGTAAAGGCGCCGGACGGCACAATCAGGACGGCTTTTAATACGTGCCAGGTGTGTTACAGTTCGGGGCGGGGGTTCTATAAGCAGCAGGGGACGGTACTGGTCTGTCAGAACTGCGGGAACCGATTCCGCATGAGCCAAGTGGAAGTGCGATCCGGGGGCTGCAACCCTGTGCCGATATTTCCGGCGAACAAGACGGTGACAGGAACCACCATCACTATTTCAAAGGAATTTCTCAATGAGGCGAAAAGAATTTTCGCCCGGTGGCGGCGCGGTTGATCTTTTCAAAATCAACCGCGCCGCAATAGTAGGGTTGTTAGAAACTTGAACAACCTTATTACAAACCTGAACAGGGTTGTTTGAAATATTAGAAACCTGAATTGGTGGGATTGGACGCCGCGAGCCGTGGAGGAGGGGCGGAATACATACCTGTCGAAATCATGTTAAATCATGTTAATAAAGGAGCATGACATGCAAAACGCGACATTAAGCATAGGCGGCATGACCTGCGCGGCGTGCGCCGGGCGGATCGAAAAAACAGTGGGGAAGCTGGACGGGGTGAGCGCCGCCGTGGTGAACCTTGCCAGTGAAAAGCTGTTTGTGGAATATGCGGATACGCAAACGCTTGCCGGCATTAAAGATGCGGTGATTAATATCGGATACGAAGTTCTGGACAAGCCAAAAGGAACCGCCGTTTCCATTCCCATAGGCGGCATGACCTGCGCGGCCTGTTCTGCGCGAGTGGAAAAGGCGATCCGAAAACTGGAAGGGGTGGAAAGCGTCTCGGTGAATCTTGCCACAGAAAAAGCCGCGGTGATCTACAATCCCCAGACAATAAGAATCGCCGTTATTAAAGACGCGATTGAAAAAGCCGGATACAAGGCGCTGGATTTTTCCAAAGAAAGCGCGGCGGATGAAGACAAGCTGCGGAAGGAGCGGGAAATCCGCATCCTGTGGACCAAGTTCATCATAGCGGCAAGTTTTGGGCTTCCCCTGCTGTATATCGCTATGGTTCCCATGATTACATGGGTCGCCCTTCCGTTCCCCAAGGCGTTGGCTCCGATGAATTTCCCGTTGATCTACGCCCTGGTGGAACTGCTTCTGGTTGCTCCGATCATCATTGCTGGGTATCGGTTTTATACCGTAGGCTTCAAAAATCTGTTGCGCCGCAGCCCCAACATGGATTCCCTTATCGCCATTGGAACCACGGCGGCGGCGGCTTACAGCCTCTACAATGTGTGGCAGATAGCCCAGGGAAATTTCAAGGCGGTGGACGCGCTGTATTTCGAGACCGCCGGGGTTATCATCGCCCTTATCCTTTTGGGCAAGTCCCTTGAGGCGGTGTCCAAGGGCAGAACCAGCGAAGCGATTAAAAAACTCATGGGGCTTGCGCCAAAGACCGCGATCATTATTGAACATGGAGTGGAAAAGGAAATCCCCATTGACGAAGTGATTCCCGGCGATATTATTGTGGCGAGGCCCGGGACAAAGATACCGGTTGACGGGGTGGTTGTTGAAGGGCGGACGGCTATAGACGAATCCATGCTCACCGGGGAGAGTATGCCAGTGGACAAGAAAGCCGGGGACAGCGTGTACGCGGCGACGATTAACAGTAACGGCGTCATTCGATTTAAAGCGGAGAAGATCGGAAGCGACACCGCGCTGGCGCAGATTATCAAGCTGGTGGAGGACGCCCAGGGTTCCAAAGCGCCGATTGCCCAGATGGCGGATATTGTGGCCGGTTATTTTGTGCCGATTGTGTGTGTGATCGCGGCGCTTGCGGGCGTCGCGTGGTTCGCGGCGGCTTCCGCCGGATTTGCCGCTCTGCCTCCAGGGAAATCGGCGTTGGAGTTTGCCCTCACCATGTTCATATCAGTGCTGGTCATCGCCTGCCCCTGCGCGCTCGGGTTGGCTACACCTACGGCGATCATGGTGGGAACCGGAAAAGGCGCGGAAAACGGCATCTTGATTAAAAGCGGGGAAGCCTTGGAAACGGCTCACAAGGCGCAGATTATTGTGTTTGACAAAACCGGAACCATCACCGAAGGGAAGCCCACAGTAACGGATGTTGTCGCCGCGCCCGGCGTTGAACCGGATTTCCTCCTGCGAGTCATCGCTTCCGCCGAGAAGGGGTCGGAACACCCGCTGGGTCAGGCGATTGTACAAGGAGCGGAAGAGCGGGGGCTGGAGCTTTTTGCGGCGTCCCATTTTGAGGCTCTCACCGGCAGAGGCATTGAAGCGGGGATTGATGGGGTTGTCATTGATGGCAATGATGCGGCCAAATTACACCGTCCGCGCCGCATTTTGGCGGGGAATAAAAAGCTCATGGACGAGCGAGGTGTCGCACTTGGGGAACTGGAAGCCGGCGCCGACCGGCTGGCGGCGGAAGGGAAAACTCCGATGTACGCGGCTTTGGACGGAAAAATCGCGGGGATCGTGGCGGTCGCTGATGTGGTGAAGCCTTCCAGCAAAGCGGCTGTCGAAAGCCTTCACAAGATGGGGATTGAGGTTGTCATGATAACAGGAGACAACAGAAAGACCGCTGCGGCCATCGCCAAACAGGTGGGAATTGACCGGGCGTTGTCCGAAGTGTTGCCCCAGGACAAATCTAATGAGGTGAAAAAGTTGCAGGAATCGGCAGAGTCTGCGCGTGGAGAAAAGCGTCAGCGGCGGTTTGTAGCTATGGTGGGAGACGGCATCAATGACGCTCCGGCGCTTGTCCAGGCGGATATAGGCATCGCCATTGGCAGCGGTACGGATGTGGCTATGGAGTCCGCGGACATCGTGCTGATGAGGAGCGATTTGATGGATGTTCCAACCGCCATCAATTTGAGCAAACGGACGATCCGCACCATCAAGCAAAATCTGTTCTGGGCTTTTGGCTACAACACTTTGGGCATCCCCATCGCCGCTGGCGTACTGTACCTTTTCGGCGGCCCTCTCTTAAACCCGATTTTCGCCGCCGCCGCCATGAGCCTTTCTTCGGTGTCGGTGCTGACCAACGCCTTGCGGCTCAAGCGGTTTAAGGCGGGGACAAAAAATAGGAGAAAAGCGAAATGAAAACAACGCGAATCACATGGGCTGGGCTTTTTGCCCTGTCCATTCTGGCGGCGGTTTCCTGCGGGAAACTCGATGTGGTGGGAACCGATTCTGTGAAATCCTTTGACAAGGTGTTGAATCAAATTCCCCAGTCGGTGGCGTCTGATGAAAAGAACGGCGGCTGGTCTTTGACAGCGCCGGATGGCGGCGTCCGGTTTATCTGGGGTAAGAATTACGCGGAAAGCCCCCTCTATGACGTGATGATCGAATTCGGCGACGCCCCATTCATTGATGCGGGACTTGATCCGGACAAGCTCCCTGAGAATTTCGCCCGCTATGACGGCAAGATCATGGTGGGCGCGAAACTCGGACAGGAGCAATTACGGTATCAGGGGGAAGCCACGCCCCTTGCCTCGTATGAACAGATTGTCAAGCTGAAACGGAGCGTCATCGGCTACCACATGGCGATGGATCATTACGGGGTGAACCTGGGCGGCGGCAACCTGTTTGAGTGGGCTAAGGATATGGACGCCAATGACAAAGACATTGTTTTTGTTCTGAATCCCGACCCCTTCATTGCCGCCGGGGCCGATCCTGCGAGAATTGAGGGATGGGTTTTTGCCACAGTTGCCGTGGACGACGCCAATGGAAAACCCATAGAGGTGGACAAGATTTTGAAGCCTTTTAATCTGAAATAGAAGAAGCCATTCCCACAACGCGAACTATGTTCGGCTTGGTTTTGGGAATGGCTCTCAATTTTAATCACTAAGAGGTTAATTCCCCGCCCCAGTTTTACGCAAGATTTCAAGGAGAAATCTTTAATACCTCGCCCTTCATGGCAGGGATGCTTTATTAAGTTAGCGATAAGAAAAGCCGCAATTGCAACAACTATCGCAATTATGGCTCTCTTGTCTCCTCTTGTTCAATCCTTAGAGCGTTTATCCGGCGTGTCGGATCTTAAAGAGCTTATGTATAAAACCACTATAATCGGCGCAAGAACCACCATAATAATTTTAGTAAAAAAGGACACTGTTGCGAACAGCAGCCCCAGAATTCCTGAGCGCTGGATATTTACAATAAATGAAATTAAAGCCGAACCAATCGATAGCGCCAAAAAAACAATATTTAAAAAAGTGTCATGCTTATCCGGTATTTTTTCAAGAAAAAAAAGATAACAAAAAATAATGATACATGGAGTTAACGTTAAAATCAAATCCCACCATCCCCAAATAATTATACAAGATGTAGAAGATGAAAGAGCCTGCGCCATTATACAAACAGTTATAGAAAATACTACTAAGAATGTTAGTAAATTTTTGGCATTCGCTACGCTAACGATTGATTCCCTTAAGGATAGCATTACATTTATTTTTGACGTTGTTCTTGTGGACATAGCAATTATTTCATCCCCGCCCTTTTCTTGGCATTGTCTTGTGCAAATACGCATCCTAGCAGTTTGTCGCGCTTCGCGCATAAAATCCCAAGAAATCGCCGGTTAGTCGATTTCTTGCCGCGCAAACTGCCATCCAACCAAAGGTTCACAGTATCCCAAAAATCCACAAGCTCAACAGGCTCTTACTGTCAAGCTGAACGCCAGAGACGCCATTAAAAGCCTACTGTTCATAATCTACCCTCTATCATGAGCATTTTCCACAATGCGAACTACATTCGAGCGGGCGAACCTCCGGTTTGATGGGAAACGCTTTGGGAAAAACGGCTTAAAAGCCCGTTTTTCTCTCTTAAATCTGAGTCCGCTTTCCCAAGACTATCACCCTGCGCGTTTTGGGAAAGCCTCTTCACGGCAAGATTTGCTAATATATGAGGCTGTTTTAAAACATGAGGTTTTGAAACAGCCTCATAGCAGTATATCGGCATTATAATATTTTGTAAATACAAATTTGAAGAATTTTTAGAAAAATGCCGCATAACGTTCCGGCTGGCGAGCGCAACGGAAGGATATAGCCAGACGGAATCACGATTCGCCTGCTAGAGGCGAATCGCTGACAGGCATGTTAGGCGATGCTTTTTGCATCCCGGATTACACTACGCTTTGCCGGTTATGCAGAGCGGCAAAAATCTGTTATGAAGCCGCCCGCCACGGACGGCCTTTTATTTTGCCAATACCAAACAGTTGTAAAGCCGGCAAGTTTCACTTGGTCCGGGATCCGATCCATACGGTTAGCCATATCCGCTCCTTTCCGTGCGATATTTGAGCGGCTTGCATTGATATATGCGCCATTATCTAAAATATTGACGCATTTTCCAATGATATAGGCCTGTTTTTTATGCAATAGGCGCGTAAATTGTCCTTACCGAAGCATTGTATCAGATAAAAGCCGTATTTTTCAAGAAGACAAAATTATTTTGTGATAAAATTATCTCCCGGATTTTCTCCGGTTGCATTTTTTACATGACATTTGGCAATTTTCAGGCGTTGTCTTATCTTGAATTTCAAAATGTTTGTTACACACGGGCGGATGCCTTTTTGTCTTTCGTATGCTTCCCTTTTCATATTGTCGTTAAATGCCCTAATGTTCAAATGTTTTTCTTTGCCGTCTAAGACATAGGCGTAAACGCCTTTTTTGTTGGGTACGTCATCGTCCCGCATTAAGCGGGAAATTCCTTTTTCCAATGCGGCGGGTCCAAGAGTTTTGTCCTTAAATGGATTGTATAAAATGCCCCAATCAATGCCTTCCTTATGTTTTCACCGGCTAAGAAAAATAAAAACACCTCCGCGCGCTCCCTGACGCCAGAAGGCAAGAATGCTGTTTAAAGTTCAAGTTGCTGTCGAAAAAATTTGAAAAAAGGAGTTGACGGTTTCAAAAAATAGAGATATACTTTTGACACTGATAAAGAGCGTCATAAAACAAGTGTTATGGAGATTTTATATGAAGACGTTTTTGCTTTTAGGGACGGTTCTTTTTTTGAGAAATCTTGAAAAGAACATGCTTGACAATCGTATGAGAATGATATAATATTTTTAATTAACATAAAACCTTTCAAAAGGAGACGCGTAAGCGAAAAATGAAAAAGACGTACTATTTGAATAGCCGCGCCGCCGCCATTGGCGGATTACCCCCCCCCCCCCCCATTATCTTAAACTAATTTCTTACGCTCCCAAAAATAGCGATCACTCTACAAGCAAGCCGTCCGGCGATTCGAAGAGGCGGAGCATATTTCCACCCGCTTTCTATCTTTTTCTCCCGGCTTTATCCGTCCGTCAACATGGCGGACGGCTTGGCGGTATGGCGTGGCCATACTTATATATTTTTACGGTCTTTGGAACATCGATCCAAAGAAAAATGGAGGTTTTTATATGAAAAAGCTTTTGCTTTTAGGGACGGTTCTTTTTATTGCGGTTGTTGTAGGAGCGTGGTCTCAATCAGTGACGCAGCTTAAACTGCCGTATAATGACTGGGGGGCCGGATCCAACAACCAAGGTTCGCTTAAAAAACAATTTTCCGCGCCCATTAAGACCGGGGACAAATATCAGGTTCGTATTGCCGCAGTGTCGGACAGAGACATTCCAGTACTCCAAGCCGTGTTGGTGGACAACGCCGCCCCCGCTTACTCGTGGAAGGTTATTTCCGAGTATCCTATAATTGGTAAAGATATAAAAAAAGACGTTCCTTTTGACATCACCTTTGAAATCACGGCGACAGGAGACGGCAAGGACATCAAAGCGGATCAATCCAATATGCTCAATATCCTCGGGTCGGAGAAAGAAAACAAGGCGGCGTCCACCCGTACCATAACATTAAAGATTAGCGCGTTGACGATAAAGAAATTGTAGTCCGCCGCGCAATGTACAATCCTAAAACCTCGCCTTTCAGCGGGGTTTTTCTTTTATATATAAAGTAAAGATGATATTATCGTATCGCGCGCCGCGTCTGCACATGTCCGTACATAACGATACGTTTCACTCCCACAGTCATATATGTAGCCGTGAACAGGAACACGCCGTGCGGCAGACGCTTTTCGTCACGGCATCTTCTCAAATTCTTCCCGCGCCTTTTGTATCCTGGCAAGCTCGCGGTTTATGATTTTTTCGTAATCAAGCTCTTTGCGATCTATTCTACCCGCTTCGTCCTGCCAAAACTGTACGCGCTCCAAAATAATGAACCTGAATCTCCGCGCCTGCGCCTTTTCAGCCCACTCCTTCGCGTCTTTCCAATATACAAGCGCCGTGCGGTAGCATATTTCGGCGGTTTCAAGACTCTTGAGATTCTGCTCCTTAAACGGCGCGTTGTAAAAATAGGCGTACCGTTTGTTCCACTTGTTTCCTAAAAACAGGTACTGTTCTATCATTTTCAAATTCAGGTGCATCATAAAAAGGTAGCGGTACTTTTCGTATTGAACCTCGTTTTCAATCAAGGCGATGGCATAAAGCGGATTGGCGAAATCGGCTTTGAGCGCCATTTCAAGCCAGTGAATATTTTCCATGGTGTCATCCGGGTACTGGACGTAATGAAGGTGGTAAAGCCGGTAGTACTGTTCTTTATACTCAACATAATAGGCGCCGAGCCGCGAAATTCCCGTGGAAAAGAGAAAAATCCCCAATACAATACAAGCGCCGCAACGTTTCTTCGCCATACCGTTTCCTTAATATATCGGTTGTTTTGGAACTGTTCTAAAACGCTGTTTTACACCCGCGCTTGTTGCGCCGCTTTGAACAGGCTCACCTTTTGCAATGCCTTCCACACATCTTCGGCGACCGCATCCGGCGTTTTCGCCGCGTCTATGGTGATTGTCGCGGTTCCCTTTTCTTCGCACCAAGGCAATAACGCTTTGTACCGTTCCCGCGCTTTCACCTGAAAGTCAAGATATTCGAATATTTCCTTAATCCGCCGGTTTTCCATGCGTTTCAGGGCGGCTTCCGGTTCAATATCAAAGAAAAAAAGCGTTTCCGGCGCGGGAAACTCCTCGTTGAGCGTTTTCGGCAGCGCATCTCCGCAATCAATGCCCTGATATACCAGAGAAGAGAGCGCATACCGGTCCGAAACCACAAGCTCGCCGCGATTGCAACGGTCTATCACGCCGTTTTCGGCGAAAACATGCTCGTTGCGATCTGCGGAAAAAAGACGCGCCAGCGTTCCGGCTTGCAACGCAATCTCACCCCGCAACGCAGACCGTATAAGAACGCCTATCGCGCCGTCCGTCGGCTCGCGTGTGGTCCACAGCGGGGGAAGCGTTCCGTCCGCCTTTTCCCGCTCAAACCGCCGCAGCAGCAATTCAATCTGAGTCGTGGTGCCACTGCCATCCCCGCCTTCAAAAACAACAAAATTTCTAGCGATCATAGGCGCCTCCACCGCTCCGGTTTCTTTTTCTTCGCTTCACGCTTGCGAATCGCGCCGCTTGAATGCGCGAATATGCCGCCCCGCCGCAAACGCTTAATTTATTTGGAGCACGCTCATTCTATTATATTCCAACGCTTTTATCAACCATGAGGCTTCGAGCCGTCCGCCTGGCGTAACGGCATGTCTTAGCCGAGTATGCTAATCGCATCTTTTATGTTTTTTTCATAGGCTGCCATGCCGTATGTATCAACGCCGGCTTTGCTCTTTTCTTCGTGAGTGAGACAGCCCGCGCCGCCGATACAGCCGTTTATACACGCCATGCCTTCAATAAAGTTGTTTGGAAGCATACCCTTGCTCAAGCGTAGCAGGGCCGCCTTGCATTGTTCAATGCCGTCGCATACCGCAGGGTTAAAGTCAAAGCCTTCAACGCCGTTTTCTTTAATGGCTTCACGCACCGCATCGGTTACGCCGCCGCTTCGCGCGAAAATGCGTCCAAAATAAGAAGCGTTGTCAAGACGGCTTTCTTCCAAAGATGCGACGTCAATGTCTTTGCTGTCGAACAACGCTTGCAACTCCTCGAATGTAATGACTGAGTCCACATAAGGGCGGACGCTCTCTTTTTGAAATTCAAGCTTCTTGGCGGTGCAGGGGCCTATAAAGATGACTTTTGAGTCTGGATCGGAACGTTTGATATATTTGGCGATGGCGGCCATAGGGGAAAGGGCGCCGCTGATTTTCGAAGCGCAGCCAGGGAATTGCGTTTCAATATATGTGACAAACGCGGGGCAACATGAGGAGGTCAGAAATCCTGTTTTCACCAGTTCTTTCGCCTCTTCGTCCGCCACCATGTCCGCGCCTAAAGCGGCTTCCACAACGCTGAAAAACCCAAGCCGCTTTATGCCTGTTACGACTTGCTCCAGCTTCGCATAATTGAACTGACTCGCTATGGAGGGCGCAACCACCGCGTACACCTTGTACCGCTCGTTGCCGCAACTCTTTTTCAGCATGTCCACCACATTCACAATGAACGATTTGTCGCTAATCGCTCCGAAAGGGCATTGATACACGCACACGCCGCAAGCGATGCATTTCCCGTTGTCTATCTGCGCGGACTTGGCGTTGTTAAGGGAAATCGCCTTCACCTTGCAGGAATTTTCACACGGACGCCGCAGGTTAATGACAGCGGAGTAGGGGCAGGCTTTCGCGCAGAGGCCGCATTCCACGCATTTGGACTTGTCAATGCGGGCTTTCTGTTTATGATCGAAGGTTATGGCGCCGCGCCTGCACGCGCGCTCGCAACGGTGCGCTAGACATCCCCGGCAGGCGCTGGTTATCTCATACCCGCCTGCCGGACAGTCGTCGCAGGCGATGTCTATCACTTCAATGACATTGGGGTTGCCCTTGTCCCCGCCTATCGCCAGCTTCACCCGTTCTCCCAAGATGGCGCGTTCCTTGTACACGCAGCAACGCATAGTAGGCTCTTTTCCCGGCGCAATGGCTTTTGGAATGGCGGGCAGGTTTTCATACAGATCGTCTTTCCACATATGCCGGGCGACTTCACAGAGCGCCCTGTATTTCAAATACTGCACTGTGGTGTCAAATTTCTTGATGTCTCTTCCATCAGTCATACTGCACCTCCACTGTCTTGCCGATTGCTTTGAGATTTTTGGCGAGCGCCTCCACCAATTTGAGTTTCATGGTTATATCTATGGGCAAACCCTGATGCGCGGAATTGATGCTTTGTCCCACGAAAAATTGTATATGCGTCGCCTCCTCAAACAGGATGTTCGCAAGCATGGACGCGCCGTCCCGCTTTGTGAAATATTTAGGCGTGAGATCGGCGTCGCTGATGTATTTTTCGCTTAAGCCAAGCAGTTTCCGCAGAGTCAACACTCCTTCGGTCGCAAGGTCAATGCCTTTGATATACCCTATGGGCGGCACGTCCTTGTCGGGAAAGTCCAGGGCGGGACGTATTTCCTCATGAAGGCGCCGGGCGACTATTTGGGAACTGGTTCCGCCGCACACCACCTTTTTCCCTTCATTGGCGAGAAACTTGCCGATGTAAAAATCATCCCGCGCCTTGTCAACGGGCGGCCCCACCATGACGCTCACCGGCGCGGCCTCTCTGATTTTTACGACCGCGACAGTGGTGTCATCGCCCGGTTCGTTTATATACAGATCGTTGCACGCTCCGGCCAGCAGGCATGCGATGCAGCGCGCGCTCATGGAAGGCTTTATCATCCTGTTCAGATAGTCCATCACATCCTTGCGAAGCCATCCCAGATTGAGCGTCTTTCCTATGCCCGCGTGAATAACGCCGTCGCTCATAAGAATTATGCAGTCGCCCTTAACCAGATTCAACGCGCTTGCGTATACGGTTTTTCCGAAATAATCGCGCGCTGTTCTGTCGAAATCAACGCACGTTCCTTCGTGATAGTATATCGCGGCGGGATTGTCAAACTCAAAGAGACAACCGCCGCCTTGTTTGTTCGCATACACCACGGAAAAGGCCGCGTAGGCTATGCCGCGCGCCTTGCACACGGGCAGGGTCTGGATGACGGCGCTTATACATTCCTCCAACTCAATGCCGTTTGACACCATCGTACACAAAATCTTTGAAGTCAGCGTGGCGAGAATATTCGCTTTAACCCCGCTTCCCAAGCCATCCGCGAGCGCCACCGTAGTATATTCTCCATCGCTCGCCGATTCAACCTTGTCCCCGCACAGTTCCTCCCCTTTCTTGTTCAAAGAAGTGTACCCGCTTTCCACATAGAGTTTCATTCTAGCTGTCCTTTTTCCGCTATGCAACAGAGCCTTTTACGTTTGAGCGCGTCCGCCGTTCAACCTGCCCTATAAACTTGAGACGACCACATTCCTTATTGGAATTGACCCCCACATGCGGGGTTTGTTCGCCCCGACTCATTGTTCCCGCCGAACTCAGGGTACATACGTTTCAACGAATGCGCGGCGCAACCGCCATGCCCATTCCATGTCTAGGCGTCCTCTGTCTCATGCTCGCGCTGCAAGGTTTTCTTGAGTTTGAGCAAAGCCACCTTTGTTTCAGCGGTGGTTTCCCCCAGAAGCGAAGCTATTTCCTGGGCCACGCGCATTTGTTTTTTTATCACGCCGTCTGTCGTATTAAGGGTTTCATTCTTCACCTCATCAAGTTTTTTGTCAAATTCCACCTTGTCCGATATATCTTTATACACGCCGAACATGATTTTATGGTCGCGCAACAGGATAATCGACATTTCCGCGTACTTGCCAGTCTCGCCAATAAACACGTTCTTTTTATGTATGCTTTTCCCTTCGCTACACGCGATGAGGTAGTCGCCGCAATTAAAGCAATCAAATGCGTTCAAGCCCTTCGCGCTCGCGGCGGTTATGCCGAGAATCCGGCGGGCCGCGTTGTTCAACTCCAGTATTTTATAGTCCCCGTCAAGAACGATGATGCCGTTGGGGCTGTTCTGAATTATCTCATAGGACATTGATTCGGCGCGGGCGCGCATATAGGGGATGCACATTTCTATGTCGGCCAAACCGTTGAACACGGATAGCGCCTTCTCGCGGCAGGTGGAGTATCCGCACGCGCCGCAATTAAGCTCGTCTTCGGGTTTGAGCTTGCCGCTCTTAGCCAAAATAAACTGGATGTCCCTTTCTCCCGGCGTTGCAAAATGCAGATGGAGCGACGGGCGCTTCACCAACAAATCAAGGCTCCGCGCCGCTGTTTTTCCCGCCGCCGCCATATTCGCGGCGTTTTTATTGGCATAATCCCGTATTTCCTTGTTCGCCTTGATTGCGCCGCCCGGGTTTTTCAGTATGCACGGACCGTTAACGCATCCATATTCGCAGCAATTCATCTCAATGAACAGCCCGGAATACGTTTCTATGTCTTCAAGCGCCTCAAAACATCTTTTTACGCCGTCCACAGCGACATATTCATACTCATCTGGAGGGTTTATGAACGACTTGATGATTCCTCTGCTGATGGGATAGCGTCTGGCGCGGTTTACAGATTCACCGCCATCGCCGGTATTGACATCCGCCGCCCGTTCCAACGCTATGTTTCTATTGGCAAAGAGCTGGCTCAATTCCTCAAAGGTCAAAACCGCGTCTATGATTCCGCTCTCCGCAGCTTCTCTTTTTTTCGCTATACACGGCCCTATGAACACTATCTTCGCGTTTGGAAACCTTTGTTTCAAGAGTTTTCCATGCGCTGTCATGGGGGAGTCCACCGGAGCCAGGTATTTCAACGCTCCCGGATAATACGCCTGAATCATGCGGTTTATGGCCGGACACGCGGAAGTGATAAAGTTTTTATATTCATGCGTCTCCAACAAGCGGACGTACGCCGCGCTCACCGCCTCCGCGCCAACAGCGGTCTCTTCGGCGTACGCAAATCCAAGTTTGGCGATGGCAAGCCGCATCATTGAGAAGCTCTGTACGCCGAAACTGCTTGCAAAAGAGGGCGCCACCGAGGCGATCGCCTGCCCGCCGCCAGCCAAAATCGCTTCGATCTTCGCCAACTCCGAATTGACCTTCTTTGCGTTTTGCGGGCAGACGCTCGTACATGTGCCGCACAGGATGCAACGCTCCTCAACGATTTGCGCCTGACGGTTTTCAAATTTTATCGCTTTCACCGGACATTCGCGCAAACACTTGAAACAGTCTTTACACCGCGCCGTCTTAAAATCCAAATATTCCATACGTTTCTATCGCATTCGCCTTCAAAAACCTCGAAGGCGAATATGCCTTGCCATACCTTGCCTATGGTTAGCGCGCTCCTCACACCTAGACTAGGCGAAGAGTCACACCTAACTCAAGTGAAGACTCACACGTGAGATACAACGTCGTCAAAAAATTCCTGCACTTTGCCGGGGTTTACCGCATAATACGCCTCGTTCACCGTTACGGAAACGCCGTCCGAATTGCATTTGCCCATGCAGAACGCGCCGCTTAATTCGATTTGCTCGCCAAGCCCGCCGCGCTTGATTAAATACTGCAGTTGCTCCACCACCTGCCTTGACCCTTTTAGATGACAGGAACTTCCAATACAAACCGTTACTTTTGTCATAACATCATCCTCCTTATCCTATTCGTAATCAATGACATTGATCCAACGCAATAAAAATTCTCTCTCTTTTTCCTTGCCTTTTACCATTTGAGATGCGGCGACTATGGGCATCCATTTCTGCACGTACTGCTTGGCCGTATCGCTTTTCTTGCAGAACAGGTCAAGGTACTTTTCCGCTCCCGATATATCGCCGTTCAGCCAGAAAAGAAGATAGGTCCGTGCAGCGTCCGCCGAAGCGTTGCCCTGGGTCGCATGAGCCCAGTCTATGATATAAGGGGCTCCGTCCGGCGCAATAATGATATTGCTTGGGTTGAAATCGCCGTGGCATACCTTAGTATGTTTCGGCATACTGTCAAGCCTCGTATGCAAGTCGTATCTGGTTGTCGCATTCAGATCGGCCTGGGAGATTTTCCGGGACATTTTATCCTTCAGCTTGTTGAGCAACGGCGATTTTTTTGCATGAGCCTCCATTTGAAGGTCTACAAAAAACTCAAAATACTCGTCCCTTTTGACAGGATTCTCTTTCATAAGCTGTTCCAGAGTCTTGCCTTCAATGTACTCAAGAACTATGGCCCATTTGTTTTCGACTTTCGTCACCTCAAGCAGCCTGGGGATTTTCAAGCCGGTTTCTTCCACACGCGCTTGATTGAGCGCCTCGTTAAGAACATCAGCTTTGGAATAATTCTCATCAAAGAGTTTGATTACCTTGTCATTATCACGATAAACCGTCTTTGTATTGCGTACGGCTATAATTTTATCCAGCTTCATTGTCGTCCTCCTCATCTTCCGTCTTTTCCGTAGTATGCGTTGAGATACATCTGTTTGATCTCACTCATAAGCGGATAGCGGGGGTTTGCGCCCGTGCATTGATCGTCAAAAGCCTGCTCCGTCATGGCGTCAAGCCGGTCGAGAAAATCTTTTTCATCAATTCCATACTCTTTTATGGTCTTCTTAATGCCAATCCGTTCTTTCAGGGCGTCGACAGCGCGGATAAGATTTTCAAGCTTTTCGTTGTCGTCTGCGCCCTTTATCCCAAGATAATCGGCAATCTCGGCGTACCGCGCCAAGGTGTGCGGATGATCGTATTGGGGAAATGTCCCCATTTTAACAGGAACTTCCGCCGCATTGAATCTCAACACCTCGTCAATCATAAGCGCGTTGGCGATGCCGTGGGGCAGGTGGTGGAAAGAACCCAGTTTATGCGCCATAGAATGGCACACCCCAAGAAAGGCGTTCGCAAAAGCCATGCCCGCCATCGTAGCGGCGTTGGCTGTCTTCTCACGGGCCACCGGATCGTTTTGTCCGTCGTCATACGCGCGCGGCAGATATTCAAACATCATTTTAAGGCTTCGCAACGCAAGCCCGTCGGTATAGTCCGTGGCAAGCATGGCCGCATACGCTTCAAGCGCGTGTGTTATCGCATCTATGCCGCTTGCCGCGGTGAGACCCTTGGGAGCGTTCATCATCATGTCCGCGTCGACTATCGCCATATTCGGCATGAGTTCGTAATCGGCAAGGGGATATTTCACGCCGCTTGTTTCATCGGTTATGACGGCGAAGGGCGTCACTTCGCTGCCGGTGCCTGCAGATGTCGGCACGGCGATAAAATAGGCCTTTTCCCCCTGTTTCGGAAACTGGTACACCCGCTTTCTAATGTCCATGAACCGCATGGCAAGCTCCATGAAATCCACATCGGGATGCTCATACATAACCCACATGATCTTCGCCGCATCCATAGCCGAACCGCCGCCTATGGCAATGATGCAGTCCGGTTTGAAGGCGTTCATTGCAGTGGCGCCTTCTTTCGCGCATGCCAAGGTCGGGTCAGGAGCCACATTAAAGAATGTCGTATGGGCGATTCCCAGCGCGTCCAGCTTATCCGCGACAGACGTAGTATACCCATTATTATAGAGAAAAGAATCAGTGACTATAAACGCTTTCTTCTTGTCCAGCGCGGACTTCAATTCCTCAAGAGCGACAGGCAAACAGCCCTTCTTGATATACACCTTCTGCGGCGTTCTGAACCACAGCATATTTTCCCTCCTTTCAGCGACGATCTTGATATTGAGCAAATGCTTGACGCCTACATTTTCGCCAACGCTGTTTCCGCCCCAGGTGCCGCAGCCCAGCGTAAGCGACGGGGGAAGCTTGAAGTTGTACAGATCGCCTATGCCTCCATGCGAAGAAGGCGTGTTTATCAAAATGCGGCACGTTTTCATTCTCGCGGCGAATTGGGACAGCTTTTGTTTCTCGCTGGTCTGATTGATATAGAGAGAAGCGGTGTGTCCGTAGCCGCCGTCTGCGATAAGGCGCTCGGCCTTTCGCAAGGCATCTTCAAAATTCGGCGCGCGGTACATGGCGAGTACGGGGCTTAACTTTTCATGGGCGAATTCCTCGCTCAAATCCACGTTTTCCACCTCGCCTATGAGTATTTTAGTGGATTCAGGCGCCGCTATTCCGGCTAATCCCGCGATTTTCGCCGCCTTTTGCCCGACTATTCTCGCGTTCAGCGATCCATTGATTATAATGGTTTTTCGCACCTTTTCCGTTTCTTCAGGATTGAGAAAATAGCATCCGCGCTTAAGAAATTCAGCTTTAACCTTGTCGTATATCGCATCAAGAACAATCACCGATTGCTCAGACGCGCAGATCATGCCGTTGTCAAAGGTCTTGCTATGGATGATGGAGTTCACCGCAAGCAGTACGTCCGCGCTGTCGTCAATAAGAGCGGGAGTATTGCCCGCTCCCACGCCCAAAGCCGGTTTTCCGCTGGAATATGCGGATTTCACCATGCCCGGACCGCCGGTGGCAAGAATAATGTCAGCTTCTCTCATAAGGGTGTTGGTCAATTCAAGACTCGGTTCGTCAATCCAGCCGATTATGCCTTCGGGAGCGCCAGCTTTGACCGCCGCTTCCAGCACGATTTTTGCAGCTTGCGCGGTCGCATTCTTCGCCCTCGGGTGCGGACTGATTACGATGCCGTTTCGGGTTTTCAACGCCAGCAGAGTCTTGAATATGGTGGTGGACGTAGGATTGGTGGTCGGAATGACCGCGCAAATCAGCCCTATGGGTTCAGCTATTTTCTTTAGTCCATAGGTCTCGTCCTCCTCCACGACGCCGGTTGTTTTTGTGTTTTTATAGGCGTTGTAGATGTACTCGGCGGCGTAATGGTTTTTTATCACCTTGTCCTCCACCACGCCCATGCCGGTTTCTTCCACCGCCAGCTTTGCGAGCGGGATTCTCTCTCGATTGGCCGCCAGAGCAGCCTCAAAGAAAATCTTGTCTACCTGTTTCTGGGTATAGGCCGCGAAAATTGCTTGCGCCTTCCGTACCCTTTCGATAGTGAGCGCCAAATTTTCGGCGCCATCGTTTTTTTCTTCTTTCTTCATTCTGACTCCTTTTTTAGGATTTCCTTTAACTGTTGTGATAATACGGCGAGTGAGACTGCCATATCCTCGTTCTTGACCGCCACATCATCTGGCGTTTTTATATGCGCCGGCGTAAAATTCCATATAGCCCGTATTCCCGCTTTTACCAATATGTCCGTTATCGCTTGCGCTTGTTCACCGGGCGTGGTCAGTATCGCTATTTTTATATTCAGCTTTTTCACCGCGCTCTCCAATTTGCCGGTTGGAAGAATTTTCTTCCCGTTGATTTCTTTTGATACTATGGTTTCATCAATGTCAAACCCTCCGATAATGTTCAATCCGTATTTCTCAAAACCCCGGTACCCCATCAACGCCTGCCCCAGCTTTCCCACACCCACCAATACCGCATCTTTTGTGTTGTTGTAGCCCAAAAAACTTTCAATATCTTCAATAAGTTCATCAATGTTGTAGCCGACTTTGGGTTTTCCTTCATTCACGATAGCGCACGAAATGTCTTTCTTCACCAAAGACCGGTTAAGCGAAAGGGCGTCCGCCAAAGCGACCGACGATACCGTAACAAAACCTTCAGCTTTCATGTCGCGTAACCGCCGCACATACAAGGCCAGTCTGTTAAATACGGCGAGAGATACCGAACCTTCGGAATTTGCCACCGCACAACCTCCTTATATAGATATTTATATATCGATATAAAAATATACGATTTCAAAATTTTTGTCAATAGGGAGCTTTTCTCAAAACGAGAACTGCGTTCGGGTTAGTTTTGGGAAAGCCTCTGGGTTTTTGATTTTTTCGCAAAATTTTGCGAAAAAATTCAGGAGCGACGACGATTTCCTCATGTAAAAGTTTCGCATCCGGTTTATCTTTCTCTTATAATTGACCGATAAAAGAAATATGAAGAAGTTTATTTTGATTACTATAGAAGCCTTTGTTTTTACACTCGTGTGCAACGCGCAAGCGGCAACCTTTCAGGAAGATGGGATCGCTTCATGGTATGGAACGGAATTTGATGGACAAACCACCGCCTCTGGAGAAACTTTTAATTCAAATGATTATACTGCGGCTCATCCCGAGTTGCCTTTTGGCACGTTGCTGACCATAACGAATAAAAACAACAATAAAAAGGTGACAGTGCGGGTAAACGACAGGGGACCCTTTATTTCTAATCGAAATATAGATCTGTCAAAAGCCGCCGCCGAACACTTGGATATGATCACAAGTGGCAGCGTTCCAGTCAGCATTGCCATTGCCGAAGCGGGCGCAGTTCCCGGACCTACGGGGGATCCGGTTGCGGCAATAGCGCCCCCTGTCCCCGCGTCGGCCGTTCCGCAAACGCCGCCGTCCGCAGCAGCCGTCGCCGCGCCCTCTGTCCCCGCGCCCTCCGCTCCGCAAACGCCGCCCCTAGCCGTTGCACCGACAAAGCCAGCGGTCATAAAGCCCGCCATTCCGCCCACGGGAACAAACAAGCGGTATCGTCTGCAAATCGGCGCGTTCAGAGTCCCCAAGAACGCGGTGTCTGCTTTTGAAAAATTAAGAAGCGTAGGTTTGAGTCCGGTGTATGAACGGAGCGGCGACTTGTACCGCGTGGTGCTTTCGGGGATAAAGGCTGACGATGTTCAAACGGTCGCCGAAAAGATCGGGCAGGCAGGTTTCATGGAAGCGCTTATCCGTGAAGAACCATGACATGGAGATTCCCGAACCCGCAAAAGAAAGGCTTCTCTATCTCTTAAAACTGCTTGAGAAAGGCGGAGCCGCTATGCTGACATCCGCGCACATAGAATCGCTTACTGGCTGGTCGAGGAATTCTATTCGCAAGGATATTTCTTACCTTGCCGCAGATATTGGAAGGGCGAGCGGCTATGACAGCGCCGGCTTGGAAAACGCCATCAAGAAAACCCTGCTCCTTGACCGCAAACAGAAAATCTGCGTCGTGGGGCTTGGGCGACTGGGTTCCGCATATCTTAATTTCAGCGCCTTCCAACACGGCGAGTTTGAGTTGATAGCGGGTTTTGACGCCAATGTCAACCGCGTTGAAATTCTTTCATCGCCAGTGCCATTGTATCCCACTTACAAGATGAACGAAGTCATCAACCGGTTCGCCATAGAGATAAGCCTGCTCTGTGTGCCGGAAGATCAAGCCCAGCTCGCCGCAGATAAACTCATAGCAGCCGGAATTCGAGGGATAGTCAATTTCGCCCCAGTGGTGTTGAAAGTCCCTCCGGAAATCGCAGTGCGCAATGTGTATGTCGTTGATGAATTGCGTTCTTTGTCGATACGCATGCGCACGGAGAAAGCCTGACGTTTCGCCGCCCAAAGGACGCTACCAAATTTCAATTATTTTATCTATTTGAAAAATCGCCTGTTCAACCGCACGGTACGGCGTGACGCTTACTTCGGTGTGTTCAAGCGTACGATACGAGACCAAGGCTTCTATGACATCCCCTTCAATGAAAGGGAACCGTTCTTTTGATTCGATATAAAATTCGTAATTGCCGTTCGGTTCTCCATCTTTTGTTTCTTTCAGAAGACAAAACGCACGATAAACGGATTCCTTATCCACAAAAATACGCGCAACCTTATAATAGACCCAGAAACGCGCGCCCGCTGTATATTCATCGCGCCGCAATTTCCGGTAGTCAAGTTTTCCATATTCGGCGGCATCTTGCAACCGCGCCGCAACATCAGCATTTTCCCGTAGAAGCGCGATATGCGCGGCGACGTATGCGTCTTCGGGATTCACATCTTTTGACAAGAGCGCGTTTGCCATGTCTACATCGCCCGAATACGCCGCGAGAAACAAGGCTCCAACACCCGCATCGTTTTTGTAATTGACGTCGGCGCCTGCGGAGACAAGCCGCTTGACAATTTCAACATTTCCGGCATTCACGGCGAACATCAGCACGGATATCCCGTTATTGACGACATTCGCGTTCGCGCCCGCTTCCAAAAGCGCGTGTACTTGCGGGGCGTCCCCCTTCATACACGCCCTGAAAAGCGCAACGTCATTGCCATTGGCAATGACGCCGGCATTGCCGCCGCCATCGTCAAAACCACCGTTATTGTCTTCCGCAAACAGGGGATTCAGCAGAAAAAAACAACATACCGCGAACAAAAAACGCATCATGATTTTTAGTATACACCAGACCGCGCCTTTTTTCAAGAGAAAGTTCAATAGCGCTCGTTTTTCGGCAGTTCCGTTATGCGCAGATCCCATTTACGTCTTGAGGAATAGCGAAGGCATATCTGACGGAACGATAAAACTTGCATCAGCGTTCACTAATACCGCCAATACCGGGCGTTGTTACGGACGTACCGATCTAATATTAAGGGATTTAGAATATCAAGATTTAAAAAATTACCATATGAGATTTATCCATATAAACAAACTTGTACCGCTGATGGCAATAGAACATCCTGGACATGCTCCACAAAACGATTGGCGTCCATCGCTCCGGCAGCCGCATCTTATTTTTGCACAGTTCCTAATGGTATAAGCGCGATTTGTTTTCACATGATGATGCACACGCCTGACAGCGCTTTGTATTCGCGGATTTTTTCCAGAACGCCCGTTTTCCTATCAATATGGAAGACGACAAGGTTGTCCGACTCTTGGTGGCAAACAAGCAGGTAGGCTCCGGTTGGATCAACAGCGAAATCCCGCGGCATTCTGCCGCCGGACGGAACAATCCGTTCCAGTTCGAGCAATCCGTCTTCCATAACGCGGAATGACGCTATGCTGTCATAGCCGCGGGTTGACACGTAGAGGCGCCGGGCATCCGCGCCGAACTTGATCGCGGCTACCGTGGCGCCGGCGGCTGCCGTGGTTGGCAATACCGGAATGGTTTGCAAGAGGGAGCGGCATGCGCCAGAGAAGACGTCGACAGTGCAAGCAAGCTCATTTGCCACATATACAATGTCCTTCGCAGGGTGGAAAATCGCGTGTCTTGGACCCGAACCGGCGGCCGATTGAAAAAACGGCGGATCAAGCGGAAGCAACGGCTTTCGCCTGTTTTTGTCAAAAGCGAACCTCCATATCCTGTCTGAGCCTAAATCACAGGCAAGCGCAAAGTTGGGACACTCCATTCCCGGCGTCTCACGCGAGATAAAGAAGTGTCCATGCGAGGCTTCCTGCCGCTCTTTATTGGGGCCGTTTCCCGTAAACTGAACGATCTGGATGCATTCGCCAGCGCTTCCATCCGCGTGTATGGGAAAAACCGTTGCGGAGCCTTCCAGATAATTAGAAACAACGGCGTACGTTCCACTGTTGTCAAGCGCGATATGACATGGACTTTTCCCCATGCTGGAAACGTGGTTAATAAAAGAGAGTTTTTCCCCCCTCGCTCCGCCTACCGCAAAAGCGGAGACGGCTCCTGTGGGCTTTCCTTGAAATTCATTGATCTCATTTGTCGCATACAGAAATTTTTTAGAAGCGGACAAAACGAGGAACTCTGGATTCACCGCTTCCGCCGCGATATGCAGATCCCGCGCTTCGCCAGCGTCGCTGTCAAAAAGAAATGAATAAATGCCCGTACTTCTCCCGCCCGCGCCGTGGGTATACGTACCGATGTAACCAGCCGATGTCATTCAACGCTCCTGTCTCCGTTTCTCCGCTTCGCGTTTTTCTGGCTGCATATGAGTTTTTCGATATGAACAAGAACATCATTGATGTTTTGCGCTGAATGGGTGACAAAGACGCCATACCCATAACTCAGCCTCAGTTTATAAGCGCGGACGCTTTTCTCATTCTGATCGTATATCGCCTGCTGAATACGCGCTATGAGTTTTTCGATGTCATATTCGGATTGAACGGCAAGAATAAATTCGTCATTTCCGTAACGGACGACTAAATCTGAGTCGCGGATGCACCCTTTAATAGTGTCCGCCACATTCCGCAGGGCATTGTCGCCCTCAGTATGACCGTACGCGCTGTTGATATATCTGAAGTCGTCAATATCAAGCATGGCTATTGACCATGATTGTTCGCCGCTTTGCTTGTTCAGCCTGTCGATAAATTCGTAAAACAAGCGCCTGTTGCCGACGCCGGTAAGGACATCGAATTGCGTTTCGGTATGCATAATAAAAAAGTAGAGAGCCAAAAGGCATGACGCGGAGCATATCCAGAACAACGACGTATTATTTGCTATGAAACTGATCGTGGAGCCGGCGCTTGACAATATAAGGATTATGAAAATCAGGTTGATATGATAGACGGAAATATTTTTATAGGATAAAAGCAGATCAATAATATTAAGAATAAAAGGAAGATAGCTTATTAACAAACGGATGAAATACTTGTCGCCGTACATGAATTCATTGCGATTCGTAAAAAAGAAATAAAAACCCCACCGCAGGTTGAGTAAAAGCGCGGCTATATGGACAAGGTTAATAGCGGCGACTATTATAATGATTATTTTCAACCGCTTCATATTCTTGTAAGAGATATAGTCAAGAAAAACAACCGTCGCGTACATCATGCCGACCTGAAAAACATAATACAGCGTATTAACAATATAAAGCGCGGTTTGTATGGTTTGTCCGCCTTGTCCTGCCAGCATATGATGGATGAAGTCGCACGTTATCGCCAGAAGCGTCATAATCAAACAAGAAATGAAGATTTCTCTTTGAACGGCATCCGTATTGTATTTGAGGAGATAGTCAATACAAATAATAACAACAACTAAAAAAGAACCAAGCAAGGCGTTAAACGAATAAACTGGCATTTTCCCGGCTTCCTCTTTTTTAAGATTAGGGCAAACATGGAACAAGTTCTAGGACAAGCTGTCCAAAAAATTTTTCAGGAATTCCGCAGGTTCGATTTCCCTGTTCAAAATTTGATGAATCCCCAGACTTATCGGCAGCTTGAGTCTGTATTTTTCCGCTAAAACTTTTATATGTTTGGCGGCGGCGACGCCTTCCGGCAGATATCCCACCTCTTTGATGCGGTTTATCAGATCGTCTAAATCGTTGAATCGCTCAAGAATACGCTTTTCAATGATTTCCCGGCCGAATCTGCGGTTCCGTCCCCAGACTGAACGGCAGGTGACGTCAAGGTCGCCGACGCCAGAAATTGAGGTGAAGGTTTCGGGATGGGTCGATCCCATTGCATGTCCAAGCGCCTGTATCTCGTTCAGGCCTGCGGCGAGGAGCAGAGACGCGGTGCCGTCGCCAAACATCTCGCTTTCAACGTCATCAACGCCTGTTTTAAGCGCGTCAAGCATACCAAATGCTATGGCGATGACGTTCTTTGCCGCCGCCGCCACTTGGACGCCCTTGACGTCAAGGGAGGAAAACACCAAAAGCCGCTCGCTTTTGAGCAGATTCCTGAAACGGATCGAATTCTTGGCGTTTTCGCTCGCCGCGATAAGCCCCGTGATCTTTCCGCGCCCCACCTCCTCGGCGTGGCTCGGACCCGCTATATACACAAGGGAATGCTGGTAAAAACCGGGAAGGTAATCTTCCAGCATTTCAAGGATAAGCCGCGGACCTTTGGGGCTTACCAAAAAACCCTTGGTGATAACGGCGATGGTTGTTTCCCCATCCCGAATTGACGGGAGGGTAAGAATTTTTTTCACCGTATCCAAAAGGTACAGAGAGGGCGACGCCAAAATAAGAAATTCACGGTTGACGGCGGCATCGGCCAGGTCCGTGGTCGCCGTCAACGTTTCGGGAAGACCGACATCGGGCAAGAACCGCGAATTGATGCGCCGCTCATTTATGTCTTCCACTACGTCGCTTTCAAGCCCCCAAATAACAACATCAATGCCTTTGTCAGCTATTGACTTGGCAACTGCGGTTCCCCACGCGCCCGCGCCTAACACCGCTGCACGTTCATTCATATTATTCCTCCAATTCATTTCTCTATAGAGACTTTCCCAAAATGTACAGGACGGCAGCTTTGGGAAAGCCGCCTTAGATTTAAGGAGAAAAAGCGGACTTTCACCCGCTTTTTCCAAAGCGTTTCCCATCGAACCGGAGGTTCGCCCCAACCCAAACGTAGTTCGCGTTGGGGGAAACGCTCCATATTTTCAGCATTGCGCGCGCTCTTCAAATTCGTCAACTCTTTTTTTCAATATATCCAGGCTTTTTCGCCAGAAGGCATTGCCTTCACAGGCTCCGCCTTCAATATCGCAACCAATAGAACGAGCGACATCTTCGACGGCTGCGCTGCCGGTCAATGCAAGCATGGCCTTGTATTTCTCCGCAAAGCCCTGTTTGTTTTCTGAGTACGCGGCGTACAAGCCAAGCGAAAAAAGCTGCCCAAAGGCATAAGGGTAGTTGTAGAACCCCAGCGCCGCGCTGTAATAGTGGCTTTTCACCGCCCACATATACGGATGCAATAGATTTTCATCAAGTCCGCCGCCGTACGTTTTCTTTTGCGCATCAATCATAAGAGCGCATAGTTCTTCAGGGGAAAGCTCCGACGCGGCGCGCCGTTCAAACAGCGCCTTTTCAAAATAAAAGCGGGATAGTATATCGACAATGACCTGACAACAGTCCTTGAGATTCGCTTCTATTAAAAACAGTTTTTCCGCGTTGGACGCCGCTTTTGTATAGGCGCCCTCAAAAATTATGGTTTCAGCAAATACGCTTGCGGTTTCCGCGAGCGTCATAGGATACATCGACTGCGTACGGGGCAGGGACTTGATGACGTCATGGTGCCACGCATGTCCAAGTTCATGCGCCACGGTACTCACGCTGTCGAAAGAGCCGTCAAAGTTGCAGAGAATGCGGGAAACTCCCGCAAGCGGGAAATCCGCGCAGTACGCGCCGCCTACTTTGCCCTCCCGTATACCGGCGTCTATCCAATGCGCGTCAAAAGCCGCTTGCGCGAACGCGCCCATCGCCGGATCAAAAGCCGAAAATTGGCCCACGATAAATTTGGACGCCTCGTCAAACGTCCACCGCCGCCTTTCGCCGACAGGCGCAAAAAGATCGTAGAACGCGCACACCGGGATTTTGAGCGCAGCGGCCTTTATCGTGAGATACCTTCGGAACAACGGCAGGGCATATTCCAGGGCGGCGATGAGGGAAGAAAGCGTTTTTTCGCTTATGCGCGACTGAAACGCCGCTTTTTGCAGGGGCTCGCATTCGCCTGCGGCGTTGCGCCAGTTCCGCCGCGTGTCCATGGCAATCGCCGCGCCTTTCACCCCGTTCAACGCGGCGGCAAGCGGAATTTCAACGCTCCGCCACGCCTCCAGTTCCGTTTTATACGCCTTCTCCCGCACCGAGCGGTCATTGTCCGCCGCCATGCCGCGCAGTTGGGCGACGGTTTTCCACGCGCCGTCAACCGCGCCGTACGCGGCGCCTGCGGTGGAAGAAACCGCCTCATGCAGGCGCTGCCATGCGTCCGCGCCGGATCGCGCGAGATCGTTGGCAAGGTCTTCCATGTCCGGCGCCATTTGAAAATGAGCCTTGCGCACAGCTTCGGCAATAAAAAACTCGTAAGGTTCAAGGGCTTTGTCCGTGCGGAACAACCGCTCCCAATCTTCAATTTCAGCGAGTTTGTTCCGAAGGATGACCTCAGCCTTGCCAAGCGGCAGCCTTGCCGCCTCAACGGCATTTATTTCAGCGAGCGCCCTGCCGTTGCGGGTGTCGGTTGTGTAGACGGCTTCCGTATAGGACATCAGATTTTCCGCAGTGTCCGCAACGTCTTCCCATGTGCGAATCGCTTGCACTACAGAAGCGGCGTCAAACGGCAGGGAGTCTGTGAGCGACTCCAACAGCAGAGCGGCGCGTTTTTCAAGCAGGGCAATGTCCCGCTTGTATTCGGGCGAATCAAACGATGGGTAGATCGCTTCGAGGTTCCACGAGGGAAGCGCGTCTGGAGATGCATCATTGGCTGCGTCAATGAACATATTTTTAAAAGTATCCATAAGAAAAGTCTAGCACAGTATAAAAAAAAATCCTAGTATCTGGAAGCTTTCACAAGCCTGTGGCGGCCTTTCCCAAACCCGATCCGAACGTAGTTCGCGTTTTGAAAAAGGCTTTTTATTCATGATGCGAAGGGCAAAGGAAAAATGGAGAAAAAACATCAAGCAAACCACGCGGCGTTTCCTTCTATAAATATGTGAACGACTACGATTATATGAATATAGACCGGAATGGCAAAGTCTGCGATTCAAACGGAAAAACTCCAGGACCGCTTTCGCTTCCGGTTGAATACCGTCCAAGAGAAAAACTCATGGAACATGGACCCGCTTCTCTTTCGGACAAAGAATTGCTCTCGATTCTGCTTAACGCGGGGATAAAGGGAAAAAACGTAAGCGTCCTTGCGTCGGAACTGCTGGAACGGCTGGATAAGGAAAAAGGCATACCCAATGTGGAAGAGCTTGCCGAACTAACCGGACTTGGCGCGAGCAAATCGTGTTCCGTGGTTGCCATGCTGGAATTTGGAAGGCGGCGTTGGGGGGTCGCTGGAACGCGAATACGCCATCCTCAAGATATTTTCAACCTGATACAGCACCATGCGGACAGGTGTCAGGAACGATTCATCTGCGTTTCCTTGAATGGAGCGCACGAGGCGCTTGCGGTGCGCATCGTTACCATAGGGCTTGTAAACAAGACCATCGTACACCCCCGCGAAGTGTTTGCGGATCCTTTGCTTGACCGGGCAAGCGCCGTGATTTGCGCCCACAACCATCCGTCAGGGCAGCTTTCCCCTTCACCAGAAGACGATGAAATCACCGAAAGGCTGCAATGCTCCGCTGAAATTTTGGGCATCAATTTTCTTGATCATATAATTTTTTCGAATAGCGCCTTTTTCAGCTACCGGCAGAGCGGAAAGTTGCTGGGAGAAATGTAGATGGCGCAAATGCCGGCGCCAGGCGACACGCAAGAACGGACTCTGCCCCTTGCACATTCGCGCAACTAGCAGTACTATGCATGGTATGACGCTTTTCCCTCCGTTGTCCGCTGAGGTCCGCTTTCTTGTTGACGCCATTCCACCGCTTGTTGACAGGATTTTCCCGTTGCCCGGACAATTCCGGCGCGCGTTGCCGAATGATATTGTGGAACTTTCCCGCTTGCTCACAAACAACAGGGGAAGCCGTACGGCTTCCTATCTGGGAAAACCTGCCCTGTTGTCCGCGTATCTTCGCTATTTTCTTCCGTGGAATGTTTATAGGCTGTGCCGGTTGCTTCCGTCTTTGACCCCGCGTCTGGACCCGGGTGACGTGATCGTTGATTTGGGTTCAGGTCCCCTGACTTTTGTCATTGCCCTCTGGATCGCAAGACCGGAACTACGAAACATGCCGCTCGAATTCAAATGCATCGATCATACGCAGGCTGTTCTTGACGCGGGAAAGAATGTCTTCTTCGCGCTTGCGGGCGCCGGTTCCGCATGGACAATCAGAACCATTAAAGGCGATATACATGCGCCGGTTTACGGAAAAAGACCCGCGCTGGCCGCCGCCATCAATGTGTTCAACGAAACGCACCAGAAGCTGCCGCATATTGTTTCCTTACAGAATGAAGCGGACATTATAGGAAGAAGGCTCGCCGTTTTAGCTTCGCAGGCGCTTGTTGTGGAACCCGGCGTTCCGCGATCAGGCGAATTCATCTCTTCGCTGAGAAACGCTCTCATACGCAAGGGTTTTGTCCCGCAATCGCCCTGCCCCCAACCGGGTCGCTGCCCTCTTGCGCCCCACGCCGCAACTTCAGGCGGCGCTTATGACGGCGCAAAATCCAAATGGTGCCACTTCGCGTTCCTCACCCTTGATGCGCCGGAACCCCTCCTCAAGCTGTCGGCGGACGCCGGACTTCCCAAGGATCGGGCGGCGTTGAGTTTTCTGTTTGCCGTCAACGGCGCAGCCACATCTGAAAATGAGGCGGACGACCTCCATGCAAATGCCGATCTTCAAGCGCGCGTACTGTCTGATGATTTTCCGCTTCCCCCTTTAGCGCCGGGGCGAAAGCCTCTTGCCGGCAGATACGCCTGTTCGAAAAAAGGGCTTGTTCTTATACGGGGCGGGCAAGAGGCGATGAGGCGCCTGGCCGCCGGCGCGCTGATTTCGCTTCAGATTTCAAAGCCTGAAAAACGGGATAAAAAAACCAACGCCTTGCTTATTGACAGCGCAGGAATATAACGCCATTTTCTATAAAAAAGAACCGCAAAAGACTTGACACAGACAGCGTTTTTTTCTATACTATCTCTATAATTTAATGATGTGGGGGGCCGCTAGCTCAGCTGGTAGAGCAGCAGACTCTTAATCTGCGGGTCGAAGGTTCGATCCCTTCGCGGCTCACATTTTAATTTTTTATTATATAAGGAATTATACAATAACCGCAGAAAGAACCGGCGCTATGTTTTTTACCACTATGCAAAAACCTATGACAAGCGGACTGACAAGCCGCGTTTGTAGGTTTTTGCGAGAGGAAGAATGCTATGCGCCGGAAGTTTTATTTGTACAAGCGGGGGCGGTGTTTTTTACGCTTGCATCGTGAACCAAGAAACGGGGATTTCTATTCAGAGAACGGCTTGGTTTTATTTAGTATGACAATCATATCAGCTTACGGCGTTGAATTGTCATATTAAATTATTTAAAACAAAGAGATGGATATAGGAACACGTATGAAAGAAATAGCGCCCCTTTTTTTATTAGACTTGTTCGGAAACCAGAATTAAAGGCATAATTCAAAATTAATAATACCACAAATGAGAGACATTCTTAATAAATGTCTTGTGCGATGATTCCTGTATGGATATGACATACTCTTAAACGTTTTTATTTTAGCGTTGATATGCTCAATGACTACCCTCCTTGGCGCAAGCCGTGTATTGTGCTCCTTTTCACGCCTGGCAAGCTTATGGCAGTTACTTGCCTTCTTTGGAATACGGCTCTTCCCGTGCGGTTTTTCCAGCCCCGGACAGCCAGGATCCGCGTCTATCCCGACAGTTTCGTTAATCGAATCCCCTGTGCTGTCCTTGAACAGTTTGAAGTCATGGACGCTTCCGGCCGCCTCCCTGACATCTGCAATCTTTTTATTCTTCCGTTCGATAATCACCCGAGTCTTTACCGTATGGCGCTTCTTTTTCCCGGAATACCATTCTTTTTGGTTTTTT